>DASXCX010000270.1:0-18322 GCA_036490955.1 Allostellaceae bacterium | reverse complement strand
TTTGATCGGAAGATAGGGCCAAACTCGCCAAACGTACTCATCGCTATCGGTCTCGCGATTGAGTTCTTCTGTATTGTGCGAACAATCTCTGCAGCGCGTGAGCTCCAAATCGAGTCAGATGCCAAAGTGTCTCGGGCCAATAAGATGGCGGCGGAAGCGACTGAGCGCGCAGCACAAGCGAACTTGGAACTCGCCAATCTGTTAGAGCGGCTTGCGCCGCGCCGATTGAGCGCCGAGCAGGTGAACGCGCTGCAATCGTTAAGAGGTAAAGTAGAGGCAATAAACGTCGCCTGTACCAGTGGCTTTGAACCTTTCCATTTTGCCGCTGATATTGGCGAAGCGCTGCGCCTCGTAGGCATAAAGACCGCGGTGTTTTCTCGGCCACCTACGGTTTTCTCCGTTGGCGTCCAATTGTACGACCAACAGGCATTCATGCCCGATTGGACTAATCTCAACGGCGAACAGAGCGGAGGGGAGCCAATCAAGTCTGCTATGAGAGCGGCGGGACTTTTCATGTTTGATTCGCCCATAGTGCATTGCATACCGCCCGAAGACATTGCTGCACCCAAAACATCCCAATCATCTTGGTTGGAGAGAAACCGCCGGTTTCGTTTTCTCGCACACCCAATGGAATCGGAGGGATTCTTGTGCAGATAGCGGCCGAACCAGAATCCGAGCGAACCGCAAAACCTGAAGCCGGATAAGCCCCCATGATCGCCGCGAGTGCGATCAAAGCTACCAAGGGAGTCAAGTATATAACTCCCAAAGTCAAACGAAATGAGCCGTGCTATCGCCGCCTACCTTCTATGATCGCGGCAGGGAGGGTTTTGCCGATGCTCAACATCAAGACCGCGCGGATGCTCGCGCATTACAAGGCCTGGGCCGACAAGGTGATGTTCGACGGCGTCGCCGCGCTGCCGCCGGGCGAGGCCGAGAAAGAGCGCAAGACGCTCTTCAAGACGATGATCGGCACGCTCAACCACATCTATGTGGTCGATCTGATCTGGCAGGCGCATCTCGAAGGCCGCGAGCATGGCTTCAAGGCGCGCAACGTGCTGGTCCATCCCGAGCTCGCCGCGCTCTGGGCAGCGCAGCAAAAGGTCAACGATTGGATCATCGATTGGGCGAAGGCGCAGAGCGATCAATCGCTCGATGAGGAAATCGCCTTTACCTTCGTCAACGGCAACAAAGCGGCGATGACGCGCGGCGAGATGTTCCTTCATCTCGTGACGCACGGCGCCTACCATCGCGGCTGGGTGGCCGAGATGTTCTTCGACGCCGGCGCGCGGCCGCCGCAGCCCGATCTCTCGGTCTTCCTTTGCGAAGCGCCGCAGGATTGGCGCGGCGCGATCTAGATTTCGAGCCCCATTCTTTATTCGTCACCGCCGCGAAAACGGGGGGCCAGATAAACCGCTGGATGCCCGCTTTCGCGGGCATGACGCGAATGAGCGGGCATGACGCGAATGAAGAGTTGCGAACCAGCTCAGGGCGGGTCGTAGTAATGCATCTCGAGGAGGATACAGCCGCCGTCGGATCGGAACGGTCCGTGCGCGGCGCCGGCAGGCCGGACGGCGTAGGTCCAGGCCGGGAATGACTTGCCACCCTTACCGTTCGCGTCGTTGCCAACCGTTAAGTCGCCCGTCACCAGGAACACCTCTTCCCAGTAATTGTGAATGAAGGGCGCGGTGGTGTAGACGCCGGGCTCGAAGCGCAGGAGCCGCGTCCGGCTGCCGCGATGATTCACCTCGTCGAGCCCGCCCGCGATGATCTTCTGCTGGATGCCCGGCGGATAGCCTTCGAGCGTCTCCCAACCGGTGGTGAGATCGAGCGTGTGAAATTCGTGATGCTTCTTATTGACTGCCATCAAACCCTCCTTCAGCCCATCACTGGCAGGACCGCGATATCGTAGCCATGCCGGATGCGCAAATTCTTGACCGGATCCTCGAGCTCGAATTCGAAACGCGGCGCCGGACGCACGCCGCCTTTCGCGGCGAGCGTGCCGCAAAACATGATCGTGCCGTCGTCGAGCTCGCGCCCGTTGGTGTAAAGCCGAATCAGCTCCTCGGGTGAGCGCATCGCCGTCACCGGCCCTTCCTGATAGAGCACGCGCTCGCCGCGCTCGAGCGCGTAAGAGCGCAGCACCAGCTTCTCCCAATGCGGCTTCACCTCGTCATAGGCCCAGAGCGTGGCGCCAAGCGGCTTCTCACACATCTGCTTTGACACAGTGACGTTGTAGCCCTCGACCTTGCGCTCGGTGTGATCGGAGCCGCAGCCGAGATAGAGCCGCCCGGCATGCTGAACGAGGGCGAATTCGACCTCGCCGCTCGATTCATTGCCCGGCACCTCGATGTTCGCTGCCGTGGTGAAGCGCGACGCGGAAACGCGATAGAAGATCGGCACGCTCGTGGGCCTGGCGATGCCGATGGCTTCGAGCTCTTTGATGTGGTGCTCGACCGCGGCGGGATCGCTGCCGGTCCAGCCGGCGATCACGCCGTGACGGATGGTGATCGTTTCGCGCGACTCCGTCGTGCCGCGGCGGATGGTGAAGGCGAGCTCATGGGCGATACCGGTCATGGAGCCGAGCTTATCCAACCTCGCCTCACCGCGCCAAGCCTGATAGGCTCGGCCGATAGAAGGATCGGGGGAGGATGCCATGAGACTGTGGCAAACCATGTCGCTCATCGCTGGGGCGGCGCTGCTGGCGCTCGCGCTGATCGCACTCTCGGCGCCAGGGCCGAGCCGCGCGCAAGCGAGTCTGGCCGGCATTTGGACGAAGAAACATCCGCTGCCGACGGTACGCTCGGAGGTCTATGCCGCCGCGGCGAACGGCAAGCTCTATGTCATCGGCGGCCAGAATAACGAGCGCAACGATCTCTACGTCAACGACGAATACGATCCGGCGACCGATAGCTGGCGCGAGCGCGCCGGCATGCCGCACGGCATGAATCACTCGGCGATGACTGCGCTCGACGGCAAGATCTATATGGCGGGCGGCTTCGCCTTTCCGATCCATACCGGAGCGCACGATCTTTTCTTCAGCTACGACCCGGCGACCGACCAGTGGAAGAATCTCGCGCCGCTCTCGAGCCCGCGCGCTTCGGTCGGCCTCGTCGCAGTGGATGGCAAGATCCATGCGATCGGCGGCCGCGGCCTCGACAAGGTCACGGTCGCAACCCATGAAGTCTACGATCCCGCGACCAATCAATGGACACAAGCCGCGCCTCTCCCGGTGGCGCGCGATCATGCCGGTGTCGTGGTCGTCGATGGCAAAATTCACGTCGTCGGCGGCCGCACCAAAGAGCCGGCCGACAACACCGCGTTCCACGACATCTACGATCCGGCGACCGACAAATGGACGAGCGCGCCGCCGCTTCCCGAACCGCGCAGCGCCGGCGCCATCGTCTATTACCGCGGCCTCATCATCTATGCCGGCGGCGAGTGCAAGGACAACAAGCCGTTCACGCTAAACGAAGCCTTCGATCCGACGACGGGAAAATGGTCGGAGCTTGCGCCCCTGCCCGGCCCGCGGCATGGCTTCGGCGCTGCAGTGATCGGCGATACGGCTTATTTCGCTGGGGGTTGGACCGGCAGCGCGACCCGCTGCGCCGACAAGCCGACCGATGAGCTGCTCGCGTTTACGCTGAAATAAGGCGCGCGCGGATAAAGCCGCGATACGCCTCCGCCATCCTTCCTATGCCGACAGGCGGCGACGAAGGGGGCGCAGCTTCAATTCATCCCATAACGCGCGGGCGAGCTCTTCGCGGCGATAGGGCTTCAGCAACATCCGTACCGAAGGCGCGACGAGGACATTGGCGTTGTTCGGAAAGCCCGACGTCAATACCGCCGGCAGATCGGGCCAGCGTTCGGATGCCATGCGCGCGAGCTCGATTCCGTTGATCTTCCCGGGCATGACGATGTCGGTAAAGAGTAGATCGACATCTTTGCGCTTTAGGATATCGAGCGCCAGCGCCCCGTTATCCGCCGCTATCACCTCGTAGCCAAGCTCGGTGAGTTGCTGCGTGACAAGGCGCCGCAAGCTCGCATTGTCCTCGACCACAAGCACTGTTTGGCCGCGGCCCAGCGGCACATCCTCGATGACAGGCGTTCTTGTCGCCGCGGTCTCGGCCTCGGCAGGCGGCAGATAGAGGCTGAAGGTCGTCCCGATACCGGGCTCGCTATAGACGGTGATGTGCCCGCCCGATTGCTTGGTGAAGCCGAAGACCATGCTGAGGCCGAGCCCGGTGCCTTTGCCCACCTCCTTGGTGGTGAAGAACGGCTCGAAGATCCGGGCCATCACCGCCGGCGGCATGCCCGAGCCGGTGTCGCTCACCCGGATCGCGACATAGTCGCCAGGGGCAACCTCGCTGTGCTGTGCAGCGTAGTCTTGGTCCAACTCGCTGTTGACCGTGGCGATGGTCAAATGCCCACCGCCCGGCATGGCGTCGCGCGCATTGTTTGCGAGGTTGACGATCGCCGCTTCGAGCTGCGCGGGATCCGCGATTGCCGGCGCCAAATCGCGCCCCAGCTCCAAAGAAATCTGTACCTGCTCGCCGAGCGTACGCGTCAGCAGCTTGGCGGTATCGGCAACGAGCGCGTTGACATCGATCGGCTGCGGCTGAAGCGGCTGCCGGCGCGCAAACGCCAGCAGGCGCCGGGTGAGCTCGCTGCCATGCACCGCGGCGTCGATCGCGTCGCGCAGCATATCGTTCGTGCCCAATCCGAATTTCGGCGAGCCGCGCAACAGATCGAGGTTCCCGATGATGATGCCGAGCATATTGTTGAAATCGTGCGCCATGCCGCCGGTCAGATTGCCGATCGCCTCCATCTTTTGCGATTGGATGAGTTGCGCCTCGGCCTGCTTGCGCTCGGCGATCTCTCTTTTCAGCGAATCGTTCGACTGTGCGAGCGCGGCGGTGCGTTCGGCAACCCGTTCCTCGAGATCCGCATTGACCGTTGCGAGGCGGCGGTGAAGTCCGTTGGTCTCGATCAGCAAGACGACCAGCACGAAACCCGATGCCAGCAATCCATAGCTGCGGCCGGCGTAGAAGCCCAGATCGAAGCGATTCGAATTGATCATGGCGCTGAGCGCGACATCGAAGAGCCAAGCGCACAAGACCACCATGACCCAGAGGTCCAGCACCGACGGCTTGCGCCGGCTCAAAAGTGTGAGCAGCGCGGCCAAGCTCAATACCCAGACCGCCGGGCTGACGCCCTTTGTTACCAGCAAGGAAAAATCGGTGCCGTTGATGATCACCGGTAACAGATCATGGCCCAAGGTCGACCAGACGGTCAGCAGCAAGGCGAGCGCGGCCACCCCCAGGCTGGCGGCGATCGTGGCGGCGCGCGGCGACCATGCGATTTCGCGGTCGCCCGCATCGCGCTTTCGCGCAATCGCGTAGGCGAGTGCAAAGACGGCGAAACCGCCGTGCCAAAACACGTAGAGCCAGGCGGTCGTTTGCGAACCCGCGCCAAGCAGGCCCGTCGACGAAAAAGCGCCCGGGAATGAGAGAGCGTGCGGAATCATGATGAGCGCGTCGAACAGATAGCCGCTGGCGAGAAACAGCATCGCGCGCGATCGCATCGTTGCGAATTGCCCGAACAGCAAAACCGCGGTGATCAAATCGTTGATCATCAACGCTGCTTCGTAGGTTGGAATGAACGCCGGCAGCGCCGCCAACGTGACACGGACATAGGGCAGCGTGGCGAAGAACGCGACGCTCGAAAAAGCGACCAGGGCCAGCGCCGCTTGCTTGTCGCGGCGTCCGGCGGTCATGGCCGAGATTAAAAAGTGGTCGCCGTGCGATCCCATCGCGATATCCCCATTGGATGGTGATCGCTAGTGGTTAATTGCTCCTTACCAGCCGCCCTGGATCACATCGGCCAGAGCCGGCGACCCGTGTTTTTTCGCGACATTAGGGTGTCGTAAACCGCCGCTTGGGTATGAAGTTAGAGTGTCGTAACCCGTTCGTATAAATGAGGATCGGGATGTCCGAGCCCGGTGCAGCCAAGCATATCCTCGTCATCGAAGACGACGAAAATTATCGCCGTCTCGTCAGGAACATGCTCGAAGCGGCGGATTTTCGGGTCACCACCGCCGGCGATTTCACTTCGGCGATGCAGGTGATCGAGAGCGCGGAGCCGCTCGATCTGCTGCTCACCGACGTCCAGCTGCCGAACAAAACGCCCCACGGCCTTGCGATCGGCCTCATGACGAAGAAAAAACGTCCAGAACTGGCAACGATCTATATGACAGGATCGTTCGACGCGGAAAAATTCGCCGAACTGACCCAGGGCGCCAAAGTTCTTCCCAAGCCTTTCACGGCCGCCCAGCTCGTCGGCGCGATCAACGCTGTGCTCGCGCCTCGCGCGTAACCGGGCCCGGCGCGCCCATCTGGGTCGCTGCCGTCAATCTCGGCCCGCGTCGGTTCGGCCTCGACAATCTCAACGCACCCCGCTCAAATCTGCGCTGTCGCTCTTTTCGCGCGGCGAACCCGCTCATTGACGAGCGCCTGCCCGATCTTTGGTTTTTCAGGAATCGGTTCGCAGGTTCTAGACTAGCTTCAGCCGCTTCGATCAATGCAAGAGTGAAGCGTTTAAAAGTGAGGGAGGCGGAAGTCTTGGAACAATCGAATCTGCGGGTCAATCTGCCCTGGGACCCCAATCCGCGCAAACCGCGCTTTACGCCGCCACTCAATACCTGCGACACGCATTTCCACGTTTGGGGCCCACCCGATCGGTTCCCTTATGCGGACATTCGCCGCTATACGCCGCCGGCCGCGCCGATCGAGCATTTCTGGGCGATGTCGTCGGTCATCGGTGTGCAGCGTGGCTTTCTCCTTCACGCATCCGCGCATGGCTTCGACAATGCGGTAACACTCGACGCGATAGCGCGATCCGACGGACGGCTGCGCGCCGTGCTGCGCGCTACCGACCGCCACGACGCCGCGACCCTAAAGGAGCTTCACGGCCAAGGCGTCCGCGGCATGCGGTTCAATTTCATCGAACGCTTGAAAACGAGCGCCGAAAGCGGCGTGTTCGACAGCGAGCGTTTGCAAAAGGTCGCCGCACAGATCGCGCCGCTCTCATGGTTCATCGATCTTCATATCGAAGCGCCGCTCATCGTCCGGAACGCCGATCTGCTGCGGCGCGTTCCTGTCCCGATCGTGATCGACCATTTCGGCAAAGTGGATATAACGGCGGGCGTCGATCAACCCACGGCGCGCGCGTTGCTGGATCTGCTCGGCGAACCCAACATCTGGATCAAGGTCAGCGGCAGTCCGACGCGCATTACCGCCGGCGGAACGCTCGAGCAATTGACCGCCATGGCCCGGGCGATGATCGCCCGCGCGCCAGACCGCGTGATCTGGGGCAGCGACTGGCCGCATTCCGATGTCTTCGAGCCGGGCCACATGCCGAATGACGGCGATTTGATGAACATGGTCGAGGGCTTCGCGCCCGATGCAGCGACGCGACAAAAGATCCTCGCCGAGAACCCCGCGCGGCTGGCGGATTTCGGCTGAAGCTGCCCCGAGGAGGAACGCTCTATGACCGCGGCGGCGACCAAGAGATGGGCAAACCTCGTGTCCATCGCTGCGCTGATGATCGCGCTATTGGGCCTCGTTTCCCGCGCCTCTGCGGCCGAGACGGTTCGCGTCGGCACATCGGCAATCGGCTCTTACTTTTTTGAACTGCTCGACGTTGGCACCGGTGCGGGGATATTCGCGGCGCACGGCATCACGGTCGAGCGCATCGATTTCCCCGGTGGCGCCCAGCTCGCGCAGGCGATATCGGCCGGCGCCGTCGACATCGCGCTTTCCGGCAGCACCGATCTCGTCTTCATCGCGAAGGGGATGCCCGCGAAGGCAGTGACGATGGTCTCGGCCGCTCCTGTCGACTTTGCGATCATGGTTCGCGCGGACGGCGAGATCGCCACACCCGAGCAGCTCAAGGGAAAGCGGATCGGCGTGACGTCGCCGACATCGCTCACCGCATGGCTCGCTCTCGACTTCGCCAAACGCCAGGGCTGGCAGCCGAGCGACATCAATCTTGTTTCCGTCGGGAGCACGCCGAGCGAGATCGCCGCGCTGCAAGTGAAGAATGTCGACGCATTCGTCGGCAATGCCCAGGCGGGTTATCTCCTCGAGGCCAAGAAGCAAGGATTGGCGCTCGTCACCTTCGGCTATTTGACGACCTTCATCACGCATATCCTTTACGCGAGCGACTCCCTCATCGATGGCCACGCCAAAACCGTTGAGGACTTCGTCGCGGCGTGGCTCGATATCGTCAAGTTCGCGCGTGCCAACAAGGACGAAACCATTCGCCTCAGCACGCCGGGAACGAAGCTGCCGCCAGACGTCGCGGCGAAGACCTACGATGTTCAGACGCCCGCGCTATCCTTGGCCGGGAGATTCGAGCCGCAAGCCTTGAAGGCGCTGGCGCAATCCTTCATCGATCTCCATCTTCTCGATCAGTTGCCGCCGCTCGCCGACCTCTATACCGAGAAGTTTCTCCCGCCACAGCGGAACTAGCGAGCGCCTCTCACTGGAGACCGGTCAGCGCCTGCTGCTTTGACTGCGCAACGTAGAAATCCGCCATCGATTTCGGCAGCAGTTGCTCGGCCACCAGCTTCTTCGAAGCTGCATCAACGCAGGCGACATAACGGCTGCGATCGAAGCTTTCCTCCGGCTTGAGCAGCCCGAGACGGCGCCAAGCCTCGGTCACGGTCTCGCGCCGGTCGCGCTTACCGTCGCCGTTCATGTCGACCAGCTCGCCGCGTGCGTCGAGCGGCTCCTGATTGACGCCGTCGAACGGTGCCCAGTCGGTGAGCTGCGTACCGCGGCGCGAATTGCCGATCGGACCCGGAAAGACATAGGCGACACCCAGCGGACACGCATTGATCGGCAGAGCGATCGCGGCCTTGCCATGGCCCAGCGCCGCATCGTCGCTCATTGTCGGCGGCGGCGGCACGTCATTGTCGACCCAGGCATCGAGATGATCGATCAGATCGGCGAACAACCCGCTCATATCGACGCCTCTATGCGGCAGCTCCGCGGCCGCCGGATAGTTGGCGTCGAAATGGCTGACGCCGCGCACCTCGTAAAGCCGATTGCGATCGCCCAGTCCCTTCTGAACGAGCAGGCGGGCATTCTCGCGCTTCTTCACCAGGAAGTCGCCGGTCTCGCCGAGATAGAGCTGGTGCGCGACATCGATCTGCTTGGCGAAGAGTTGCCGGTCGGCCTCGCTCGTGAACAGCACATCCTTGCCGTCGCGCATTAGCGTCGGTAGCCACATGCCGCCGCCAGGATCGTCCATCAGGAATCCGTCGATAACGCGGTTGCCGTCGGCGCCACGATTGAAGCCGGGCCCATAATTGATCAAATGACCGAGCATGGCGCCCGCGGAGTGGCCGTAGAAATAGGTGCGCTTAGGCGCCGATCCCATCGCCTCAGCGGTCATTTTCTTGGCGAGAGCAATCCAGGGCAACACCAGGCTGGCGTTGGAGCTGACATTGAACCCACCCGGCAAGGCGGTGCCGTCATCGAGCGTCACCTTCACATCCCCGCCGATCATGGCCGCAGAACGCATCGTGTGCGCCACCGCATAACCTTTGTCGATCATCAGCCCGGCGTAGAAATTCTCCGCCGCCCGATGCGGCTGAGGATCGCGCGGCACCAGTTCGCCGAGCTTGGCGTAGGATCCGGCACCATGTGCGGTGATGAAGATCTTGCCGTTCCAATCCGTGGGATCAGCCGGCAGTAACAACGTCATCGCATGGCCGTCGGGAAACGAAGCGGGCTCGCCTTTCGGCGGCGAATATCGGCCGACGCCGTGCGATGGCGCGGCGGTGACGCCGAATTGCGCGAACACGATATCAGGCCCGTCCGTGAAATAGCTCATCTTGGCGGCCTTGTCGGTGACAGCCCAGCCATCCACCGTGCCACCGAGCCAGATCTCGAGCCGCCGGAATTTCTTTCCGTGCCGATTCAGCACGATGCTCTCGGCCATGACCGCGCAGCTGTCGATGCCGATTTTGGCGTTGCCGATCAGGGTCGGCGGTGGCGCCGAGGACAAGCACGAGACCGGCTCCTCGGCCACTGCCTCAGCGGCATGACCGACGACCGATTGCCAAGCGCATACCACCGCCACGACTATTGCCGCCCATCGTGCCGTCATGCCCCCCTCCCGCCGGAGATGCCTACCGATTGGCGGCGATACTAGGATCGACAACTCCCAATGTCACAATCTCGCAGCAAGCCTCCGAAGCGATGCATACCGCGCGCGATCTCGCGGCGTTCGGATCGCAGCACTGGTACGACTAGGTTCGGGCCAGATCAGGAAGCCCGGGCCGAATCGTCACGCGCTACTCGAACGGAATATCGTTTCCGAATCGCCGTGCCACTTCCTCGGGAGTGTCGTTGAACTGCAGCCCAACCTCCCAGGCGTTTCGCCAAGCGACCAGACCGGGAAAGCGTCCGAATTTCGCGAGGACGAGCGTGACCTCCTCCTGAAGCTCCAGTTTTTCTTGAACCCGGATGCGCGCGCCCCCGAGTGACAAGTCTAGAGCGACACACTGCACTCCGCCGTGAGCGGTCTCTAGGGTGGAAGCAAGGATCACGGATTTGCGCCGAAAGCGGCGAAACTCTTTCCATTGATCGCGCATCGCCTGGAGGTCGGCGGCGGAAAGCGTCAACGCTGGCTCTATCATATTCCCTCGGTAGCAAGGAGACTGCACTACCCCTGAGAATTTGATCATCTCTACTAAAAGTCGATTGCCAATCCGCAGAATTTTAGAGGATGGGAGCACGCCCGATCATGCGCGGTCCTTGCGCGCGTAATTTCGCCGGCATTTGACGAGACCTTTAGTGGCCGACGCGCGCCAGGGCGAACGCGACGGCCCGTCAGAGCGGTACGCCAGCGACGGCGACGCGCCGCTCCCAAAAATCCCAGAGCATGCGCTCGAGCCCGCCGCCGACGCTGCCGCGGGAACAATCCTCGATTTCTTCCGCCGACATCGGCACAGCGCCGCCGAGCGCATCGCCCTCGATCTGATAGCGCGCATTCTCTTCCATGAAGGTGCAGGCGACGAGGCAGGCCTCGGCGGTGGTGCCGACCACCACCGAGCCATGGCCGCGCATCTGGCAGGCGCGCTTGTCGCCCAAGGCTTTCGACAGCGAGGCGGCCATCACGTCGGTGACGACGAGGCGCGGATTATCCCAGACCGGCACGCCGTCCCTGAACAACGCGCCTTGCGCGAAGACCGGCTGGATCGGCTTCTTGGCGATACCGAGCAAGGTCGAGGCGTGTGCATGGAGATGTGCGACCGAACCGATCTCCGGCCGGTCCTTGTGGATTTGCGTATGGATGCGCCATTCGGCCGGGATCTGCATCGGCCGGTCGCCGCCCGGGTGATAATGGATTTTGCCGTCCATGCCGAAGACGAAGATCTGATCGGTGCGCGCAGCCGTCTTCTCCGAGCCGGCACCGGGCGTCATCAACACTACATCGGTGCCCGGTATGCGGATCGAGATATGGCCGAAAAGCCCGATCGATTCCTGCAGTCCGACGATGCGGCACATGATGGCGAGTTTGCGCCGCCAGGCAAATTCATCGGCTTCGGAGATGCCTTGGGCGCGTGCGAATTCGGTCATGTCATGCTTTCCCCGAGAATGGGATTTCCGTGCTGCGCCTAACCCGCGGCCGGCGCTCGCGAATCCCTGGTTCGTAGAGCCGTGAAACCATGCTTTTCTGGGCAAAATCCATTTCTTTGTTCCCCGCGGAATTCTGCCCACGCAATAGGATTGGCGGCCCGCCTGTTGTGGTTTAGATTTCCGTCCGCTTCCGCAGCCTGTCAATCGCGATCGCGTCTCCTAAACGCAGCGCGCATAAGCCGGGTCCGGTACGCAGGGAGGAATTGCCGGTGACTGTCCACGCTCAGACTGCCGAATTAGAAACTCTCGACCGGTCGCTGCTCGACCGGGCGGAATTCTATGTCGGCGAAACTTCGCGCGTTGTCGCCATCGCCTGCGTCTGCGGCATGCTCTTCGTCGCTGCAATCACCATGGTCGATGTGCTGCTGCGGTGGTTCGCCAACGAGCCGATCCCGGCGATCAACGAGATCGTGCAGATGACCTTCTCGGTCGCGATCTCGGCCTGCATCCCCGCCGGCATGATCCAGCGCGTCAATCTCAAGATCGATCTCGTCGCGCGCTATTTCAGCCCGCCGGTGCATGCCTGGCTCGAAGTCCTGGGCAGCGCCTGCCTCTGGCTGTTCTACGCCGTTCTCGCGTGGCGCATCTTCATCTACGCGGACACGCTCGCTTCCGAGGGCCGCACCACCGTCATTCTCGGCCTGCCGCAGGCGCCCTTCATGTATTGCGTCTCGGTGCTGCTCGCCTTCGGTACGCTGGTGCAGACGCTGATCATCATCAATGAAGCGCGCCGCGCCTCGGTGCATGGCGCGAAAGCGACGTGGTTGGCGGCGGTCGTGGCCGTGCTCATCGGCCTCGGCAGCTGGTGGTGGGTCTCCAACCACCAGATGCTCGCCAGCTGGGCTCAGACCCATATCGGCCTGACGGTGACTCTGGTCTTCGTCATCATGTGGCTGATGACGCTGATCCTCATCCCGATCGCGGCGATCATGGGCATCGTCGGCGTCATCGCCTCGACCCTTTTCATCGGCTTGCTGCCGTCGCTGGGCGCGGCCTCGACCGAGGTGACGGGCTTCCTCGGCAACAGCCAGCTCGCGACGCTGCCGCTCTTCCTGATGATGGGTAGCTTCGCCGCGGTCGCCGATATTTCGGAAGACGTTTATCGCCTCGCCCATGTCATGCTCGGCCGGCTGCGCGGCGGATTGGCGCTGACGACGATCGCCGGCTGCGCCGGTTTCGGCGCCCTCACCGGCCATTCGATCTCAACGACGGTGACGATCGGCAAGGTCGCATTGCCCGAAATGCAGGCACGCGGCTATTCACCCGCTTTCTCGACCGGCGTCTGCGCCGCGGGCGGCACGCTCGGCGCGCTGCTGCCGCCGGCTTCCGGGCCGCTGATCCTCTTCGCGCTGCTGTCCGAAGCCTCGGTCGGCCAACTCTTCGTCGCCGCGGTCGGCCCTGGTCTGCTCGCGACCTTGCTCTATCTCATCACTATCGCGATCTATGTCCGCATCTGGCCGGAAGCGGCGCCGCTCAACCGCGACGAGACGCCGGGCCGCCTCTGGGCCGCCCTGTCGCGCTGCGGCCCGGCACTGCTGCTTTTCGGCAGCGTCTTGGGCGGCATCTACTTCGGCGTCTTCACCGCGACCGAGGCCGCTGCCGTCGGCGCCTTCGAATCCTTCCTTTGCGCGCTCTGGCGCGGCAAGCTCCGCGGCAAGACTTTCTGGCATGTGATGGCCAGCACGACCGCGACAACGGCGATGATCTACGGCCTCATCTTCGGCGCGCAGATTTTCTCGTTCTTCGTCGGCGTCAGCGCGCTGACCGAATCGGCCACCTCCTATATGGAGCATCTCAATTGGGCGCCGATCAGCATCATGGCGATGATCCTCGTCGTCTATCTCCTACTCGGCTCGGTGATGGAATCTTTCGCGGTGATGGTGATCACCGTGCCGATCGTGACGCCGCTCGTGCTTCATCTCGGCTACGACATCCTGTGGTGGGGCATCATCAATATCTGCGTCGTCGAGACCGGCCTTATCCATCCGCCGCTCGGCCTCAACGTCTTCGTGCTGAAGAGCATCCAGCCCGACGTCTCGATCTGGACCGTCTATAAAGGCGTCTTCCCCTTCGTGGTCGCCGATCTGGTGAAGCTGGTCCTGCTGGTGGTGTTCCCGGTCATCACCTTGTGGCTGGTCACGACGATGGGTAGCTGATCGCGGGACGAGCACCCGCTGAGGTAAGGACAGGGTATGAGCACTTCGTCGGCCGACCTGCGGCGCGGCACCAACCCGCTGTTCAGCGACAACAAGCTGAAACTCGGCATCTTCGCGACCAATGTCAGCAATGGCTGCGCAATCACCACGGCCGAAGAGGCGTACGAGCTCAACTGGCCGAACGCGCTGAGCATTGCCGAGATCGCCGACCGTCATGGCTATGAGGCGATGGTCCCGGTGGCGCGCTGGAAGGGCTTCGGCGGCGAATCGAATTTCAACGGCACGAATTTCGAGACCTACACCTGGGCCGCCGGATTGTCGCAGGCGACGAAGCGCATCGGTGTCCTCACCACGTCGCATGTCCCGACGGTCCATCCGGTGATGGCGGCGAAACAGGCAACGACGGTCGACCACATCAGCGGCGGGCGCTTTGCCCTCAACATCGTCTGCGGCTGGTTCCGGCCAGAGCTCGAGATGTTCGGCGCGCCGCTGATGGAACACGATATGCGCTACGAATATGCGGCCGAGTGGATCGAGATCGTGAAGATGCTCTGGACGCGCGAGGACGAGTTCGATTACGAGGGCAAGTTCCTCCGCGTCAACAAAGGCTTCTCGATGCCGAAGCCGATCCAGAAGCCTTTCCCGCCATTGATGAATGCCGGCGCCTCGGGGAAAGGCCAGCATTTCGCCGCGAAATACGCCGATATAGCCTTCATCCATATCGATCCGAGCGACCTCGAGAAGACCAAGGCGCATATCGCGGACTATCGCCGCCTCGCGCGCGAGGAATATGGCCGCGACATCCAGATCTGGATCGGAGCGCCGGTCACGCAGCGCGACACGCGCAAAGAGGCCGAGGATTATGTCCATTATTACGTCGTCGAAAAAGGCGACGACGTCGCCTGCGACAACATGCTGGCGATCCAGAATATCGAGATGCACAAGATGATGCCGGAACGTGCCGAAAAGCTACGCTTCGGCGCCAAGCTCGGCTGGGGCGGCTATCCGCTGACCGGCACGGCGGACGATATCGTCGCCGCGCTCGGAAAACTCAGCGGCATCGGTGTCGATGGCGTGCTGGTCCGCTGGGTCGATTATTGGGACGGCCTCCGGCGCTGGCATAAGGATGTGATGCCGCGTCTCGAACAGGCCGGCTTGCGTCGCGCGCTCGCCTGACGGCTCGGCTATAGTGGGCCGGGCGTAAGGGAGATCAGAGATCAATGGGGCAGTTTGGAATCGGCCAGTCGGTGCCGCGCGAGGAAGACCCTCGTTTATTGCGCGGACACGGCGAATACATCTCCGATATGTCGCGGCCGAACCAGGCCTATGGCTACATGCTGCGCTCGCCACATGCCAAGGCGCGGATCAAATCGATCGATATCGGCGCCGCACAGCAGATGCCGGGCGTACTCGCCGTTTATACCGAAGCCGACCTTAAAGCCGACAATATCGGCACAACCAAGGTGCGCATGCCGCGCAAGCGCCCGGATGGCTCGCCCATCGTTACCACCCCCCATCCCGGCCTGGCGCGCGGCGTGGTGCATCTGGTCGGCGACCCGGTCGCCTATGTCGTCGCCGAGACCGTGGCCATCGCGAAAGACGCCGCCGAGTTGGTCGAGGTCGATTACGAGCCCCTGCCGTCCGTCGTGCTGACCGCCGATGCGGTGAAGCCGGGTGCGCCCGCGGTTTGGGAGCATTGCCCCGATAACATCTCCAACATTTTCGAGGTCGGCGACAAAGCGGCAGTCGAAGCTGCCTTCGCCAAAGCGCATCACGTGACGCGCCAGCATTTCGTTATCTCGCGCATCATGCACAACGCCATCGAGCCGCGCGGCTGCATCGGCGAGTACGACCAGCGTAACAAGCGCTTCACGCTGTACGGCTGCATCGGCTCGGTCCATTCGGTACGCCGCGCCTTCGCCGAGGACATCTTCAAGATTCCCGAGAACCGCTTTCGCGTCGTCGCGGGCGATGTCGGGGGCGCCTTCGGTTCCAAGAGCGTGACCGCGCCCGAGAGCGTGCTGGCACTCTATGCCGCGCGCAAGCTCGGCCGGCCCGTCAAATGGGTCGCCGAGCGCAGCGAGTGCTTCCTCTCCGACGATCATTGCCGTGACAACGTCACCGATGCCGAACTCGCGCTCGACAAGGACGGCAAGTTCCTGGCGCTACGGGTGAAGACGCTGGCAAATCTCGGCGCCTATCTCAATTCCGACACCAACCTGCTGCCGACTTTCTCCAATCTTGGCACGCTCGCCGGCATTTACACCACGCCGGCGATCCATGTGACGGTGCTGGGCGTTTTCACCAACACCACGACGACCGCGCCTTATCGCGGCGCTGGCCGTCCGGAGGCCTGCTACGTCATCGAAGGCATCATCGACCGCGCCGCACGCGAGATGGGCATCGATCGCGTCGAGTTGCGTCGTCGCAACATCATTCCGCCAACAGCTATGCCGTTTAAGACGGGGCTCGTCTTCACCTATGACAGCGGCGAGTTCGAAGCCTGCATGGACGAAGCGCTGCATGGTGCTGACTACACGAGCTTCGAGCAACGCCGCGTTGAATCGAAAGGGAAAGGCAAGCTACGCGGCTTTGGCATTGCCAATGCCATCGAACGCGCCTCTGCTCCCGGCATGGGCGAGACCGCCGAAATCCGTTTCGATTCGACTGGCAGCATCACGTTGTTGGTCGGGACGACCTCACAAGGCCAAAGCCACGAGACGATGTACAAGATCATCCTTTCGGACAAGCTCGGCGTCGATACCGACGAGATCAATTTCGTCCAGGGCGATACCGACAAGATCTCCTTCGGCACCGGCACGTTCGGCTCGCGCGCGGCGGTGATCGGCGGCTCGGCCGCGCTCCGCGCTTCGGAGAAGATCGTCGCGAAGGCGAAGAAGATCGCGGCGCACATCTTCGAAGCAGCCGAGGAAGACATCGAATTCGCCAAAGGCGCCTTCGCCATCGCCGGCACCGATAAGCGCATCCCTCTGAAAGAGGTCGCTCGCGCAGCCTTCCAGCCCGCGCGCCTGCCGAAAGGCATGGAGCCCGGCTTGGTCGAGACCGGCGTCTACGATCCGGACGGCCAGACCTTCCCCTGCGGCACCCATGTCTGCGAACTCGAGATCGACGAAGAGACCGGCAAGATCGCGCTCCATCGCTATGTCGCGGTTGACGATGTCGGCACCGTCATCAACGCGCTGACGCTGCACGGGCAAGTGCAAGGCGGCGTCGCGCAAGGCGTCGGGCAAGCGATGGGCGAGCACATCGTTTACGACCCGGATTCAGGCCAGCTTATCTCCGGCTCGTTCATGGATTATTCGATGCCGCGCGCCGACGACCTTTGCGCCATCCACGTCGACGACCACCCGACACCGACCAAGACGAATCCGCTGGGCGCTAAAGGTGCCGGCGAGGCCGGTACGGTCGGCGCCTTGCCGGCCGTGATGAATGCCGCGCTCGACGCGCTGGCGCCGCTGGGTATCCGCCATATCGAGATGCCGCTGACACCCGAAAAAATCTGGCGCGCAATCCGCGACGCCCGCACTGCTTAAATAACCACGTTCACCCAGGGGGAAACACATGAAAGCTCTTGCCGCCGCATGCCTCGGCGCATGCATGATCATCGCTGCCTCGGCGCAAGCCGATCCGGTACAGCTCAAATTCGCTTATCCATCGGCGCCGAACAACGCGCTGTTCCAAGGCATGCAAAGCTGGGCCGACGATGTGACCAAGGCCGCGAACGGCGCGATCGAGGTAAAGCTCTTCTCCGGCGGCGTCATCGCCGACAATTCCAACATGTATGACCGCGTCACCGGCGGCGTCGCCGATATCGGATTCGCGGTGTTCGGGCCGGTGTCGTCGGTGTTTCCCAAGACCAACGTCGGTACCCTGCCTTTCGAGGCGAAGGATCATCGCGAAGACGCGCTCGCGCTGTGGGCGCTCTATGACAAAGGCCTCCTCCGCGACGAGTTCACAAAATTCCATCCCGTCGCTTTCGTCGTATTTCCCGGGCTCGTCATTCATTCGAAGAAGCCGATCCACAATCTCGCCGACTTGAAAGGCATGAAGATCAGCGTCGAGGGACGCGTGCTCAGCCAGATGATGCCGCGCCTCGGCGCTGCGCCGATCTCGCTGCAGCCGGGCGAACTCTATCAAAGCCTGCAGCGCGGTCTCGTCGATGCCGTGCCGCAAGGCTGGCCGAGTGTCCCGACGTTCCATCTCGACGAGGTGACGAACTTCCATCTCGAAGTGCCGCTCGGATTCAACACCGGCTATGTCGCGATCAACGACGACAGCTACGCCAAGCTGCCGCCCGCCGGCAAAGCCGCCATCGACAAATTCTCGTATAAGCCATTTGTCGAACGGCTGATCGCCGCCGACGACACGATGCAGGCGGTCGGCCGCGACGCCACCAAGGCTATGCCCGGCCAGACCATCGCGCAGCTCGCCCCCGCC
>DASXCX010000269.1:0-30617 GCA_036490955.1 Allostellaceae bacterium | reverse complement strand
CCGGTCGGCGTGCCCGCCTACAAGACCTATGCCGGCGACGTGCTCGCCAGCGGCCAGCATCTGCTGATGCTGATCAACGACATCCTCGATTTCGCGCGCGCCGAATCTGGCCGCCTCGCGCTGCGCGAAGACAAGATCGATCTGCCGGCGCTGATCGAGAACACGGTGCGTTTCCTCGGCGAGCGCGCCGAGGCCGCCGGTGTGAAGCTGAGCCTCGATCTCACCGCGGCGCAGCGCAGCGGCGTAACCGCGGACGAGACGCGGCTCCGACAGGTGCTGCTCAATCTCATCGGCAACGCGATCAAGTTCACGCCGACGGGCGGCCGCGTCGATTTGCGTGTGCGGGCGGGCGCGGGCGGCGAAATTCTGGTCGAGATCCGCGACAGCGGCATCGGCATGTCGGCAGCGGATCTGGCGCGCGCCTTCGAACCCTTCCGGCAGGCCGATGGCGGGCATAATCGCAAGCACGAAGGCACCGGCCTCGGTCTCGCGATCTGCGACCGGTTGATGCGGCTGCACGGCGGCTGCGTGTTGCTGACAAGCGAACTCGGTCGCGGCACGGTGGCAACGGTCGTTATCCCGCGCGAGCGCGCGGCGGCGATGGATGGGTCAGGCGATCCGGCGCGGCTCAGCGCTTGAGCCAGCCGCGAGAATTAGGCGACGAAAGCCGCCAAGCCGATCAGAACGATGATGACGAGCGCCAGGGTCCAGCGCATCAGCCGGGCGAAGCCCAGCCAAGTGTCGTGGTGACGTTCCAGTTCGAGGTCGACGGCCATGCTCAGGCATCCCTAGCAGCGAAATCGGCGGCGCTGATATAGCCGACACGGCCCGCCGGTTCTAGCGCCAAAGCCACAGCCAGCGCGTAAAACGGCAGCCACCAGAGCTGGTAATTATGATGCGCGCCGGGTCCGGCAAGGATCGCGGCGATGCCCAGCATGGCGGCGACCGCGGCGCGGGTGACGACCGGAGGGTTGCGGCGCCAGACGTGGAGGGCGGCTGCCGGCAGCGCTGCGGCGAAGACGAGATGCGCAGCCGTTGCAACGGCCGGCGGTAGCGCCTGCAGCCAACTCGTGCTGTCAGGCGGGCGCGACAGGTTGAAGAGCACGATGTTGCCCCAGAAATCCTGCGGCCCGGCGATGAAGAAAGGGAGAACCGGCAAGAGCCCGACGGCGATCCCCGCGACAAAGGCCTCGCGCCGCGTTGCCGGGATCAGCGCCGGCAGCATTGCAATGCCCGGCAGAAGCTTGGTCGCGATCGAGAGACCGACGCACACCCCGCACCAGAAGCTGCTGCGCTCGATCATCGCCAGTGCGCAGAGCAGCGGCAGCACGGCAGCGAGATCGGTCGCGCCTTTGGCGAAAATCTGCTCCGCCAGCAGCGGCAGCATCGTCAGCGCGAGTGGTGCGAGCACCGTGCCGGCGATCCGCTTCATCAGCCAGAGACAGGCGAGCAAGATAATGAGATTGGTGAGCAGAACGCCGCGCTGCCCGAGAGGCGCACCGAGCGGCAGGTAATCGACGATCATCATCGGCAGGTACTTGTAACCGGTGAAGCCGGCATTTTCGGGACCGGTGTCGAGCGACAGCGCGTAGGGATTCTGCCCGTGCAACAGCGCCTGGCCCGCCGCCAAGGTCGTGGTGCCGATATCGATGATGTGCGGCGCGACGATGCGCGCGCCGAAGTAGGCGAGGTCGAGGACGAGCGCGATCCAAAAAGCGATGCCGACACCACGCATGAAACCGGGCGCGGACGGTGCCGAGCGCCGTGCCGCGGCAAGGACGAGCGGCGCGGCGGCAAGCACCAGCAACATCACGAGCGCTTTCGGGATGCCGCTGCCCCAGTTGAAGGTCTGGATCAAGCCGACCGCGATCCAAAAGGCTGCGATCGCGCCGAGCTTGCTCGCGCCGCCGCTCACGCGCGCTTGTCGTCCGCGGGATTGAGCAAGATGGCGCCGCCGCCGCTCATGCCGGCGATCTCGGTGCGCTCGCCGACGACGGTGACACGGCCCTCGCCGACGAGACGCAGCGCCAGCGGATAGGCGCGATGCTCGGCGGTGAGCACGCGCGCCGCGAGGGTATGCTCGTCATCGCCGGGCAATACGGGAACCGCGGCTTGCACGATGATCGGCCCGTGATCCATCTCGGTCCGCACGAAATGCACGGTGCAGCCGACGAAGCGCACGCCTTCGGCGAGCGCGCGCGCATGCGTGTCGAGGCCAGGGAAGGCGGGCAGGAGCGAGGGGTGGACGTTGATCATGCGATCGTGCCAATGCTCGACGAAGCTCGCGGTCAAGAGCCGCATGAAGCCCGCGAGGCAGATGAGCTCGATGCCGGATCCCTCGAGCATTTGGGTTAACACCGCCTCGAACGCTTCACGGCTCGGATAGTCGCGATGCGGAATGACGGCGCTGGCGATGCCGGCGCGCGCTGCGTGAGCGAGACCACCGGCATCGGCGCGGTTGCTGATGACGAGCTTGATCTCCGCCGGGAAATCTTTTTCCGCGCAAGCGCGGGCCAGTGCTTCGAGATTGGAGCCGCGGCCCGAGAGCAGAACCGCGGTCTTCAGCCGGGCCACGCGCTTTCCGTTCCCATGAGGATCGTGCCTTGGTTGCCGGCGGGGCGTTTGACGATGCGGCCGATCTCGATGACGCGCTCGCCCGCTTGCTCGATCGCGGCACGCGCCGCGGCGGCGTCTTTCGTCCCGACGACGGCGATCATGCCGATGCCGCAATTGAAAGTCCGCGCCATTTCGCCGCGCTCGATCCTCGCGGCTTCGGCCAACCAGCGGAATACCGGCGGCAATTCCCAACGCGTCGCGTCGAGTTCGGCGGCGAGATGATCGGGCAGCACCCGCGGGATGTTGTCGATGAGCCCGCCACCGGTGATATGCGCGAAAGCATGCGCGCCCGCTTTCAGGGCGGCGCGGCAGGCATTGACGTAGAGACGAGTTGGGACGAGCAGGGCTTCGGCGAGCGTCTTCTCCGGCGCGAAAGGCGCGGGGCTCGCGTAATCGAAGCCGCCGCGCTCGACGACGCGCCGCACCAACGAGAATCCGTTGGAGTGCAAGCCGCTTGACGCAAGGCCGAAGACGATATCGCCTTCCGCGACCCTGGTACTATCGAGCGCCTGGCCGCGCTCGACCGCGCCGACCGCGAAGCCGGCGAGATCGTAGTCGCCCGAGGCATACATGCCGGGCATTTCCGCCGTCTCGCCGCCGACGAGGGCGCAGCCGACGGCTTTGCAGGCGCGCGCAATGCCGGCGATGATGATCTTGGCTTTGTCGACCTCGAGCTTGCCGGTGGCGAAATAGTCGAGGAAGAAAAGCGGCTCGCCGCCCTGCACGACGAGATCGTTGACGCACATCGCGACGAGATCCTGGCCGATCGTCTCGTGGTGATTGGCGGCGATCGCGATCTTGAGCTTGGTGCCGACACCGTCGGTAGTCGACAGCAGGATCGGGTCCTTGAAGCCCGCCGCTTTCAGATCGAAGAGCGCGGCAAAGCCGCCGAGACCGGCATCGCAGCCGGGCCTCGCCGTCGCTTTGGCGAGCGGCTTGATCGCGTCGACCAGCGCTTCGCCGGCATCGATATCGACACCGGCCGAGCGATAGCTCTCGCCGGTCATCGTTTCCCTTGCGCGGCGCGTGCGGCGCAGCCGAGCAGGATTCCGGTCAGCGCCTCCGGCAAATCGAGCATGACGTTATGGCCGCATGGCACTTCGAAATATTGCCATTTCGGATCGCGCTTCACGACCTCGGCGAATTGCGCGAAGGTCGCGCGCGGCTGGCTGGCGGCGCGGATATAGGCGAGATGCTGGACGTTCTTCCATGCGCCGGTGACGGTCGATTTCTGATCCATCGTCTTGATGGGCTGATCGACGGCGCGGCGGTCGAGCCGGGCGATGTCGTCGGCGCTCTGGACGCGGAACTCGGCGGCCGAGATGCGTGCGATGCGCCAGCCGTCTTTGGCGCTCTTGCGTTGCGCTTCAGCGCCTTCCGGCGGCAGGAAATCCCAGAGCGACTTGCCGGCTTCGGGGATGAACGCATCGAGATAGACGAGCGAGCCGATCTTCGCCGCGATGCGGTCCGCCGCCCCGCCGACGACCATGCCGCCATAGGAATGACCGCAGAGCACGACGTTATCGAGCTCGTGATGCTCGACCACACCAGTGATATCGGCAATATGCGTGTCGAGATCGACCTGCGGCCCGGCGAGATGCGCGCGCTCGCCAAGGCCGGTGAGGGACGGCGCGAAGACGCGGTGGCCGGCGGCGCCCAGCGCGTCCGCGACGCGCTCCCATACCCAATTGCCTTGCCAGGCGCCGTGGACGAGGACGAAAGGCGGCTTGTCGGCGGCTTGGCTCATGCGAAGCTCATCTTCAACAGCTTCTCGGCATTGCGCTTTGTGATCGTGTCGTAAGTCGAGCGCTCGAAATCGCGCGCCTCGATCGCGTCGGTATGCAGCTTGATCGGGCCGAAGGGCGAATCCGAGGCGAAGACCATCTTGTCGGTACCGAAGAATTGCAGCGCGCAATCGAGACCGTGGGAGTCGCCGAAGAGCGCGGTGTCGGCGTAGAAATCGTGGAAGTAATCCATGAACGGGCGCTTCAAGGATTTAAGCACGCCGCTGTAATCCTCTTCCTTGGTCCTGCCGCCGAGGCTGGCGAGACCGTTCTCGATGCGCTTGTCGAAAAAGGCGATCATGCCGCCGCCGTGATGGGTGATGATCTTGATCTTCGGATAGCGGTCGAGCAGCCCGGTGAGGACGAGGCGCGCCATCGCGACCGATGTCTCGTAGGGCCAGCCGAAGCACCACCACATCTCGTAGCGCGAGAATTTTTCCGTCGTGTAGTCGGGGAAGTCAGAGGTTCGGGTCGGATGCAGCCAGACCGGCAAATCGTACTGCGCGGCAAGGGCGAAGAGCGGCTCGTACTCCTTGGCGTCGATCGGCTTGCCGTTCACATTGGTGAAAAGCTGGATGCCCTTGGCCCCGAGTTGATCAATCGCACGCTTGGCCTCGGCCAGCGACGGCTCGACCTCGTGCATCGGCAACGCCGCGACGAAAGCCGGAAACCGGTCGGGATGCTTGCGGCAGAGCTCGGCCATGCCGTCATTCGCCACCTTCGCCAGCTCGATGGCCTGCGCCGGCGTGGTGAAAGCCTCGATCGGCGGGTTGGGCAAAGAGATGATCTGGCGGTAATCCTTCACCTCGTCCATCGCGCGAAAGCGCGATTCGAAATCCCAGACATTGCGCACGGTCTTCATGCGCTTGGCGATGCCGAGGTCCGAGCCCATCGCATCGAGGGCGGTCGCAACCTTCGGCGGCAGGATATGGGTGTAGATATCGACGAACATGAGAAGCGCCTCGTTTTTCGTTGGCCGCAGTTTAGTGCGCGGCTGGCCGCGTCTCAATCAGCGCTTAGCTCCTGCCATTGCGAGGCGCGTAGCGGCAAAGCCATCCAGGATTCGAGTCGGGGTTACTGGATTGCTTCGCTACGCTCGCGATGACGATGAATTAAACAATCGCCGCGTGGGCGCAGTTGGCGATGAGCTCCAGGCGCCGCGAATGCCAGGGGTCGGGGAGCTTGGTGTTGGTGATATAGGCGAAGCTCACCCCTGAATCGGGATCGGCCCAGCAATAGGAGCTGCCGACGCCGCCATGGCCGAAGACGCTCGGATGAGCGAGCAAGCCGAGGCCACGGATCACCTCGCTGACGCCGCGGCTATGCGGGCCGAGGCCGCGATGCATCGCGATGCCGCCCATGCCGTCATCCGGCCGCTCACCGGTGAAATTGCGCGTCACATATTGGATCATGCGCGGCGAGAGCACGTGCTTGCCGTGGAGCGCGCCGCCGCCGAGCAGCATCTGGTAGAACGCCGCCATCGCGCGCGCCGAGGCGAAGCCGCCGCCCGAGGGCACGCCGGCGCGGCGGAAAGCAATCGTGTTCTCGGCCTCGATCAGCTTCGAGCCTTTGCCGCCCTCGCCGGGATCGTACATCTCGGCGGCGCGCGCCTGATCTTTTTCGTCCATGCCAACATGCATTTCCTCGCCCAAGCGAAGCGGCTCGATGAGCCGGCGGCGGATGAAGGCGCGGAAGTCCATCTTGGTCAGCGCCTCGATGAGGAGCGCCAGCACCCAATGCGCGGAGTAGCTGTGGTAGTGGAGCCGGGATCCCGGCGTCCATTCGAGCGTGTAGTCGCAGACGAGGCGCTTCAGGAGTTGATGATCCTCCCAGCTCTCGGGCGGCATCACCGGCGCGTTGGGGAAACCCGCCTGATGCGTCAGCACCTGCAGCACCGTGATCGCGCCTTTGCCGTTGCGCGCGAAATCAGGAATGTGCTCGGCAACGCGGTCGTTGAAGCTGAGCAAGCCATCCTCGACCAGGAGCCAGATCGCGGCCGCGGTGATTACCTTGGTGTTGGAATAGAGGCGGCAGGGCGTGTCCTCGCGCATCGCCATGTTGGTGCCGATGCGCGCCAGCCCGAATTGCCGGGAGAAAGCGAGCTTGCCGTAGCGCGCGATGGCGATCTGCGCGCCGGGGTAGCGCTCTTCGGCGATGTGTTGCTCGATCAGCTTGCACAAGCGCTCGAGGGGCTCGGGGCGCAGCGCAGCGGCGGCGAGATCGGTCGTCGGCAGAACGAAGCTCATGGCTGTTTCCTCAAAACGTGGGAGCGCCCGATCTCTTTTCGAAAAGCAGGGACGCGAAGTCACTCTAACAAAGGCGCCGCGTTGTCGATACTCTCGCGCCATGCTCGACCGCCTGCGTATCGCTGTCATCCTGTGCGGCCTCTGCGGTTTCCTCGATTTGTGGGCGACGCAGGCGTTGTTGCCGTTTCTTGCCGAGGAGCTGCACGCATCGGCCCTTGCGGTTAGTTTTACGGTCAGCATGCCGCCGCTCGCCATCGTCCTAGTCGCACCGTGGACGGGCGTCATCGCCGATGTCTTGGGCCGCAAACGCGTCATCGTCGCAGCGATGTTCGGTCTGGTGGTGCCGACGGTGATGGTCGCCTTTTCGACGACGCTCGGCGCGATCGTTTTCTGGCGTTTCGTCCAAGGACTCTTCGTGCCGCCGATCTTTGCGACGTCGGTTGCCTATATTGCCGACGAGGCGCCGCCTGGCCAATCGACCGCCGTGACCGGCATCTACACCGCGGCCAGCGTGTTCGGCGGTTTCCTCTCGCGCTTCTTAAGCGCTTTGCTGACCGACCATTTCGGTTGGCGCAATGCGTTCCTGGGGCTCGCGCTGATCACCCTGATTTTCGCCGTCAGTACGCTGCTTATCATGCCGAGAGAGCGCGGCTTTCGCCGCTCGTCGTCGGTTGCGAGCTCGGTGCACGAGATGATGCAGCATTTCGGCGACAGCCGGCTCGTCGCGACCTATTGCGTCGGCTTTTGCGTCCTCTTCACGCTCAGTACGATCTTCACCTTCGTCGGCTTCCATCTCGCGGCGCCACCCTACGATCTCTCTACCGCGGCGATCGGCTCGCTCTTCATCAGCTATCTCGCGGGCGTCGTGACGACATCGCTGGTCGGGCGCTGCGTCGCCTGGCTTGGGCGATTGCGCATGGTGCAGTTCGCGCTCGGCGGCTGGGCCATCGGCATCGCGATGACGCTCTTGCCCAGCGTCGTCGCGGTGGTCGCCGGCCTCGCCATCGCCGCCGCCTTCTGTTTCGTCTGCCAGGCGGCGTCGACGAGCTATGTCGCGCTGACGGCGCAGCGCGGACGGTCGTCCGCGGTCGGGCTTTACGTCACCTTCTATTATCTCGGCGGCAGCGTTGGCGGACCGGTCGGGGGCCTCGCCTGGACGCTCGGCGGCTGGATTGCCTGCGTCGCCTGCGCGCTCGCCGTGCTCGGTGCCGTCGCGGTGGTGGTGCGGCGTTACTGGATCGAATCGGCGTGATCAGCGGCCGCCGGTGACGTCCAGCACCGTGCCGGCGATGTAAGAGGCTTCGTCGGAGAGGAGATAGAGGATAGCGCTCGCGACTTCCTCGGCTCGGCCGGCGCGTTTCATCGGCAAGTTCGGACCGACGCGTGCGACGCGGCCTTCGGGCTGGATCTCGGTGTCGATGACACCCGGGCTCACCGCGCTGACGCGAATGCCTTCGGCAGCGACTTCCTGCGCCAGGCCGAAGGTGAGGCTGTCGATTGCGCCTTTGCTCGCGGCATAGGGCACGGTCTCGCCGGCGCCGCCGATGCGCGATGCGGCGGAGGACAGATTCACGATCGCGCCGCCCTTGCCGCCATGTTTTGTCGACATGCGCTTGACCGCCTCGCGGCAGCAGATCAGCGTGCCGGTGATGTTGATCGCAAAGAGCCGGTCGAGCTCCGGGGCGCCCACCGCATCGATGCGGCCATGCGGGCCGATGATGCCGGCGCTGTTGACGAGGCCTTGGAGCGCGCCGAAATCGCGATCGACGGCCGCGAAGAGCCCGACGACCGCGCGCTCATCGGCGATATCGGCGGGATAGGCTTTCGCTTTGCGGCCGAGTTGCGTCAGTTCGGCGACGATCTGATCGGCGCGTGTGCTTTTTTCGAGGTAGTTGATCGCGACATCCCAGCCGGCCCGTGCGGCGGCGAGGGCGGTGGCGGCACCGATGCCGCGGCCGCCGCCGGTGACGAGCAGGGTTTTGCTCAACGCACACCTTCGGCACGGTTCGGCCATTCGATGTGGGCGCGGATCGCTTTCTTCTGCTCGTCGACCCAGCCGTACTTCTTGGCGACGCCGATCATCGCGGTGAGGCCGTCCTGCCAGGCGGCGGCGCGATCGTGTTTCCGCAGCCAATCCTCGCTCACCCAGGCATGGCCTCCGGCATCGAGTGTCGCGACACCGTCGAGCGCCGCGCTCAGCCGCGCGGCGTCGGCGCCTGCCGCGTCGATGACCAGCTTGAACTTCTTGAAGTCCTCGGGCTCTTGGAGCGCGACGGCAAAATCCTGGGTGACGTGGATGAACATGGGGCTGCCTCGCTTTCTTTGCGGGCGAGACTAGCGCTTCGAGCGCGGGTCAGGCTAGCGCAGCACGATCGCGACTGCGGCCAGAGCGACCGGCAGCGACCAAGCCCATTCTCCCCCGAAAGAGACGGCGCCCGCGGCCACAAGGCAACCGATCAGGAAGCCGAAAAGCAGACGCAGCGATCCTCTCAACCGCTCCATGTCCGCGGCGGCGAGCGAGCCGCGCCTCGACACTGCTTCCATCAGGGACAAAACCGCGTTGGTCAGATTGCCGGTCATCACCGCGGTCGAGACGACCTTCGGCAAAGCGAGGCGAAGCAGCGCGTATTGGCAGGCCATCGCCGCGACCGCGATCATGGCCGTGATGCCGGCGGTCAAACCGTGCGGATCGGTCGAGGGTTTGGTGAGAATGCTGAAGATCAGCACCACGGCAAGCAGGAGGAACTGAGCTTCGAGCAGGAGGCGAACGAGGGGTAGGCCGTGCCGGCCGCATGTCCGCGCGATGAGCCAGGTCGCCGAGACGGCGAACATGAACACGGGAATGGCGAACATCTGCGCTAAATTCAGCGGCCCGCCGCGCACTACAGCAGCCGCGGACAGCACAAGATTGCCGGTGATATGCGCGGTGAAAATATTGCCGAGGGTGAAGAAGCCGGTCAGATCGACCATGCCGGCGATGACGCTGAGCAGCGGCGGTAGCCGTCCGGCGATGCCCGATAAATCGCTCGCGTCGTTGGCGGCGGTCTGCGGTGCCGCGGAAATTTTCGCCAACCCTGGCATGGCCGCTATGGCTGTGTCCGCGCTCGCCGGTCGGCGATGTAATCGATCGCCATCTTCGGAAAGACGAGACCGAAACTCATCGCCAGGATGATCAGAGCCGCGGTCAAGCCGTCGGCGACCGTCGCGCCGAGCAACGCCGAGCTTGCGTCCGAGCCCTCCGCAATCTGAAGGAGGCCGCTCGCCATCCTGAACAAATAGACGCCGGGAATCATCGATACGACGGAAGCGAAGCCGATGGCGGCAAACGGCATATGGGTTCGCCGCGCGACCGGCGTGAGGATGAGCGCGACGACGATGCAGGCGACCATGGCACCGCTCGCCACGCCGAAGCCGAGCTGGGTGAGCGCCGCCCAGCGTAAGGCATGCGCGAACGTGCCGACGGCGATCGGCCAGATCAGCATGTGCAGCGGCGTCGAAAAGAAGATGCTGTAGGCCGCGACCGCGATACCGGCGGCGACGACGTCCTGCCACAATGGTACGGCTCGGCCGGCGGGATCGGCTGGCAGCGAGATTCCGAACAGCGCCAGGCCAAGCAGCAATCCTGCCGAAATCGCGACGACGATCAGTGCGGCATAAGCAAAGCGGCTGATGCCGAGCGCGATCCGGCCGTTGACGAGATCCAGCGTGCCGTTGAGGAAATGCGGGCCGGGTACCAGCACCATGCAGGGGCAGACGGCAACCAGGCGTAAGGACGAGCTGAGGTCGTAACGCACCGCCAGCGCGCCGACGATCCCGGCGAGCAGCGCGGCGCAAAACGGCTGCAGGAAGAGGTTGCTGCTCGCGCGCCCCAACGCACGGCGTGCGAAACCCCCGGCGCCGGCGCTGACGAATATCAGCACTGCCGCCCAGAAATGCTGCATGCCGAAGATGACCGCGAGCGCAACGGCGCCGCTCGCGGCGGCGAGGGCGAAGAGGCAATCCGGTGCCGGCGGCGAGCGCGCGATCTCGCCGAGCTTCGCAGCGGCGGCCTCAAGCGTCAGCCGATCCGACGCGATGTCCTCGATCGTCCGCATCGTCGCTGCAACGCGATCCATTTCCACGCCGGCGGGATCGGCCGCAGTCTCCGCCTTCACCGCTTCGTCCCGGCCGCTGACGACGAGCTCGAGTTCGCCCCAGCGCGGTATGAGTGTGGCACGCAATCCCAACACGTGGGCGAGACGCTCGGCCGCGCCGATCATCTGTTCCGTCGCTTGCCCGTTGACATAAAGGACCCGGGCGAACGCCAGAACGAGATCGGCGCGCTCATCCGCCGTCATAAGTCCTCTCCTCAGCCAATGCTCGGCCGATTTATCGATGTGCCGCTATTCCGCCGCGGTTATGATCGCGCCACTCGCCACGTAAGGTCGCACCATCTTTTTCGGGTCGACGACGCGATCGAATTCGGCTTCGCTGACGAAACCGAGTTTCAAGGCGGCATCCTTCAGCGTGAGGTCGTAGTCCGCCGCGTAATGGGCGATCTTCGACGCCTTGTCATAGCCGATCACCGGCGACAGCGCGGTCACCAGCATCAACGAGCGCTCGACATATTCGTTGATCTTCTTGAGATTGGGCTTGGTGCCTTCGATCAGGAATTTTCGGAAGTTCGTGCAGCCGTCGGTCATGATCGTGATCGAATGCGTGATGTTGAAGATCATCAGCGGCTTGTAGACGTTCATTTCGAGATAGCCGCCAGCGCCGCCGAAACCCACCGCGACGTCGTTCGCCATCACTTGCACGGCGATCATCGTGAGCGCTTCGCATTGTGTCGGATTGACCTTGCCCGGCATGATCGAAGAACCCGGCTCGTTCTCCGGGATCGCCAGCTCGGCAAAGCCAGCGCGCGGCCCGCAGGACATTAGGCGGATATCGTTGGCGATCTTGTAGAGCGATACTGCCAATGTGCGCAGGGTGCCCGAGAGCTGGACCAGCGCATCATGCGCGCCCTGAACGGCGAATTTGTTCGGCGCCGAGACGAACGGCAGATCGGTCAGCTTCGCGATCTCGGCGGTGGCCGCTTCGGCGAAGCCGGGCGCCGAATTGATGCCCGTGCCGACCGCCGTGCCGCCGAGCGCCAGGCGATAGACGCCGGAAAGTGCCGCCTCCATCCGTTCCAGATCGTCGGACAGCATCCCGGCATAGCCGGACCACTCTTGCCCCAAGGTGAGGGGCGTTGCGTCCTGCATATGGGTACGGCCGATCTTCACGATTCCGTCCCAGGCTTTGGCGTTCTTGTCGATCGCGTCGCGCAGCGCGGTCACCGCGGGGATGAGGCGTTGCTTCACATTGACCGCGGCGGCGATACACATCGCCGACGGGAACGAGTCATTCGACGACTGCGCCATGTTGACGTGGTCATTGGGATGGACCGGCGCATGGCTGCCAAGCGGCGTGCCGGCAAGCTGGCTGCAGCGGTTGGAGATCACCTCGTTGACGTTCATGTTGAACTGCGTCCCGCTGCCGGTCATCCAGACGTGGAGCGGAAACATATCGTGGTGCTGCCCGGCGAAGATTTCGTCGCAGGTCTTGACGATCAATCGGTAGCGTAGATCGTCGAGCCGCTGGCCTGCGTGGTTGGCGATGGCGGCCGCTTTCTTCAGCGTCGCATAAGAGGTGATCATCTCACGCGGGATCAGGTCCTGGCCGATGCTGAAATGCTCGAGCGAGCGCTGGGTTTGCGCGCCCCACAATTTGTCGGCGGCGACTTCGACGACGCCCAGGCTGTCGGTCTCGGTACGCGTATTGGCCATGCGGTTTCTCCTGAGCGGTAAGCGCTGAAAGGGTGCGTCCGCCGTGCGATGAAAGGCGCTCCTTATGCCCAGGTGTGGGGCGAGATGCTCTCCGCACAGCCTCCATCGTCGCTCGGAGCGCAATTAGGATCGAATTGATCAAATGCTGTTGATTGACGTGACCTATGAGCCGCTAACGGTGATACGCTGCCGTTATGAGAACCGGTTTCCGAACCGTCGGCCTCGCTGCTTTGCTCTCGCTTTTGGCGATGCCGGCATGGCCCTCGGTGTGGAGCGATCAGACAACGCCTTCGTCGGGGCCGGCGGATTCGATCGGCAAGCCGGCCGATGGCTGCCTTGCTGGCGCAACGAGCTTGCCGCTCGATGGCACCGGCTATCAGGTCATTCGCATCAGCCGCAATCGCTATTTCGGCAATCCCGCGATGGTCCGGTTCGTCGAGGATCTCGGGGGCAAGGCCAAGGCCTCGGGGCTCGAAGATTTCTACGTCGGCGACATGTCGCTGCCGCGCGGCGGGCCGATGCCAAATGGCCATGCCAGTCACGAGACTGGCATCGATGTCGATATCTGGGACAATCTCGATCCCAAGGCGGCGCTGGCGCCGGCCGATCGCGAGAACGTGCCGCTGCCCTCGATGCTCACCGCAAACGGCAAGGCGCTCGATCCGGCGCGGTTCAGCGCGCGACAGGTGACGTTGCTCCGGCTCGCCGCAAACGATCCGCGCGTCGATCGGATCTTCGTCAATCCGGTGATCAAGCGCGCGCTCTGCCAGGGCGAGTTCAGCGCCGCTGTTGGCGATCGCTCCTGGCTTCATCAACTCCGGCCTTGGTACGGGCACGACGATCATTTCCATGTCCGGCTCGCCTGTCCCGCCGGCTCGCCGGATTGCGTGCGCCAAGCGCCAGTGCCGGCGGGCGAGGGCTGCGATGCCAGCCTCGCCTGGTGGTTCCAGCCGCATCAGCCGCAGCCGCAGGCAGGACCGCCGCGCGCGCCGGTTCTGCCGGCCGCCTGTCAGAGACTCATTCAGCGCTAACCGTATTGCCGGAAAACTTGCCGGTGCCGTCCCGATCGTTGACGGGCCGCGGCGGTGCAGTTCTTGTTGCTTACAAGAACGCGCCGATAAATATTTCCATTTTACTGTATTAATAAGGAAACATTAAGTAATAATTAAATAAAAATCTTGCTATCACACATCACCCTAAATAATAATCGCGGTTAACGCGGTATTCCGCGGAGCGGTCGTGGGTGGAGGATGGCATGTTGCTTGGTCGCGCTTTGGCTCTGGGCATGGCGCTGTCGGCGCTCGGCGCCGCCGGCGGCTACGCGCAGGTGGTCGGCTCGGACGAGCCCTATACCGGTCCCAACGGTCCCTATCTGCGCGCCGAGGGCGGCTGGTCGCATCTCAACGATATGAAGGGCCAGGGCGCGAGCGGTCTCAATTTCGGCTCGAAAGAGGATGACGGCTTCATGGCGGGCGGCGCTGCCGGCTGGAAGTTCGGCCAGCTCCGCGTCGAGCTCGGTCTCGATTTCTCCGGTTACGACGTGGATTCAATCCGCGTGAATGGCGACGGCGGTCTCGGCACGCGGCTGCATACGCTGTCGCTGACCGGCGCGACGACCAGCCCCTCGGGGAGGGTCCATGTCCTGGACGGCATGGTCAACGCACTTTGGGATTTCCGCACCGGCACGCCCTTCGTTCCCTATATCGGCATCGGCGTCGGCATGGCGAGCGTCAGCCTCGACAGCTTCTCGGTCGGGGGGCGTCCGCTCTCCGACAGCAACGATGTCGTCTTCGCCTATCAGCCGATGGTCGGCGTGCGCTATCACGTGACGGACGCGATCGCGATCGGCGCCGAATATCGCTATTTCGCGACCGTCGATCCGACCTTCAAGGACTCGACCGGCGTCAAGTTCACGGGGCGCATCGAGAGCCACAATGTGCTTGCCAATCTCAGCGTTTTCTTCGGCGCCCCGCCGGCGCCGCCGCAACCGGCCGTCGCTCCGGCACCGGTTCCGGCGGCGCCGATGCCGATCAACCCTTCGGCGGGGCCAGCGCCGGCGCAGGCCTTCGTGGTCTATTTCGACACCGGCCACGCGACGCTCACGCCCGCGGGACGTCGCGTCGCCGACGACGCCGTCGCCGCCTTCCAGCGCGACAAGGCAGCGCACATCGCGCTCGCCGGCTATACCGACACGGTCGGCAACCCGCGCAGCAACGAGGCGCTATCGCGCCGGCGCGCCGAGACGGTGCGCGACTATCTCGTCGCCCATGGCGTGCCGATGAGTGAGATGATGGTCAATTGGCATGGCGAGGCCAATCCGCAGGTCCCGACTGGCAACGGCGTGCCCGAGGCGCAGAACCGCCGCGTCGTGATCAACATCCCCTGACGGCGGCGCGAGCATAGACGCAGAAAGAAAGAGGCCCGGCAATGCCGGGCCTCGTCTTTTCTTAGAGGTGCGCGGCGCAAGCCGCTTATTTTGCGGATATCATCTCCGCGTTGCGCAACCGGCGCGCAATCATCTTGCGCATCAATTTGCGCCTCATAAGTTCGCGCGGAGAGATGCGCCCGCTTTCGGCTAGAGCCATGCCAAAGCTCGGCGTGCCGGGAAAGCGTGCCATCTTCATTTTGTCGTCCATGAGGCGGCCTCCGGTTTTTGTTGGGCAGAAGCGTGCCAACCTTGTCGGAAAAGCACAAGTCCGATTCGCCGCAAACTCGATAAAATCACTAATTCGCCACGATCGGGCGCGGACTTGGCCGTAGAGAAGAACAAATAAATCAATAAAATTAATTAGTTATGGGGCGTTGCCAAAGCGTTTCCATGCTTCTCGGCGATATCCCGCGCTAAGCGCACCAGGAGTTGCTTGAGCTCATCGCTTTGGATGGTGCGGAAGGCCCGAACGAGCTCGATATCGCTCCGCTCGGGCACCCCAATCCCCGCGCCATCGGTTGCAGTCAGCCCCTCGAAAAAATAGTCGGGCGACTTGCGCAGGAGGCGCCCCAATTGAAATAGCCGGCTGGCGGAGACGCGGATCTCGCCCTGCTCGTATTTTTGGATGACCTGAAAGCTCATCTCGAGCGCGCGGCCGACCTCGGTCTGGGTTAGGCCGGTGAGTTCGCGTGCCAGCCGCAATTGACCGCCGACATGCAGATCGACCGGATCGGGCCCATGTTCTTTAGCGGTGTGTCGGCGGCGCCGGATACGCTCGCGAGCAACGCCGGAGTTACGATCAGCCATGTTTCTTCTTGATTGATTCTTGCTGAAGATTCTGAGGAAGGTAGTCGTCGGTTTGGCCTTTTCGGCGGGCGCGGAGAATAGCCTGTTGCGCTGATCGAGCCTATCACAAGTCGGGTAAGCGGTGGATTTTGCAATCAATGGTGGCTCCGCGCACGCTAAAATCCTCCATCGCATGGTAAAATCGCGCAGATCATAGGAGAGTTCGGTGGATCAGGATCTATTGTATGAGGTGAAAGACGAGATCGGGCGTATCACCTTCAACCGGCCGCAAGCGCGCAACGCATTCACTTTCGCGATGTACGAGCGGCTCGCCGAGATCTGCGAAGCGGCGGAGAATGATCGCACGATCAAGGCGCTGTTGCTGACCGGCGCGGGCGACAAGGCCTTCGCTTCCGGCACCGACATCTCGCAGTTCAAAGCCTTCAAGACCGCCGAGGATGCGCTCGCTTACGAGAGCCGCATCGACCGCGTCGTCGGCACGCTCGAGCGCTGCCGCGTCCCGACCATCGCGGCGATCGCCGGCGCCTGCACCGGCGGGGGTGGGGCGCTGGCGGCCGCCTGCGATCTCCGCATCGCCGCGGCCAATGCGCGTTTCGGCTTTCCGGTGGCGCGCACGCTCGGCAATTGTCTCTCGATGGGGAATTACGCGCGGCTCGCGGCGCTGATCGGTATCGCGCGCGCCAAGGAGATCATCTTTACGGCCCGCCTCGTCGAGGCAGAGGAAGCCCAGAGCGTCGGCCTCGTCAGCGAAGTGCTGCCCGATCACGCCGCCCTGATGGCGCGCGCCGAGGCGCTCGCCAAGCATGTCGCCGGCCTCGCGCCGCTGACGTTGCGTGCAACGAAGGAGGCGCTGCATCGCCTGACGCCGCGCATTCCGACCGAAGAGGGCCGCGACATCATCCTCATGTGCTACATGAGCAGGGATTTCCAGGAAGGCATGGACGCCTTCCTCAATAAACGCCCTCCGCAATGGAAGGGCGAGTGACCACGGCGTAGGTCGCTCGTTTAGCGGATTGCGCCGCTGCGCGGCGGCCGGGGTGAAGGTACAACGCTGCGCGTTACACCTTCACCTTTTCGTCTTCCAAGACCCGCTGCACCGCCGGGCGCTTCAGCATTCGATCCTTGAAGGCGGTGAAGTTCTTCAACTCGTTGACTGGGAGCTCGCGCCGGACGCCCCAGGTGTACATCACGAAGGCATAAGGGTCGGCGACCGAGTATTTGTCGAAGAGCCATTCCTTACCGGCATAGAGGCCGTCGATCTCCTGAAGATATTCGTGGAAGTTCTTCTTCCCGGTTTCCTTGATATTGTCGTAGGCCGCAGGGTCGCTCGCATAGCGCTCGGGCCGGCCGATATGGCCGTGCGCGGGATGAACGGTCGAGGCGATCCAGCCGACGAACGACATCATCTGCGCCTCGCGCGCGGGCTCGTCGGTCCACAACTTGAAGCGCTTGCCGAGGAACGGCAGGATCGCTGTGTTCTCGGAGATGAACTCGCCATTATCGAGGCCGAGCGCCGGCACGCGACCGTGCGGATTGATCTTCAGATATTCGGCCGAGCGCTGCTCGCCCTTGCCGAGATCGATTTTGCGGCCGTTGTATTTCTCGCCGCTCTCCTCGAGCACGATATGCGAGGCCATCGAGCAGGCGCCGGGGCAATAGCAAAGGGTCAGCATTCGTACCTCCCGTGAAGCGATGACGTATCTTTGGCCGCGCGATCCGCGCTGTCTACGGGGCAGCGGTCACGTTGTCGGCAGGATGCGGAAAAAATCGATGATGAGGCTGATCGCTGCAGAGACCAGCACCAAAACGGTCAGTCCGACCCCGACGCCGCGTAGCGGGTTCGCGGTGTTTTCGCGCGAGAGGGCGAGGAAGTGACAGATCCTGCCCAGCAACAAGAGCAGGCAGAGGATATGGAGCACGTAAAGCGAGCGGCGCTGCATTTCCATCGCGGTCAGAAGGATCAGCGCCAGCGGTACATACTCGATGAAATTGGCATGAATGCGGATCGCGCGCTCGAGCGCGGGGTCGCCGCCGCTTCCGAGCGAGACACGTTTGGAATTGCGCAGCGCGATCACGCGGAAGGTCAGACCGATATAGAGCAGGGTGAAAATAGCGGCATAAAAAGGGACAACGAAAGGGACGGTCATGGCGGCCTCGCGGCTATCGGGGGTTGCGGTCTAGGGGCTTTGGGGAAGGAATTCCTCGGTGAAGAGCTGGTCGTTCGGCGGCATCTTCTCGGCTTGGCCCATGTCGATGAGTGATTTCTTCACGACCTCGACCGCTTCGAGATCAAATCGGCCATCGCTCGAGAACATCGGCGTCTCGTTGAGATAGACCTGCTCGGCGTTCTCGTCGGAGAGGTGCGTGACCTTCTGTGAATAGCGAATCGCCTCGGCCTTATGCGTCCGCGAGAAAGCGATGGTCTCGAACCAGCCTTTGAGAAAGCGCCGGAGTTGGTCGGGATGCTGCGCGATCGTCGCGTCGGTGGCGAAGATCGCATGCGCGAGGAAAGGATGCACGAAATCGCCGAACATCACGAGGATGCGGCCCTGACCCTTATCGGCCATTTCGAGCCCGCCTTCGAGCGATCCGACGCCGCCCTGGAGATTGCCGCCGATGAGACCGGCGGCTTCGCCCTGCATGCCGCCGACGGGTACGATCTCGATCCCGTTGGGACCCCAGCCCTGACGGATCGAGAGCTGCTGCGCCAGCCAATAGGTCAACGAGCCGACGGTGCTGACGCCGATCTTCTGGCCCTTGAGATCGGCGACGGTCTTGATCGGCCCTTTGCTCGCGACGATGAGCGCCATATTGTTCGGCGGTCCGGCCATATCGGCGATCGCCTTCTCGGGCGCGCCTTTGGCGATGAAGACGAGATCGGTGCCGGCGCCCATCGCGATGTCGATACTGCCGGCGATCAGTGCCTGATGCAGCTTGGCGCTGCCGGCGAGCTCGATCGGCGTGATGTCGAGGCCGTTATCCTTGAAGATGTCGGCATCGATGCCGACCGAGAGCAGCGCGAAATCGTAAGCCGGCGAGGGGACGCCGACGTTCAGATGATCGGCGGCACGGCACACCGTCGTAGCGCCGAGAAGTGCTGCCGCGCCGACGACGATCGTTGCCGCCAAGCGCATCGTTTTCTCTCTGTTCGTCACGTCGTTGCAACCACCAACTCTTCGGAATTCGATGTGCGCAGCCCGTCGCTCCGCCCCGCAAAATAGCGCTCGTTCAGCGTTGCCGCCGGAACATGCCTTGCTCTCTTGAAACCGTTCTCGCGCGCGAACGCGACGATCTCTTCGGGGCTGAAGAAAGTGATGAAGGGCGTGCCGGCGGCACGCGCGCCGGCCTCGGCCCAGCCGCGTGCCGGGCGATCCTCGGGATCGGCGAGCTCCATCGGGCACATGAAAGTCATCGCTAGGATTGAGCCCTCGGCGAGCATCGCGACTTGACGCATGGTCGCGGCATTGGCTTCGCGCGTCAGATACATGGAAACGCCCGTCGAGACGACGATTGCCGGCTTGCCGCGGTCGAAGCCGCTCGCGGCCAGCCTCTCGAGCCAGGATTCCCCGGCTTCGAAATCGACCGGCGCGAGGTGCAGCCAATCGGGGACGCCGTAGCCGGTGTCGTTGAGACGCCGACGCTTCCATTCCGTCATGCGCGGCCGATCGATCTCGAAGATATGCAAGCGCGCGGCGATCTCCGGGCGGCGTTGCGCAAACGTGTCGAGCCCCGCACCGAGGATGACATATTGGTGGACGCCGTTTTCCACCTGCTCGATCACGAGATCCTCAATGAACCGCGCGCGCGCGATGACGGAGGCGCGGAAGCGGCTCGTCACCTGCGGATTCATATCCGGCCGGCTGCGCCAGGCTTCGTCGGGCGCGGCCAGCTTCAGCCCCGTGAGGTCCTCGAGCACATGCGGCGCGGAATCGCACTCGACATGGATCGCCCGCCAGAGCGCGACGCGCTCGGCGGTATGGTCGGGCGCTGCTAGCGGGGCATCGCTCATGACGTCTCTCCGTTTTGCGCCCTTCTTCTTGCTGCGCAGCTTAGGCGGAATGCTCTGGCTTGTCGCTCGCCATGATGAAACGGTCCATGCGCCGGAGCGCCGGGAATATCTGCATGCCGACGGCGGCGACGATCAAGGTTGCTGCGCCGCCGATCACCACCGAGCCGACGGCACCAAACCAATCGGCGGTGACGCCGGATTCGAATTCGCCGAGCTGGTTCGACGTGCCGACAAAGAGCGAATTGACCGCGCTGACGCGGCCGCGGATATCGTCCGGCGTCGCGGTCTGAACCAAGGTCGAGCGTACAACGACGCTGACGACATCGGCCGCCCCGATCGCGACCAGCGCGATGACCGTCAACCAGATCCGATGCGAGAGGCCGAAGAGCATCGTCGCCGCGCCAAATACGGTGACGGCGATGAACATCTTATGGCCGACATGGCGCTCGAGGGGATGGCGCGCCAGATAAAGACCAGTGACGAGCGCGCCGAGTGCCGGCGTCGAGCGCAACAGGCCGAGGCCGACCGGGCCGATCATCAGGATGTCGCGTGCGAAAATTGGCAGCAGCGCCGTCGCGCCGCCAAAAAACACGCCGAACATGTCGAGCGTGATCGCGCCGCGCACTGCTTCGGCGCGGCGTATGAAATGAATGCCAGAGAGGAAGCTGTTCAAGGATAGCGGCTGCGCCGGGCGCGGCGGATGACGCGGCAGGAGGGAGACGGCGGTGAGCGCGACGCAGAGCATCGTCGCCGCGCCGAAGAATGCGACCGGCGCGCCGAAGATGAAGAGCAATCCGCCGAGCGCGGGGCCCAAGATCACCGCGAACTGATTGACCAACGAACCCGCCGGCGTGATGCGCGGGAAGAGCGCGACCGGCACGAGGCTTGGCAGCAGCGCCGCTTGCGCCGGCTGCTCGAAGGAGCGGCCGGCGCCGATGCAGGCGATGAGGGCATAGACCCAGAAGACGCTGCCGGCGCCGGAGAGCGCGAGCAGGCCGATTGCCGCCGCCGCAGCGGCCTGCACCGACCAGGCACAAAGCAAGACACGGCGGCGCTCGAAGTGATCGATCGCGTGGCCGGCGAAGAGCGCGAGGCTCACCGTCGGCAGGAACATGGCGAGACCGACAAGGCCGAGTTGCAGGGGCGAGTCGGTGAGCTGATAGATGTACCAGCCGACGGCGACGCCCTGGATCTGGAATGCTGCCGAGCCCGAAAAACGCGCGAGCAGATAGAGTCGCACCGGCCCGGTAAAGACCCGGGCCGGCTTCGTACTGTGACTTTCGCTGTCGCCCTGGCCTTCCGGCGCGGGGTCACTCATGTGGGCGCGTCGGCCTCGTCGCTGCTCTTCGTTTACTCGACGATCTTGTTGCGCAGCACGCCGATGCCCTCGACCTCGGCTTCCATCACGTCGCCGGTGTTGAGGAATTTCTGCGGCGTCATGCCGAGTGCGACGCCCGAGGGCGTGCCGCTGGCGATGACGTCGCCGGGATGGAGCGTCAGACTGGCGCAGACGCTCTCGATGATCGCGGGCACGTTGAAGAGGAGGTCCGAGGTGTTGGAATCCTGGCGCGTCTCGCCGTTGACGCGCAGGGTGATGCGATGACCGGAAGGATCGCCGAACTCATCCTTGGTCACGATGCACGGGCCCATCGGGCCGAAGGTGTCGAAGCTCTTGCCCTTGAACCACTGACCATGCGCCGCCTGCTTGTCGCGCGCGGTAACATCGTTGAAGACGGTGTAGCCGAAGATGTGATCCAAGGCCTGTGCCTGGCCGATGTCGCGCGTAACTTTGCCGATGACGATGGCGAGCTCGACCTCGTAATCGAGCTGCGTCGTGTTCTTGGCGTGACGCAACACCCCGTCCTCGGGGCCGACGACGGTCGTGAAAGGCTTGGAGAAGATCTCCGGCACCGGCGGGAACTTCACCGGGATGTTTCGCGCGCGCGCGCCTTCTTCGATATGCGCCTTGTAGTTGCGGCCGATGCAGAAGATGTTCTTCCGCGGATGCGGGATCGGCGCGTAGAGCTTCGTGCCCTGGAGCGGCAGCCAGCCCGGCTTGTCGGCGGCGGCGGAAACGACCTTCTTCGCTTCATCGAGCGCCGATTGGCCCGCCTCGATGAAAGCAATCATGTTGCCCGGCAGGGAACCGCTCGCCTTTTGCAGGTCGAGGATGCCGCGCTTGGCGTCGACCACGCCCAAACGCTCCTGGCCATTGGCATCGAAGGTCACGAATTTCATGGGATTCCTGCTCCTTTATGACGGGGAGGCCGCGGCGATTTCCATTGCAGGAACTACGCGCGGCGGCTTCATTCCCTTACGGACGATTCCTAGCGGGCGCGGCCCTCTCTTTCAACCGAGCGGCCGGTCGTGGCGATGTCATGGAGGAGATCAGAATGGCGGACGTGAAGAACCCGGCGCGGGCGCCTTTGGAGCGCGGTGAAGTCTCGATCGGTTGCGGCTTGCGCTTGGCGCGCGGCGCCGAGATCGGGCGCATTATGAAAAGCTGCGGTTGGGATTGGCTCTTCATCGATCTCGAGCATGGTTCGATGACGCTCGACACCTGCTCGCAGATCTCGGTCGCGGCGCTCGATGCCGGCATCGCGCCGATCGTGCGCGTGCCGCATGGCCAGCTCGACATGGCGACGCGCGCGCTCGACGGCGGCGGCTGGGGTATCGTCATGCCGCATGTCGACACAGCCGAGGAAGCGGCCGAGCTCGTCGCGCATGTGAAATATCCGCCGCAAGGCCACCGCTCGGTGATGGGGGCGCTGCCGCAATTCGGCTATCGCGGCGTTGGTGTCGGTGAGACGTCGCGCGTCGTCAACGCCGAGATTCTGGTGACGGTGATGATCGAGACGCCTTTGGCGCTCGAGAATGCGGAGAAGATCGCCGCCGTGCCCGGCGTCGACGTGCTGCTCATTGGCACCAACGATCTCGCGATGGAGATGGGCATTCCCGGGCAATTTGCGCATGAGAAGATCGTTGCCGCGTATGAGCGCGTGATCGCCGCCTGCCGCAAGCATGGCAAGTGGCCGGGCATGGGCGGCTGCTATGTCGACGATCTGTTGCGCAAATACATCGCGATGGGGATGCGCATGATACTGGGCGGCAACGATCTGCCGTTTCTGATGGCGGGCGCGACCGATCGCGCGAAAGTCTTGAAGGACGCGCCGAGGGACTAGCGCTGCACCGTGGAAGCAGCGCTCAGCCGAGGCGGACTTGTCTAAAGGGTCCGCACCAAGAACAGTCCAAGCCAGAGGATCGCCGCCCAAGGCACGACGACGACAGCGATCAGGACGACCGGTTTGAGGTAATCGATTTTTGCCGCACCGCGCATGCGGCGCAGCCGCGGTTCATCGGCAAAATACGCTACGCGTGCTTGCGCGCGGAGAATCGCACCGTGGCTGACGCGATGGGACGATGCTGGCTGACCAAATGCTGCAGGGTCACGATCACGCAGCTGCCATTTCAACTCTGGCGCGATCTCGTATAGCAAACCGGCCTCCAACCATCTGGAACGGAATAGCTATCGCAGCCCCCGTCTTTATAGATGGCGACCTATATTCGCAACGATGACGGGTCGTCCGAGTGAATGAACGCACTGCAACGCGAGTTGGGCGCATTCTGATGATGCGCCATGGATTCACTAGGGCATTTGCGCGCGTTGATCGGGTGCTGAGCGATTGCCGAGGATGGCGTAATCGATCGAAACCGGATTGACGAGATGCTGCGCGCGGTCGTGCACGGTTTGCGCCGCGCTCAAAGCGGAGGCGTAATCGGGATAAGACGGTGAGCGCACGAAAAAGAGCGCGTGGCCGCTCGGACCCTGCTCCTGGCTAACGTCGATCTTGAGCCCGGTCGCCTCGATCGCCCATTGCATGCGCCGGGCATTGTCCTCGCTGGCGAAAACCCCGAATTGCACGCGGAAAGGCGGGGCGGAATTGCCCGCCGCGGTTGCCGCCGCGGGCACGTGCTGCACGACCGTTTGAGGCGTCGGCGTTTCCTGCGCTTTCGCCGTGATCGCAGGCTTCTTGGGCGGGATCGCGGCCGCGAGTTGCGGCCTGGCGGTTTGAGGCGCGGGGGGCGGGTCCGGCATCGCTGGCGCGAAGTCGACGTCAGAGGCCGGCGCGGGCGGCGCAACGGGGCCGGCTTGCGGCGCCGGCCTTGGTACTGGCGGCGGGTTCGGCGCGGCCTGAGCGACCGTGGTCGATGGCGCATGAGGCGGGGCGGCTTGAGCGGTCGTCGGCGGCGGGGGCGGCGCGAGAGCCGGAAGGGCGGGGGGGTCTGTACGCGTCGAGTCGGCCACGGCCTTGTCGGCTTCGCTCGACGCATTGGCGGCGAAATTCTGGACCGGCGCGGCGGGCGGCGCGGGGGCTCCGGCCGCCGGGTTCGCCAGATCCGCGACGTTTGGACCGGCATTGTCGCGGAAATAGACCTTATAGGCGGCACCGCCAGCGAGCCCGACGCCGAAACAGAAAATCAGCGCGACGGCCGTGACGGTGGCGCTAGCAAGGTTCGAGCGGCGGCGGGACTCGGTATCGGACACGGCGATTCCCCTGATCCGTATAAACTCGGTAAACCTTGGTTAATTTTAGGTTAACGCGGTCTGAATCGGAAGCGTCGAGGGGGATAGGGCGGGGGTAATGCGCAATCTTTGCGCGTGTGGGTCAGTTCCACGTCATGCGGACCAGCCGAATTAGGGGCCGGCCCGGGCGTGCGGCGAGCCAAAGGGTAGGCATCGCCCCGCGAAGCGCGGCGCTGGCCGTTCTTTCGCGGAGGCGACGGGCATCGATCAAGCGCGCGATCGCGTGCTCAGCCGCCGAAGGGATAGGTCACATTGCCCGATTTGAGCGCCGGCGGGTCGAGGATGATCGTATGCGCCGGGTCCTCGAATTGGGCGAGATCGTTCCCGGCGATGCCCTGGAATTGGACCATCAGGATGCGCGACTGCTCCCATTCGCCGTCCTTGCCGAATTTGATGTCGCCGAAGACAGTATGGAACGTGTTGGCGCGGATATAGTCGGCGAGCTTGTCCTGATCGAGGCTCTTGGTCGCCTCGATCGCTTGCTGCAACACCTGCATCTCGGCATAGCTCACCGGCACCATGTAATAGCCGAGCGGATCGCTGCCGGAATCCTTGGCGCGCGCCTGATATTTCTTCAGCACGTCATCGACGCCAGGGAACAGCATGGTCTTCGCCGGCAGCCATAGATCGAAGGCGACGAAGCCATTGAGCGCGGGCCCGAGTTGCTGCTTGATCGGCGTCGCCTGCGGCCCGACCATGGCGCCGCCGACGATCTTCGGCTTGTAGCCGATCTCCTTGATCGCGCGAGTCATACAGGTTGAATCGGTGATGTAGGAGGCGATCAGGACGATATCGGGATCGGCCGCCTGCACCGCGCGCACCACCGGCGAGCAATCGGTGATGTTGCCGGGATAAGTCTTGTCGTAGACGATCTGCAGCCCGTCGGCTTTCGCCGTCTCGCGTGCGCCGTCGGCCGCGTTATGGGCGAATTCGATATCGGCCGAGACGATGGCGATCGTCTTCGGCTTCGGATTCTGCGCCATCGCGATGTTGAAGAAGCCGGTGGTGAAAGCGGTTTTCGGATTCTGTCCCGCCGGCAGCATCGAGAAGTATTTCGGATATTGGAATTGACTGTTCACGCCGAGGCCGAGGAGGCCGAGGAACACTTTGTTGTGCTGCATCACGATCGGCATCGCCGGCGCGATGAGGCCCGTCGCGTAAGAGCTGACGACGAGATCGACTTTGTCGACATCCAAGAGCTTCGTATAAATGCCCGGCACGTTGGCGGGGCTGCTCTGATCGTCGTAATGGACGAGCTCGACTTGCCGGCCGAGCAAGCCGCCTTTGGCGTTGACGTCTTCGGCCCAGATCTGGAAGGCGAGGAGGGCCGGCTTGCCATTCGCGGCAAGACCGCCCGTCTCTTCCATGCTGAAGCCGATCTTGATCGGATCGGCGGCGCGTGCCGGCGGCAAGGCCAGCGCGACCAGTGTCGCTGCGGCGAGAGCGGATTTAACGGTGCCCGAAAAATTCATCGAAGTCCCCTTGTGTTTTGCTTCTTGAAAAAATTCCTCAGCCGCAGGCGATACCGTAAACATCCTCGCAGCCGGCGGGCAGGCGGTATTCGTGCCAGCTCTTGCCGGCATCCTGTGTGCCGATGATCTGGCCGTTGCGCGCCGCGCCATAAACTTGATCGGCGTCGCGCGCATGGAGCGCGAGCTGCATGAAGGTAGCGTGGATCGGCACGCCGTGATCGATGCGGCGCCAGCTCTTGCCGACATCGTCGCTCTTCGCGAGCGAGCCGGTATTACCGGTCGCATGGACGCTGAGACAGGCGTAGAGCCGGCTGGGATCTTGCGGCGCCGGGCGTATGTCGCGCGCATAGGTCAGCGGCGAGAAGCGCCCAACCTCAATGTCCTGCCAACTCGCGGCGCCGTCATCGCTGCGGAAGAGACCCATGCGGCAGGCGAGAAAGACCGCGCCGGGCGCGGCGTCGCTGACGCAGAGCGCATGTCCGTCGAGCATGCCTTCCGCCTCGCTGCCGGAGCCGAGATTGCTTTTGAGCTTCGGATTCTCGGCAAGGCGCAAGAGGCCCGCGTTGCCATCGCTCCAGGTCTCGCCGCCGTCGCGGCTCTTCATCACGCCATTCACTTCGATGGTTGCATAGAGATGGCGTGGCGCTTGCGGATCGAGAGCGATGCGCATCACGCGGCATGCGAAGGGCATCTTCACATGCTCGGCGAGCACCGGCTGAGCGAGGCGCTGCCAACGCGCGCCGCCATCGTCGCTGCGGTAGATCGCGACGGGCGAAGCGCCGGCATAGATCGTCTCGGGGTGATGCGGATGAACAAGGAACGACCAGATCTGGACGTGGTCGGGAAAATCCGGGCGGTGCCAGTGCGCGCCGTGATCGTCGCTGATATAGGGCCCGTCCTGGGTCCCGATGAAGACGCGCGCGGGATCGCCGGGGTGGACAGTGATGGTGTGGACGCTGGTTTGCGCGGGCAGGCCGACGGTCATCTGCTCGAAGGCGCCATCGCCGGGCGTCATACGAAAGACGCCCGATTTCGAGCCGCCGCGCCACATGCCGGCGCCGGCGTAAACAAAGGTTTCGGCCATCGGCGTTCTCCCCGGGGCGTTTGTTCTGAGTGGGAGCAGACAACCGGCACAGGAGGCCGTCAAGGCCGGCGCGGCGCTTCTTCGGGCGAACGCTATTCCAACGGCATTCCGGCAGTCCGACGACGCTTCATGGCGCGTAGCCAGCCATGCAAGCCCTCGCAATCGAGGCCATGCATCATGAGGCGGTAGCCCGCCTGAAGCGTCGAGAGCGGCACCATCGGGTGGCCATTCTTCATGAAGGCGAGGTGATAATCGGTGCCGAGAATTTTGGCGATGTAGATCGCGATCGTCTCGTCGAGCTGCAGCGAATTCGCGGCCCGGACGAAATCCTCGCGCGGCAACAGCAGCGCATAAAGCGGCGTGTAGACTTCGACGGCAGTTTGCACGTCGCAAAAATTGAGCAAGCCGTTTTTGGTTGGCTCGATCGGAAAGGGCCCATCGGTGATCATCGAGAAATCGAGCTGTGCTGGTGGCGCGAGTTCGCGGCCTTGGGCGCGCAGGCTCCTGTTCAGCTCGATGATGAAATTAAAGATGTTGAGGTCGTGTTGCAGGAAGACATTGTCTTGCAGATCTGCAAGCCGCGTCGGCCGCAGCGGAACGCTCTCGATCTCGACCGGACCGGCATTCGTCTTGATGAAGGCGAGAAGCTCCGTGCCGATGTGGAAGTGGCGCATGATCAGCAGATTGGCCTCGGGCGAGCCGAAGCTGCGCAAGCCCCAGTAGATCGTGCGATGCAGGAGAGCGTTGAGATTCGGAACGCGCGGGCTGATGCCGCGGAGAATCTTGACGCAGACGAAGAACACGAAAATCGCCGGCCGTACGATGTTGAAGAGCCAGCGGCGCGACCACGACGCCGCGCCTTGGAGCAACGCCTTCTTGGCGTCCTCGTCGATCGGCAGGCTCCGATCGAGGTAAAGCGCGAGCCAAGGGCTCGGATTCTTGCGATCGAATCGGCTCACGTCGAATTCGCGGCCGCTCATCAGGTGATCTCCTCGATTTGCAGCGCATAGAGCCGCGCCGTGACCTCGGCGACGCGCACGATGCGCTCGGCCGCACCCGGCTCGGGCAGCGCGAGCGCCAGCATCTCGCGAAAGCCAGCGACGTGATCTTGATCGTTGTCGCCGTGATAGAGAAGAAAACGCACCGCGTCGTCGGGAAGGGACAAGGCCTTCTTGACCTGAAGGCCCCATTCCCGCGCCTTGATGGCGCCCAGGCCTTCGATGATCCACATCGCGCCCAGCAAACCGAAAGGATTGGGTTTCGAGGCTTCATGGAACATCCATGCCGAAAGCGCCTCCGAGCCGATGTTTTTCGCCGCAGATTGGATCACATCGCGTGCGCCGCCGGTCGCCGTGTAATCGTCTTCGAGCATACGATAGTCGCGGTGCTCGGTGACGGCGTGCCGCAAGAGCCGAGAACGCAATTCGAGATAAGGCTCTCCGACGTTGCTGGCCGCGCGCGCCATCCATAGCGCGCCGTCTTTCACCTGCTGCCGCAGATTGATAAGGAAAGCTTGGTAGTCGGCAAGCTCGAGCCGGCCGCGCGACAATTTCCGCAACAGCGGCGTTGCCTCGAGCCGCTGCTCGAACTCGGTGAATACGATCGTAAGCTTGCGCAAAGCCGTCGCTTCGTCGCTCATATCACCTCCGCCATCAGGAAGCCGACCAGGGCGCGGCCGCTTTCCGGGACGATGCACAGCGCTTTCTGGCCGCGCTCGGCGCGGCCCGAACGCAGGAACGCGTCGAGCATGATCCAAATCGACGCCGCTCCGACATTGCCTTTCTCGCGTAGCACCGAGAACCACTTCTCGGCGGGAACCATGCCTGCCGTGTCCTCGAGCAGCGATACGATCTCCTCGCGCAGCGATTCGGCAGAGTAGTGACACAATAACCAATCGATCTCGCTTGGAACGATCCGTCCCTCATCGACTTTCTTGAGATAGACCCCGACCCAGGCGCGGATCACTTTCTTCAAAAGCTGGAAGTCCTGGAGCAAGGCAATGGCACCGGCCGCGTGCGCGGCGCGCGGCCCACGATGAGCCCAGCTCTTGGCAGGGTCGTCCCGCTCGTTGAGCGCTGCTCCCGCCCACATGCAGGGATCGAAGCTTCCGGCGAGCGAAACGATATCGATGTAGCGGATGCGCAGGCAAAGCCCGTCGCGACGCGGCCGGGGCGCGCAGACGATGGCGCCGGCGCCGTCCGACAATGTGAAGCGCAGAAAATCCGCTTCCGCGCAGAGCCTTCCTTTGGTGTCGCAGAGGGTCGTGCCTTCATAGAATTCGGGCCGAAACCAGCGCGAGGAAAATTCGCCGGCGCAGGCGACGCCGAGGTCGTGCTCGCCCGTGCGCACGGCCAGCCACGCGGCTTTTGCCGCCATGAGCGCCGACCCGCAAGCCGACTGGAAACTCGCGATCTCCATCGGCGGACCAGCGAGCGCGCCCTGCACGGCGGCCGCGTGTCCTGGCACCAGATAGTCGCCCTGGGTGGTCGCCGCGGCGAGAAATCCCAACGCCCTCAAACTATCGCCCGAATCGTCGAGCGCCGCTGCGACGGCGCGTGCACACATATCGGCGTTGGTGTGGAGAATCGTGCCGTCCGGGAGCATCGCGTAGTGGCGCGACGCGACACCGTTCCAGCGTAGCGCGCGTCTGCCGAGGAGCGAAGCGCGACCGTAGATGCGGCCGAGATGGTCCTCCATCTGATCCACGCCGACCGGCTTGCCGGGTAGGAACGTCCCGGCGCCGGTGATGAAGACGTCCCGTAACTCATTCATGGTATGACCTCATCACGATTCTCTGCAAAATATCGCCGCGGTTTCCGGGAACTGGCGTTGGTGCTTTTTGTCCTTGCCAAAGCCATTTATAACGGGTAATTGAACAATGATCAATAAATAAATTGAATGGTGTTCAATTTAAATGGCGCGCCGGTCGGATCATTCGCGGGAAGAACTTGAGAGGATAGCGGTCGATGCCGCCGTCGCCTTGATTGCGGAGGCAGGGTTCGAGAATTTCAGCGCGCGCCAAGTAGCCGCCCGCATCGGATATACGATCGGCACGATCTACAATGTATTCGGCGATTACGACAATCTATTGCTCCAAGCGCATGCGCGCACCCTCGATGCCTGGTACGCGTTCCTCCAAGATCGCCTAACGCAAGGCGGCGATACCGACCCGCTTCGCGCCCTGGCCGCTGCCTATGTCGATTTCGCACGGACCCATTTCAATTCATGGCGTGCCCTTTTCGCGAATCATCGCGCACAAAACGAGCGCCCGCCCGAGTGGTACGCCGCGAAACTCAGGCGGCTGATGGCATTGGCGGAAGACGTCGTGTTGCCCCATGTCGACCGCGACCCAGTTCGAGCCCGCCGCGCCGCTCAGGTGATCTGGGCCGGCATTCACGGTCTGTGCATTCTCTCGCTTTCCGGAAAGCTAGAGCTCGTTGGGGCGGCGTCGCCCGAGACGTTGGCGGATGCTTTGATCGTCAATTACCTTCGCGGCGAGGCCGACGGGGAGAAAAAGCTCGATGGGGCGTGAGGGGGGGGGGCAGTTTGGGGCGAGGAGAGGCCACTTTTCACGGTTCCGCGACCACGAAGTAGGTACGTTGTGGCAGTTGTTAATTGTGCTACCATTTCGAGCAGAAGCGTTCTCAAGGAGCATCGCCTATGATCACATTGACCATCAATGGCACACCGCATCAGGTGGACCTCGAGCCGGATACGCCGTTGCTCTGGGCGATCCGCGATGCGGTTGGTCTCACGGGCACGAAATTCGGCTGCGGCAT
>DASXCX010000268.1:0-3944 GCA_036490955.1 Allostellaceae bacterium | reverse complement strand
TCCGCCGATGTCCTTCGCGGATTATCTGGCCGAGCTCGAGCCCAAAAACTACGTCCTCACCAAGGCCCCGGCCCAGGTACAACCCTGAGCGCCAAAAAGAAAAAGCCCCCCGCGCCTTCGCATCGCAGCTACCCGCTGGGGCATGCGAGCTTCGGTTTCAAATCCGTCCATGTCGCGCAGCGCTGGCAGCGGCGGCTGGAGAAAGCGCTCGAGCCCGTCGGGCTGACGCATCTGCAATTCATCCTGCTCGCGACGATCGATTGGCTCGAGCGCGCGGGCGAGGTGCCTTCGCAGGCGCGGCTAGCGAATTTCACCCTCTTCGACCGCGTGATGATCTCGAAGGTGCTGACCCTGCTCGTGCAGAAGGGCCTCATCATGCGCGATGCGCATCCGACCGTCGCCAAGGCAAAGCGCGTCGATCTCACCACGGCCGGCCGACAGGCGCTCGCCCGCGCCCGGCCGCTTTGGGCCGAAACCGAAGAGCGCTATTTCGGCCAGATCGGCGCCGAGCGCATGGCCGTGCTCGGCGAGCTGCTCGATCAGCTCCTCGAAAACGGTGACGAGCGGTAGCGGCTAGCTCAACCCGAACACCGCTTCCGCGTTGCCGCCGAGCATCAGACCCTTGTCCGCATCACCGATCGGCAGCTCCTCGACATGCTCGGGCCCGTGATTGGTGTAGGGATAGTCGGTGCCGAACATCATGTGCTCGCGCCCAACATAATTATAAGCCAGCATCAACGCGTTCTGATCGATCGAGCAGCTGTCGTAATAGAGGTTCTTGGCGAATTCATCGAACGAGCGATGCTGCATCTTCTCCAGCGCGTCCGGGTAAGCGCGCGGAATGGCGCGCAGCCGGTTCATGATGCCGAGCATGCCCGCGCCGGTATGCGCGACGATGAATTTCATATCGGGATAGCGCGCGAAGATGCCGTTGACGATCATCCGCGTCATGCAGATCTGCGTCTCGAAGAAGAAGCCGAGCATGAGCGACAGGTTGTATTCCGGCAGTCCGCGGCGAATGGCGGAAAATTTGGGTGCTGGACCACGGCCATCTTGTGCTTGTTGATTTCGGCCCAGACCGGCTCGAACCGCGGATCGGAAATTTGCACGCCGTTGACGTTCGAGCCGACCGAGATGCCGCAGACCTCCTTGATGCCGGCGACACGATCGATTTCCGCGACCGCAGCCGGAATGTCGTCGAGCGGCAAGCTGGCGAGGACGCGCACACGATCCGGAAACATACGCGCGCGATCGACCGCTTCGTCGTTGGCGATGCGCGCCGCCGCCGCCTGCATTTCCTTCGGGAAAACGTAGAGATTGGGCGTCGTCAGCGACAGCAGCGACAGGTCGATGCGGCGCTTGTCCATCTCGCCGACATGGTGCTTGGCGGAAAACCAATTTTCGCTGAGGTTGATGACGGTCTCGCCGTTCTTGCGGATGCCGATGCCGTAGCGGTTCGGCTCGAACGTGACGCCGGGGATTTTCTTGACGGCGTCATAGAACGCCGGCCCGATGATATGGGCGTGGACGTCGATATTCATGGGGCTTCCTCCCTCGCCGCTCTTTATCGGACCAGCCTACCGGTCCGATGTTGTCATGACAACATCGCTATGTTAGGGAAGGCGGCGGGAGGACTGCCCATGTTCCTGCGCAATTGCTGGTACGTCGCCGCCTGGAGCGAAGAGGTTGCGCGCGCGCCGCTGGCGCGGATTTTCCTCGGCCGGCCAGTCATGCTGTACCGGACCGAAAAGGGCGAGGCCATCGCGCTCGAGGATCGGTGCTGCCACCGCAACCTGCCGCTCTCCATGGGCATGATCGAGGGCGACAACATCCGCTGCGGCTATCACGGCCTCAAATTCGCGCCGAGCGGCGAATGCATCGAAATCCCGGGCCAGCCGCAAATCCCGCCCGATGCCCGCGTCACCCGCTTTCCGCTGACCGAGCGCTGGGGCCTCCTGTGGATCTGGATGGGCGATGCCGCTCAAGTCGACGAGAGCCTGCTGCCGCAGTGGCATTACCTCGCCGAGCCCGGCTGGGCGGTCATCAAAGGCAACGACGCCAAGCCGATGCCGATGAAATGCGGTTGGGAGTTGAACAACGACAATCTGCTCGACCTGTCGCACGTCGCCTATGTCCACCCAAAGACCCTGGGCGGCCATGGCACCGACACCTCACCGGTCACGACCGAGCGCTTCAACCGCAGCGTGCGCATGAGCCGCTGGATGCCGAATCTCGATCCGATCCCGCTCTGGACGAAATACATCGGCAATATGGGCAAGGTCGACCGCTGGCAGGTTACAGAGGCCGAGTTGCCCAGCCATTGCATGGTCGATGTCGGCTTCGCGCCGGCGGGCACGACGACAATCGATAAAGGCCGCGAGAATGCGCCGCGCATGCGCGTGATGTTGACCTCGACGCCCGAGACGGCAAACACCTCTTTCCTTTTCTACGCCCAGATCCGCAATTGGGGCGTCGAGGATGTCGAATTCACGCAGCGTTTCGCGCGCGATTCGCGCGCCATATTCGATGAAGACGTCGTGGTGATGGAAGCGCAGCAGCGCATCGCCGACACTATGCCCAATGCGCCGACGGTCGATATCCGCTCGGACGCACCGCATCTCGCCATGCGCAAGCTGGTGCAGCAAGCGCTCGATAACGAACAAGCGGCGAAATAGCCGCCACGACCATGCCAGACGCACCCGCAGCCCAGAAATACGACGTCGGCGGCGTGCTGCTCGACCGACCCTTCAAGATCCGCCGCCTTGGTCATTTCGGTTTCGACAATGTCGCGATGGCGGAGTCCCTCACCTTCTACACGGATCTACTCGGCTTCCGCCTTTCCGACATTCTCGATTTCAACCGCGTCACGCGTGACAAAAAGACGATCGAAGGCCTCGGCGACACCAACGGTTATATGTTGCGCTACGGCACCGACCACCATGCCTTTGCGCTGTTTCCGCGCCGCGTGCGGCAGGCGCTGAACCACCGCGCCGACACCAATCCGGACGTCACGACCAATCAGATCACCTTCCAGGTCGGCTCGCTGCGCGAGGTCGTCGAAGGCCACGACTATTTCAAAAGTCACGGCATCGAGATCCAGCGCGCCGGCCGCGATCCGCTCGGCTCGAACTGGCATACTTACGTCTACGATCCGGACGATCACGTCGCCGAGCTCTATTACGGCATCGAGCAAGTCGGCTGGGACGGGTTGGCGAAACCCGAATTCAAGGTTTCGCGCCCTTTCTTCGACGTCGCCAGCCTACCGCAACCTGCCGAGCGCGAAGAGATCCGCGCCGCCGCCGACAAAGGCGTCGACCTTTCTTCCGGCCATCGCGGCTTCGACGCGCTGCCGGCGAAATACGAGGTTGGCGGCGTCATGCTGCCGCGGCCGTTCAAGATCGTGCGTATCGGTCCGGTCCGGCTCTTCGTCAAGGATATGGAAAAGGCCGAAGCCTTCTATCGCGATCGGCTCGGCTTGGTGTCGAGCGAGGAGGTCGTCTACGAAGGTGCACGCTGCGTGTTCCTGCGCTGCAATACGGAGCATCACAGCATCGCGCTCTATCCCATCGCCTTGCGTGAGAAGCTCGGGCTCTCGCCGCATAGCAATTGCATGAGCTTCGGCCTGCAGCTCGGCTCTTATCGCCAATTGCGCGATGCGATCGACTGGCTCAAAGCACAGGGTGCGCGCGTGATCGAGCTCGCACCAAAACTCAGGCCTGGGATTGATTACGCCGCCTATGCCATCGATCCCGACGGCCATGCGCTCGAGCTCTATTACTACATGGAGCAGGTCGGCTGGGACGGGCGCGTGCGCGGCTCGGCGGCGCGACGCAAAGTGAAGCAGGGAGTCTGGCCCGACGCGCTCGAGCCGCTATCCGACACCTATATGGGCGAGCCGTTTCTGGGCCCGCTGGGCTGAACAAAAAAAGCGCTGGGAGAAGCCA
>DASXCX010000267.1:0-3264 GCA_036490955.1 Allostellaceae bacterium | reverse complement strand
GCTGACGATGTCGCCGGGATAGAAGGTGAAATCCTGCGACAGGAATTCGATATATTCGGCGAAATCATAGACCATGGTCTTGGTCGAATAGTTCTGCCGCCGCTCATTGTTGACGAATACTTCGACCGTCGCGTCGAAGGGATCGATCTCGCCGACGGCGATGCAGGGACCGAGCGAATAGCCCGTATCGAAATTCTTCGATGTCGCGAAACGGCTGCCCTTGTTCGGCTCATGCGGGCGGCGGATGCTCCAGTCGGCGAGCAACGTGACACCCCAGATATACTGGCGTGCATCGGCGGCTTTGATGTCCTTGCCCTTCTTGCCGAGGATCACCGCGATCTCGCCTTCGTAATCGAAGCGCGTTGACCACGACGGGTAGATTACCTCGCCATCGGGACCCACCGGGTCTTTGCCGACCTTCCAGAAGCCGCGAATGCCTTCCTTGCGTTGCTTCTCGCGCGCCGCTTCGAGCGTCAGCGCCGGCCCGGGCTTGTTGCCCTGCATTTTGATCGCCATCGCCAGCGCGTGGTCGGCAAAATTCGCGCCGGCGCAGGCAACGCGCGCGCCGTTCGGCACCGGCGCATGGATCGCGACGTCGCTCGATTGATGGATGAGCTGCTCGCCGCGCTCTCCCGTCTTCGATTGCGACTGGCCGAAAAGGTAGTCGATCGCTTTTTGCGCATTTTCGAGCGCGACCGGACCGGCTTCGATAAAGCGCATGAGGTCGGCCGGCGCCTGCTGCTCGGCGACGCCATAAGGGTAGCGTTCGTTCTGGCGCTCGCGCAGATACTTCGCGAAGGCCAAGGACACATCGACAATTTGCGATTCGCGAAGATAGCCGAGGCGCCGGTCCGGCCCGAATACCACCAGCTTCATGAGAAATCCTCCTTTTCTTGAGGCGGACCTTAGACCAAGGAGCGGTGGTTTTCGAGACTGCGCACCTGGGACATGGGCACAGCGAGAGCCGCGCCAACGAGCAATCCACGTGCGTTGCCGTGATGGGTTTCGGAGGACGGCAGTACCGTTAATCCGACTCGCAGGATGGATGTAGCGGGTCGAACATCGTCGCGGTTGAGGCCAAGCAGCCGGCTAGGCCGGCTGCTTCAGCGCCACGGAATTACTGGATACCGGGCGCCAAGCCCGGAAGCTCGGCGCTTTGCGCCCGTGTATTGGCCGAGCATTGGAGACCGCCGCCGCTTTCTATCCGCATTACCCGATTGTCCGGTACCGGCGCCGCCGTGACACCAGTCGGATTCATCACGCCATCGGTTGCGGCGAGATTAGCCGTCGGTGCACAAGGCGGCGGCAGCCGCAGATCCGGCGCATTCATCGCCGGATTGGGGTCATGCGGTCCGGGCGACGGACTTGTATTGGGCGATTGCGCCGCAAGCGCCGTCACCCATCCAAAGCTCACTAGCGCAAGAACAAGGGCTTGTTTCATATCCGCCCGCCTTCCGGTTTCCCTTAGGGAGACAACGGAGTTTGCGGCGGACCGTTCCCTAGCCGAGCGTGCTCAGCCCGGCTTGCCGAAGGTCACGTAGGATTTGCTGTCGCCGCGTACGACAATGATGCCTTGCTGTGCCGCGCCCGGCGTCCTCACGACCGCCGCGTGCCGGGGCCCCGGTTGTTCCTGCGCGATCGGCGATTGCTGCGCGATCACGATCGTCGGCGAGTAGGTGAAAGTGTCGACCCATGCGCCGTCGGCGCCGAGAGCGAAGAAATGCGATCCGATGGCGTGCGAGTGGTGGAAGGCGAATTGGCGACGCGGGAAAGCATGGCGGGGAGAAAATGCGAAACGCCGGACGACGGAGATTCCCGGCGACGGCGTAAAGCGGGGCTGGGCCAGGCCGAGGACACCGATATTACGCGTGCCGACACCGCCATGACCGCCGCCTCCGCCGCCACGGGCGTGGGTCGTCGCCGGCATCATCATGGTGGCCATCAGGACGAAAGCAATGCTCGAAGCGATAAAGCCCCGCCGCCGTGTTTGCATGATCTTTGCCAAGAGACGCTCCCTTGCTCAGACACTGAGTCAAAAGCCGACGACACGATCGAGCAAAGCGCCGACCTCGCGCGGCGGCGCGTCGCTACGCCAAGCAACATGCCCGTCTGGCCTCACAAGAACAAGCTTTCCTTCGTAAGCGTTTCCGACCGCGCGATCGTTGATTTGGACGATCTCGAGCGGTAGATGTCGTGTCGCGGCGGCGCGTTGGAAACCTTCGCCGTCGCTGGCATCGCCAAAGCACAGCAACGTGAAGCCGCGGCCGAAGAGATCGAGCGTCGATCGGTCGTCACTTAGCCAGACATGCGGCGCTCGACCGCCGGGCCGCGCTCCAGGACGATAGGTCTCGGGGTCGTCAGGTAACGGCGGCGTGTTGTCGGGAATGCAGATCGGCGATTCCTCGTAGCGATAACCGAGTTGCAGGCCCATGGTGCGAAACTCGCGGCCGACCTGGGTGACGAGAACGTCGCCGATGCGTTGGCGCAGTGCATCGCCCGCGGGGCTCGCCTCGTCGAGGGCATCGAGCCCGTCGCCCCAGCCCGATTGCGAGGCATGGAATTGCGTCGCGCTGCCAACGGCGCGCGCGCCGACAGGGCGCCGCTCGCGGTCATAGCTGGCGAGCAATTGGGGTCCACCCCAACCCTGGATCACCGCCGAGAGCTTCCAGCCGAGATCGATCGCGTCGCCGAGGCCGGTATTCATGCCGAGCGCGCCCGTCGGCGAGACCTGATGCACCGCGTCGCCCGCGAGAAACACACGGCCCTCGCCATAGCTTTCCGCAAGGACGCTTTGCCGTCGCCAGACATTGATGTCGACCCATTCGACATCGAGCTCCCGGCCGAGGGCACGGCGCAGGTACGCCGATTTATCGACACCCTCAATCGTCGTATCGCCGCCCGTCTCGTTGACCATCAGCCGCCAGAGCGCATTCACCGGATCGATGATGCGCAGATTGGCCCAAACGCCGCCGCGATCGACCGGCACGAAAAATGTGCCGGGTTCCTTGCCGCAAATCTCCAACAGGCGCGGCGCGCGGAAAAACATGTTCGCCGCATGGCCGAGCAGGCCTTTGCCGGTGAGCGCGATGCCGGATGCGCGGCGCGCGACGCTCCCCGCGCCATCGCAACCGACGAGATACCGCGCCGCGATCGTCTCGCGCGTCCCGCTTGTCGTATCGATCACCGTCGCGACGACGCCGCCCTCGCTGTGCTCGAATGATTCAAAGCGGCGGCGGTAGCGTAGCGTCACGTGCGGGAACGAGC
>DASXCX010000266.1:0-25209 GCA_036490955.1 Allostellaceae bacterium | reverse complement strand
CGCTATACGCTGCATTTCACCTCGGGCGGGCCGGGCGTCATTCGCCAGCGCCCGCAATACGCGACTGTGCTCGGCATTCCGCTCGAGAAGCTGCGTCTCGTCTCGAACGATGTCGGCGGCAGCTTCGGCGCCCGCAACCGGCCCTACGTCGAATTCGGCTTGCTGCTTTGGGCCGCGAAGAAGCTCGGCCGGCCGATCAAATACACGGCGACCCGTTCGGAAGAAATGATCACGGCTTACGAGGGCCGCGATCTCGCGACGCAGCTCGATCTCGCGGTGAGCCGGGACGGCAAGTTCTTGGCGCTGCGCGCGACCAATATCAGCAACGTCGGCGCGCATTGCGTGACCTTGTCTCCGCTCGCCAAGGGCTGTGGCCTTCTCACCGGCTCATATGACATCCCCGCCGTGCATCTCCGCGCGCAGGCGGTTTTCACCAACACCGTACCGACGACGACGATGCGTAGCTCGGGGCGGCCCGAGGTGAATTTCGCGCTCGAGCGGCTCATCGACAAAGCGGCGCGTGGGCTCGGCATTGATCGCATCGAGCTGCGGCGCAAGAATCTCGTCCGCCAGGAGCAGATGCCCTACACCAACGCGGTCGGCACGACCTATGACAGCGGCGATTACGAACGCGCGATGAATGACGCGCTGCGCATCGCCGATTGGTCGGGCTTTGCGGCGCGGCGCGAGGAAGCGGCGAAGCGGGGACGGTGTCTCGGCTTCGGTCTTGCGAACTACGTCGAATCCTCGACCGGCTCGCCGCGCGAGCGCGCCGAGCTAAAGGTGCTGCCGGAAGGCCGGGTGCGGCTCGTCATCGGCACGCAGCCAAGCGGCCAAGGGCAGGAGACGAGCTTCTCGCAGGTGATCGCCGATCTGCTCGGCGTGGCCATGGAGAGGATCGACGTCGTCATGGGCGATACCGATATGGTCAGCGAAGGCGGCGGCTCGCACTCCGGCCGCTCGATGCGCCATGCCGCCGTCGTCATGACCATGGCGGGCGCGGCGCTGATCGAGCACGGCAAGCGCTTCGCCGCTATCATGCTCAAGACCTCACCGGATCAAATCCGCTTCGAGGACGGACACTTTCGCGCGCTTTCCGCCAATCGCACGCTCGATCTCTTCGATCTCGCCGAGGAAGCGTCGCGTCGCGGCGAAGTGCTCGCTTCGCGCGCCGACAATGAGATGCATCAGCCGGTTTTCCCCAATGGTACGGCGATTTGCGAGATCGAGGTCGACCCCGCAACCGGCGGCGTGCAGATCAAGCGCTATACGAGCGTCGACGATGTCGGCCGCGCGATCAACCCCCTGATCGTCGACGGTCAGAGTCATGGTTCGATCGCGCATGGTGTGGGCCAGGCGCTGTCCGAGGAATGCACGCGCGATCCGAAGACCGGCCAATCGCTCGCCGGCTCGTTGATGGAATACGGCATGCCGCATGCAGCGGATCTGCCGCTTATCGATACCGAGATCCTCGAAATTCTCTCACCGACCAATCCACTCGGCATCAAATCGGCGGGCGAGGGACCGACGACGTCGGCGCCGGCCGCGGTGATCAACGCCATCGTCGATGCGCTGGCGCCGCTCGGCGTCACCGATATTCCGCTGCCGGCAATGCCGAACACGGTGTGGCGTACCATCGAGGCGGCAAAGAAACGGCAGGAGACATGAGCGAGCGCGATGCCCAGAAAGCACGCGCCGCGGCGCGCGCGGTCGAGGAAGTCAAAAGCGGGATGGTGCTCGGCCTCGGCAGCGGCACGACGGTGGCCTTCGTGCTCGAAGCGCTCGCCACGCGGATCAAAAGCGGACTCGCGGTCGCCGGCGTGCCGAGTTCGGCGCGCACGGCCGAGGCAGCCAGGCATCTTGGCATCCCGCTCACCGATTTTGCGACGCATCGCCGGCTCGATCTGACGATCGACGGCGCCGATCAGATCGCGCGCGGCTCGCTCGACCTGGTGAAAGGCCTGGGCGGCGCGCTGCTGCGCGAGAAAATGGTCGCCCTCGCCAGCGAGCGGATGATCGTGGTGGCCGATGAGTCGAAGCTCGTCGACAAGCTCGGCGGCGCGACGCCATTGCCGGTCGAGATCGTCGTCTTCGGCTGGGAGCTGACACTCGACCGGCTGAAAGCGATGGGGGCGACACCGCGACTGCGCTACCTCCAGGACAAGCCGTTTGTCACCGATAACGGCAACTACATCGCCGATTGCAGTCTTGCCGCGATATCCGATCCTACCGAACTCGATCTCGGCTTACGCTCGCTGTTCGGGGTTGTCGCGACGGGATTGTTCTGCGGCGTGGCGGCGATGGCGGTCATCGGCACCGATGACGGAGCCGAAATCTTGCATCGGAAAATATCTCCTCGATAAGGCCGGATCAATCCAGGTCATGCGGCAACGCCGGCGTGCGTCGCTCCTCAGCTTGACGAAGGAGCGCGCAATGACATTCTCTATGATCGCGTCATAGTAAGAAGAGATCAGGGAGAGGGCATGAAAATCCTGGCCGGAATTGTCGGCAGCCTGTTGCTGTCGATCACCTTGTCGGCGCGTGCGGCGGAGCCGACGCCGATCAAAGTCGGCGTGGTCCAGACGCTTGCGGTCGGGCCGATCTTCGTCGCTGACGAGCGCGGCTATTTCCGCGATGAAGGGCTCGACGCGAAGATCGTATTCTTCGACGCGGCCCAGCCCATCGCCATCGCAGCGGCGTCGGGCGATATCGATTTCGGCTGCACCGGGATGGCGGCGGCGTTTTACAGCCTCGCCGGGCAAGGCGTGTTGCGGATCGTCGGCGCCGGCAATCGCGAGATGCCCGGCTTCAAGAATGCCGGCTATATCGCGTCGAACCGCGCATGGGATGGCGGACTACGCTCGCTGAAACAGCTCGCCGGCAAGACCGTCGCGGTGACGCAAGTCGGCTCGCAGCTTCATTACGATCTCGGGCTTGCCGCTGACAAATACGACATTCCGTTAAAAGACATTCACGTCGCGGCAGTGCAGACCAACACCAATATGAGCTCGGCACTGGCCGGCGGTCAGGCCGATCTCGGCGTGTTCCCGGTAACGCCGGCGATGGCGCTGCTGTCGAAGAACGAGGCACATCTCATCGGCTGGGTCGGCGACGAAGTGCCTTACAGTCAGGCGAATACCGCTTTCACCTCGACCAAGATCGCGAACGAGAAGCGCGACACGGTCGAGCGCTTCCTGCGCGCCTTCAAGCGCGGCGCGAAAGACTATCATGATGCTTTCGCCGACGATCAGGAGCATCGCCGCGATGGCCCCACCGCCGAGGCGATCATCGCGATCCTGGCGAAATATACGAAGCAGCAAGCAGATACGATCGATACCGCGATTCCCTGGCTCGATGCCCAGCTTCGGCTCGATGCCAAGGATGTGCGGCATCAGATCGAGTGGTTCACCCAGCAAGGCCAGATGAAGCCGGGGGTCAATCCTGCCGAGATCATCGACAAACGCTACGCCGTGCCGCTGCCGGGGCGCGAATAGGGCTTAGCCGGCGCTCTCTGCCAGCACATCCTTGACGTAAGCGCCGAAGCGGCGGAGCTCCTCGCGCCGTGCGGCACCGCGCCGCCAAGCGAGGGCGATCACACGCGGCGGTGCATCCTTGTCGAGCGGTCGCGCGACGAGATTGCCGTCGGCCGGCAACTCCTGGGCCAGCGCCAGGCGCGGCACCAGTGTTACGCCGAGCCCGCCCGCCGCCATTTGCACGACGGTGCGCAAGCTCGTGCCTTGCAGATTCTCATTCCGGCCGGCACCGGCGAGGCGGCAGGCTTCGAGCGCGTGGCTGCGGAGGCAATGCCCGTCTTCCATCAATAGCAGCATCTCCTCGGCGAGCACGTCGGTTGGGATGATCTTGCGCTTGGCGAGCGGGTGATCTTTCGGCAGCACCGCCTCGATCGGATCGCTGCCGAGCGGCATTGTCTCGAATTCTTCGGTCGCATAGGGCAGGGCGAGAAGGACGAGGTCAAGCTTGCCATCGGCGAGCTGCGCCAATAGCGGCGCGGTCTGTTCCTCGCGCAGATAGAGCTGCAGCTTCGGGAAGGTCTTGTGGAGGCCGCGCATGATCGCCGGCACGAGATAGGGCCCGATGGTCGGGATGACGCCCAAGCGCAGTGGCTGGGTCAGTGGTTCGCGCCCGCTTTGCGCCAACGCTGCGAGATCCTCGGCATCCGCCAACAAGCGCCGGGCGCGCTCGAGCACAGCTTCTCCGATCGCAGTCAGCACGACCCCGCGCCGGCTGCGCTCGATCAGCGCGATGCCGAGCCGCGCTTCGAGTTCCTGGATCCCGGCGCTCAAACTCGATTGCGTGACGCGGCAAGCGGTGGCGGCACGGCCGAAATGACGCTGCTCCGCGACGGCGACCAAGAAGCGCAATTGCTGGAGGCTGGGCAGGGGTATCATCGATATTTCCGATCGAAAATAATCTAATAATCAATTAGAACGATTACAAGCTAGCTGCCATCTTCATGACATCACTGATCGTTATGGAGACGAGACATGCTAACCGTTGGCGACAAATTCCCTGAGTTCGCCCTGACCGCGGTCGATGGCACCGACCCGGGCAGGGCCTTCACCACCATCGACAATCACACCCATGCCGGCAAATGGCGCGTCGTTTTTGCTTGGCCGAAGGATTTTACCTTCGTCTGTCCGACCGAAATTGTCGGCTTCAACGCCATCGCCGGCGCGTTCGAGGATCGCGACGCCGCACTTCTCGGCCTTTCGATCGACAGCGAATACGTCCATCTCGCCTGGCGTCAGTCGCGCGAGGATTTGGGCAAGGTGACCTTCCCATGGCTGGCTGATATCAAGCGCGAGCTGAGCGCAGCATTGGGGATTCTCGACCGCGAAGCGGGCGTGGCCAAGCGCGCGACCTTCGTCGTCGACCCTCAGGGCATTATCCGCTTCGTGTCGGTCAATGACATGGATATCGGCCGCAATCCGCAGGAGGTATTGCGGGTGCTCGACGCCTTACAGACCGACGAACTCTGCCCCTGCAACTGGCAGAAGGGCCAAGAGACGCTCCAGGCGGCCTAATCCTGTCACATTTCACCTTCGTCATTTCCGCGAAGCGGGAATCCAGTGCGACAGCCGTGCTGTTTCCCGTGGAGCCCCGCTTACGCGGGGTGACGCCCTTGAAGATCAGGAGTTTGTTATGGCTTTGGACAAGATTCGCGAGTTGATTCCCGATTATGCCAAGGATCTGAAGCTCAACCTGTCGGCTTTGCTCGGTGACGCCACGCTGACGGAGCAGCAACGCTGGGGCACGTTGGTCGCGACAGCGTTGGCGGCGCGCAACCAAGCGCTGGTCGGGACGGTTATCGGCGACGCGCAGGCCGTGCTCTCGCCGGCCGCGCTTACTGCGGCGAAAGCGGCGGCCTCGATCATGGCGATGAACAATATCTATTATCGCTTCACCCACCTTGCATCCGACCCGGACTATGCAACCATGCCGGCAAGGCTGCGGATGAATGTGATCGCAAATCCCGGTGTCGAGAAGGCCGATTTCGAGCTCTGGTCGCTGGCTGTGTCCGCGATCAATGGCTGCGGCAAATGCATCGACGCGCATGAGCAGGTATTGCGCCAGGCCGGCATCACGCGCGAGGCGATCCAGCAGGCCGTCCGCATTGCTTCGGTGGTGCACGCGGTCGCCGCGACGCTCGACGGCGAGGCGAGCATCGCCGCTTAGAGTTTTCCCATCAACACAAGAGGAGAAGGCAAGATGGCTTTGTTCAAGACGCAGAACGACCTCAAATCGAACACCAAGACGGTGTCGATCGAGTTGCTCAATCAGCTTTTGGCCGACAGCATTGATCTGGCGCTGCTGACCAAACAGGCGCATTGGAACCTCAAAGGTCCGCAATTCATCGCCGTCCACGAGATGATCGACGGATTCCGGACGGAGATCGACACTCACGTCGACACGATGGCGGAACGCGTGGTGCAGCTAGGCGGCACCGCGCTCGGCACGACCCAGGTCGTGGCGAAGGCGACGAGCCTCAAACCCTATCCGACCGACATCTATAAGATCAAAGACCATCTCGAGGCGTTGATCGGCCATTACGGCAAAGCCGCGAACGCGGTGCGCGCCGGCATCGAGAGCTCCGACGACGCCGGCGATGCGGACACCGCCGACATTCTAACGGCTTATTCGCGCGCGCTCGACAAGGCGCTGTGGTTCCTCGAAGCGCATACGCAGGAACCGAGCTGACGCATACCTAAGATCATCATCGCCGCGAAAGCGGTGTCCGGAGACGGAGGCTGGATGCTCGCTTTCGCCGGCATGACGGTTTCTAGGAATTGTCTTTGACTCTTTTCTCCATTGCCCGCACTTCGGCGCGGGCGATGGAGCGCAGATGCACCTCGTCGGGGCCATCGACGATCTGCAGATAGCGGCCATGGGTCCAGATGTCGGGCAGGGGCGTGTCGTTGGTCAGGCCCTTGGCGCCGAAAACCTGCATCGCGCGATTGGCGATCGCGACTTCGATCCGCGGCACGACCACCTTGATCAGCGAGACTTCGCGGCGCGCCGCTCTCGTGCCGTATTGATCGATGAGCCACGCCGTCTTGAAAACCAGCAACCGCGCCTGCTCGAGCTCGATGCGCGACAGCGCGATCCATTCGCGGATCGTGCCGTGCTCATGCAGCATTTGCCCGAAGGTGCGTCGCTCGAGGCTGCGCTGGATCATCAACTCGAGCGCGCGCTCGGCCGCGCCAATCGCGCGCATGCAGTGATGGATGCGCCCGGGACCCAAGCGCGCCTGTGCCAGGGCGAAGCCGCCGCCTTCCTCGCCGAGCAGATTCTCGGCCGGCACGCGCACGTTGTCGAACAGCACTTCGCAGTGCCCGTTGCCGTGCACGTGATGCATGATCGGCGGGTTGCGCACGACCGTCAGGCCTTTGGCGTCGGCGGGTATCAGCACCATGCTTTGCCGGCGATGCGCTTCGGCACGCTCGGGCGCGGTCTGGCCCATCAGGATGAAGAGTCGGGTGCGCGGATCGGCGGCGTTGGTGATCATCCATTTGCGGCCGCTGATCACCCAATCGCTACCGTCGCGCGCGATCGAAGTGCGGATATTGGTGGCATCCGACGATGCGACATCGGGCTCGGTCATGGCGAAGGACGAGCGGATGCGGCCGTCGAGCAGCGGCTTCAGCCATTGCTCTTTTTGAGCCAGGGTCGCGGCGAGGTGCAGCAGCTCCATATTGCCGGTATCGGGTGCGCTGCAGTTGAAGACCTCGGACGCCCAATCGACGCGGCCCATGATCTCGGCGCAGGGCGCGTAATCGAGATTCGACATCTGCGTGCCCGGCTCGTCGGGCTTGAGGCCGGGGAGGAAGAGATTCCAGAGCCCTTGGCCACGCGCCGCGGCTTTGAGCTCTTCCATAAAGGGCGGCGGGAACACACCTTGGTTTTCGAGCGCGGTAAACTCGGCATCGCGCGGCGCGACATGCTCGTCCATGAACTGCTTGACCGCGGCTTGCAGGCGCTGCGATTTTTCCGAGAATGCAAAATCCATGGCGCCGCTCCGCCTTCCGTGGGACGAGGAATGTTAGCATGAGGCACGCAGTTGTTCTCGCCGCCCTGCTTTTGCTCGCCCCGGCCGTTGGCCAAGCGCGCGCGGTTCATGCCGCCTCGGTTCCCGCGATCATTTCCGCAGTTAATAACGCGAGGGCCGGGGATGTCATCACCGTCGCCCCGGGAACCTATGACCTCCCGGGCTTGCGGCTGACCGCCAGCGGCACGCGGCAACGTCCGATCGTGCTGCGCGCGGCCAAGCTCGGCACGGTGGAGCTGCGTTCCGCCGCCGTCGAGTTCATGAAGATCAGCGCACCGGACTGGAGCGTCGAAAATCTCGACATCGCCGGCACTTGCCAGGACGACAGCGACTGCGAGCACGCCTTCCACATCGTCGCGCGCGCCGACCGCACGATCATCCGCGGTAACCGCATCCATGACTACAACGCGCATATCAAGGGGAATGGCGAGAACGGCCGCTTCCCCAGCGACGTGCTGATCGAGGATAACTGGCTCTTCGATACGCGGTCGCGTGTCACCGACAATCCGATCGCGCCGGTCGACGTGGTCGGCGGCTCGGGCTGGACCGTGCGCGGCAATCTCATCGCCGATTTTGCCAAGCGTTTGGACCATCCGCCGACGCGCACCGACGATTGGAGTTATGGCCTTTTCCTCAAAGGCAATTCCGAGCGCGGCATGATCGCCGGCAATATCGTCGATTGTGACATCGTTGCGCCGCCGACGCGCTCCATCCGCGGCGTTTCCTTCGGCGCCAGCGGCACCGGACCGGGACTATGCGATAAGGGCGGCAACTGCCGCACCGAGCATCGGCAGGGGACGATCTGGGGCAACGTCGTGCTCAACTGCCCGCGCGAGGCCGGGCTTTATCTGTTCCAGGCCGAAGACACGCTCGTCGCCGGCAACGTCGTCATCGGCACGGCGGGTATCGACGTGGTCGGCATCGCGAGCAACGCGCGGGTCAGCGGCAACACGCTCGACGGCGCGATCGCCGTGACCGGCGGTGCGGCGGCGACAGGCGTCAAAAACAACGTGATCATGAGCGCCACGGTGGCGCGTCAGCGGTACCTCTTGCCGCTTACCGGCAAAGCGCCGATGAACGGCGATGACGACCTGACGCAGGCGGCGAAGCGCATCGCCGCTTATCGCGCTTATCGGGTCGCGCTCACGAAGCGGTAGGCGCCATCGTCGGGCGGATTGCTCGCCGCGCGCGGCTCGATGCCGAGCGGATAGGCGTTCTGAAATTCCGGCATCAGCCTGAAACCGTTCACCTGGTCCATATCGATGCCGGCGCCGATCGCGGGCGAGCCCGCTTTCAGATGATAGTCGGCGCGCGCCGGATCGACGAAGCCGACGTCACGCACGGTTTTGTTGCCGCTGCCGCCATTGGCGTCGAGGCCAGAGCTGCTGGCGCCGCCGCCGACGACGTTGCTGATGAGCCGGCCGTTCCCTTCCATCGGCTGGCCCGGGCCCGTCATAATGTTGTCGGCGACGATCGCGAGGCCCGGCGAGCGCGAATGGACGAAGAGGCCGCTCGAGCGATCCATCACCATCGTATTGCCGATGATATAGAGTTCCTGCTCGCGCAGGGTCGGGCCTTCCATCGCCATCGCGATCATCGCGTAATTATCGGCTTTGGGGCCTTTCTCGATGACGTTGCCGATGATATAGCCGCGGCCGCCATTCGAGAGGTCGATCGAATAACTCGCCGTGCCCTCGGCGAAATCGAGAATGCGGTTGTAGAGGATATAGTCGTTGTCGGCGCGCGTCTTGATGTGATGACCGATCGTCGTGCCCTGGAAAACGCTGCCGCGCACATAAAGCGTGTGGATATGGCCGATATAGATGCCGTGGCTTTGGCCGCTCTGTGTGCCGTTATGTACGAAGGCCGAGTTGTCGATGAGGATGTCGCTGGTCGGGTCTTCGCTCGTCAGGATGCCTTCCTGATTGTCGTGAAAGTAGCAGTTGAAGACGGTGAGGTTCGCACCCTCGGCGCGGATGCCGGCGCCATTGCCTTCGCCGACGGCGGCGCCGGAGAATTCGATATTCTCGACGCGGATGTTCTTGCCTTTGGTGACGAAGATCGCTTTGCCTTCAGCAGCCTCGCCATCGGCGACGATATGCGGTCGGCCGCCGACGCCGCGGATCGTGAGATTGTCCACGTGCCAGACCGCGACGTCGCCGGTGTAATTGCCGGCATCGATCTCGATTGTGTCGCCGTCCTTTGCTTGTCCGGCGGCATCCTTGATGGTCCTGATGGTACGGGAAGGACCGACCCGCAACACATGGCCGCTGGCTTTTGGCTGCGCGGCGGACGAAGGCGGGACCGGGGGCGGCGTGATTACCGCCGCCGATACAGACGCCGGCGGCGCGATGCCGGGGATAGGCTCGACCATCTTGGCGGCGGCGGACTTGGCGGGGGTGGCCGGCGATGTCGTTGCCGGCATGGCGTTCGCGACGCCACCGCTGTTTTTTTCGCTCGTGCTGGGAGCGAAGCTCATGGAATCGACGTCCTGCGGATCGACCGGCAGGGTGAAACTGCGCCCGTCTTTCAGATGGATCGTCATGTCCGCGAGTGATGGTGCGGCGGCAGCCGAGGCAATGCCAATCACCGCAAGCGTCGTCCAAAGCCGATTCATAAGGGTTCGACCATGATAGATGGCAGGATACACCACTAGCCTGCGCCAAATTTTTTGACGGATCGTAAAGGTTTTGGGTCCGGCGCCGAGTTTGTGGGCGGTTGACTAGGGGTTGTGGTAGGTTTGGGCAAAAGTTCGCGCGTGGAGCGGTCGCGGGCGCGGCCGAGGGAGATGAAATGGCCGGTGACGCGACATTCGACTATATCATCGTGGGCGGCGGCTCGGCCGGGAGCGTGCTCGCCAATCGTCTGTCGGTACCGTCGAGCAATCGGGTGCTGCTGATCGAGGCCGGGTCGGACACGCCGCCCGATGCGGTGCCCGCCGACATCCAGGAAATGTTTCCGAAGGCCGCGCTCAATCCAAGCTACAAATGGATGAAGCTCGTCGCCTATACGCAATCACTGCGGCGCAACTATCCACGTTCGCCGGTACCGGTGCTCTACGATCAGGGCAAGGTCATGGGCGGCGGCTCGAGCATCAATTATCAAGCCGCCAATCGCGGTCACCCCGACGATTACAACGAATGGGTCGAGCTCGGCGCACGTGGCTGGGGTTGGAACGACGTGTTGCCCTATTTTAAGAAACTCGAAGACGATGCCGATTACGGCGACAGTGACTTTCACGGGAAGGGCGGCCCGATCCCGGTGCAGCGGATGCGGCGCGAAGAATGGTGCGGCTATACCAAAGCCGTCGCGCAGGCGCTGGAGAGAGCCGATCTACGCTATCTCGAAGATCAAAACGGCGCCTTCGTCGACGGTTATTTCTCCGCGACGCAGAACAACCGTAATGGCCGGCGCGTCTCGGCCGCGGTCGGCTATCTCAGCAACGAGGTGCGCGCGCGGCCCAATCTGCGCATCCTGTCGCAAAGTCACGTACTATCGCTCACCTTCGAAGGCCGCCGCGTCGTCGGGGCGCAGGTGCAAACGCCGAGCGGCGTACAGACTTTCCGCGCGAAAGAGGTGATCCTCTCTGCCGGCGCGGTGCATTCGCCAGGGATGTTGATGCGCTCCGGCATTGGCCCGGCGGCACATCTGTCGGCGATGGGTGTGGAGGTGCGGCAGGATCTGCCCGGCGTTGGCGAGAATTTGCGCGACCATCCCGGCATTGGTCTCCTCGCCTATATCACGAGCGATGCGCGCGCCGAAGACGCAGCACGGCCGCTGCAAATCTCTTTCCGCTATTCCTCGAAGGCCACCGACTGCCCGCCCTCCGACATGTTCACGGCGATCTTCAGCCGCGGCGGCTGGCATGGCGTCGGCAAGCGGCTCGGCATGGCGATGACCTGGGTGAACAAGTCGTTCTCGGCGGGCCGCGTCAGCCTGCAAAGCCTTGCCCCACAAGACGAGCCCAAAGTCGAGCTCAATTATTTCGACGACCAGCGCGATTTCACGCGGCTGAAGGACGGCATGCGTTTCATCACCGGCTTGTTTGATACCGCGGCCGTGAAGCAAGTGACGCGTACGCCGATCGGCGCACGCCTATCGCAGCGGGCTCGCGACGCGAGCGCGGTCAATTTCAAGAATCTCGTGAAGATGGGCGCGGCCGGGATGATGCTCGACGGACCTGCGCCACTGCGCGACAGCATCATCCGCAACAAGATCAGTGAAGCGCCGCCGCTCGCCGAGATGATGGCAGATGAAAGCGTGCTCGACGAGTATGTCCGCTCGACCGCGATGGGGATCAAGCATTTATCCTGCACGTGCCGCATGGGTCAGGACGACGATCCCAAAGCCGTGACGCATACGGACGGCAAGGTGAGGGGCGTCGGGGGCTTGCGCGTCGTCGATGCCTCGGTGATGCCCAACCTGCCGCGCTGCAACACAAACCTGACGACGATGATGATCGCCGAAAAAATGTCGGACAAGATTCTCGCGCCATGATGGAGCCGAAAATGATCGACACCTTCAAAGACGACGCGGTTACTTCGCTCGCCGATTTCGACAACCGTGCGCGGCGCGAGGCGGTGCTGAGCCGGCGGCGCTCGAACCAAACGATCCCGGTGATCGATTTCGGCGCCTATACGCATGGCGAGGGGATCGAGGCGCGGAAGGCCGTCGCGCGCGAGCTGCGCAAGGCGTGCGTCGATACCGGCTTCTTCTATCTCGCCAATCACGGCATCACGCAGGCCGAGCTCGATATCGCGCATGACTGGGGCTTGGTGTTCTTTGAGCAGCCGCGCGCCGAGAAGATGAAGCTCGACAAGAGCAATCATCCGTCGCGGCAGGGCTGGATGCCTGTCGGCGGGATGAATCCCGATGCCAATCCCGACAAGGATGCCGATCAGAAAGAGACCTTCGTCCTGCCGCGCGAGTTGCATCCTGGCGAAATAAAAGGCGAGAATCCGGCCCTCGGCAACGGCCAATGGCCTGATCCCGCCAAGCTGCCGGGCTTCCGCGAATTCCTCACCGCGCATATCGCCAAGCGCGTGACGATCGCACAAAGATTGTGCCGGGCGCTCGCGCTGAGTCTCGACCTTCCTGAGGACTATCTCGACGAGAGCCATCGCTATCCCGGTATCTCGCTGACCTATAACTACTACCCGCCGGTCGATCCGGAGACGGCCGGCCGCACGCAATGGGGAATCTCGCCGCATACCGATTACGGCACCTTCACCTTGCTGTCGCAGGACGCGCTCGGCGGGCTTGAAATCCGCAATCAGGCGGATGAATGGATCGACGTGCCGCCGCTGCCCGGCAGCTTCGTGGTCAACATCGCCGATCTCTTCGCGCGCTGGACCAACGGGCTCTATCGCTCGAGCCTGCATCGCGCATCGAATTTCAGCGACGGCACGCGCGCGCGCATCTCGCTGCCGCTCTTCGTGATCCCTTATGCGAAGACTCGCGTCGAATGCCTGCCGACTTGCCAGGGCTCGGGCAATCCGTCGAAATACGAGCCGGTCGAGGCGGGGCCTTATGTTCGCGCGCTGCTCGAGCAATCCTATCGCACCGGCCGGCCGGGCGTTGCTCAGCGTACGGTCGAAGAGCGCATGAAGTCGCTATAAGGAGAAAGTCGCATGCAAGCGCCCCGCAATTACTGGTACTGCGCCGCTTTCGGCAAAGAGCTGGAACAGAAGCCGCTGGCGCGCACCGTTCTCGGCGAGCCCGTCGTGCTCTATCGCACGAGCGACGGCCGGCCGGTCGCTTTCGAGGATCGCTGCTGCCATCGCCGTGTGCCACTCTCCGAAGGCAAGATCGAGGGCGACAATCTGCGCTGTGGCTATCACGGCCTCGTCTACAACCCGGCTGGGAAGGTGATTTGGGCGCCGGGGCAGGACCGTCTGCCTTCCGGTGCGCAAGTGCGCGCCTATCCGATCGTCGAGCAGCATGGCTGGGTGTGGATCTGGCCGGGAGATCCCGCGCTTGCCGCCAAGACGCCGGCGCCGGATTACGACAAATGCGACGATCCGAACTGGGCGTCCTACGAAGAGCTGTTGCCGATCGGCGGCAACTATTTTCTCGTCGTCGATAATCTCCTCGATCTGTCGCATCTGCCCTTCCTTCATGCGGCAACGATCGGCAGCCCCGAGGACATCGATCCGAAGCTCGTTTGGGAGCGCGGGCCGGACTGGATCAAGGGCACGCGCATCGCCCGCGGCCTGTCGCTGTCGCCGCGCAATCTGATGGAAGGGCTCGATTTCAAATTCGACCGCACGCAGATCATGCATTTCGAGCCGCCGTCGCAGGTCACGATCGACATCTTGTCGAACGAGTTCGGCAAGGAATATGGCGCTCCGGACGATCGTATGAACCGCCGCATCGTCATCTACGACGCTATCACGCCCGAGACCGACACGACCTGTCATTATTTTTGGGCGATCTCGCGCGACTATGGGATACACGACAAGTCGCTGACGGAACTTGGCTTCAAGGCGACGAGCACCGCTTTCCGCGAGGACAAGGCGATGATCGAGAAACAGCAGCGCGCGATCGACCGCGATCCCCATGCGCCGATGATCGATCTCGTTGGCGATAGCGGCGGACTGCAAGCGCGACGCATCATCGAGCGGCTGCTTGCCGAGGAACAAAACGCCGCAAAGGCGGCGGAGTAACGCGATTCAACGAACGGGAGGAGACCATGAAGCTCTATATGCATCCGATCTCGACGACCTGCCGGCCGATCATGCTGTTCATCGCCGATAGCAACATCGATGTGGAATTCGAGGTCGTCGATATCCTCGCCGGCGCGCATTACGGCGAGGATTACAGCAAGCGTAATCCGAACCGGCTGGTGCCGTTGCTCGAAGACGGCGATCTGGTCTTGAGCGAAAGTGCCAGCATTCTGCGCTATCTCGCCGGCAAGATCGATTCGCCGGCCTATCCGAAAGACCTGAAGCAGCGCGCCCGGGTGGATGAGCGGCTCGATTGGTTCAACACCAATTTCTACCGCGATTGGGGCTACAATTTCGTCTATCCGCAGCTCTTTCCGCACTTGAAATACGAGGACGTGGCGGCGCAGGCGGCGGTGACGGCGCGCGGCAAGGAAAAATCGAAGGTCTGGCTGCAGATACTCAACGATCACTGGATCGGACCGCGCCACAATTACGTTTGTGGCGATCAGATCAGCATCGCCGACTACTTCGGCACCGGCCTCGCCACGATCGGGGAATGGATCCATTGCGATATCTCGTCCTATCCCAATGTCGCGCGCTGGCTCGATACGATGAAGTCGCGGCCGAGCTACGCGAAGATCAACGAGGTCTTCAACGGCTTCGTGCAATCGACCAAAGGCCAACCGTTCCTGGTGCTCTAGAGCCATGCCGAAGACGATCGAGCACATCCACTGGCCGAACGCGCCGGACATGTGGATGCCCTATGCGCCGGCGATCAAGGTCAGGGGCGGCACAACGGTCTATCTCGCCGGCGTCACCGCCGCGCCGGTTTATCATCACCACCCGCATCGGCCGGAGGAATTCGATTCCATGCCGCGCGACATGGAAGGGCAGGCGCGTGCGGCGCTGGAAAATCTGAAACGCGGCCTCGAAGCGGTCGGCGCACGCTTTGCCGATGTCGTCACCGCCGATCGCTTCGTTACCGATCTTTCGGATCAGGACTCGCTCAACCGTGTCTGGGCCGAGTATTTCAAAGACGCCAAGCCGGCGACGACCACGGTTCAGGTGGTGCGGCTCGCCACCGATCCGCGCTGCCTCATCGAGATCAACGCCGTCGCGGTGATCGATTAAAGCGTCGGGTATCCTACACGCTAGGGAATATTCACCCGCCACGCGGCGCCATGATAGAGTGCACAGAAGTCACAGGGTGGTGACGTACGCGGGGGAAGGGAAAATGCGCAAAATTTTGGCGTTGATGGTGCTTGCGAGCGCTCTGGCAGGGTGTGCGTTTTCGGAGGATATCGTCGACGTGTCTTATCCGGCACCGACAGCCGCGCCGGTTGCCGCGGCGGGCCCGGTCGGACTGTCGGTGCTCGATCAAAGAACCAGCGATCGGGCGCGGATATCCACCAAGATCAATGGCTACGGCATGGATATGGCAGCCATTCGGTCGAATGCGCCGGTGCCTGATATCGTACGAGATGCGCTCACGGCGGAACTCAAGCAGCGCGGCTTTACCGTTGGCGCGGGTGGACCACCGATCACCGTCGGTGTCGAGCGTTTCTACAACACGTTTGATTTCGGTTTCGCGAGCGGCACGGCGAAAGCGCAGGTCGATCTGGCGGTGACGGTCGGCGCTGCCAATGGTGGATCAGGCTTCGCGCAGAAATATTCGGGCACTGCCGAGGAATCGGTGATGGCCGCCAGCGGATCGAACGCTGCCGAGACTCTTTCGAAAGCGCTCGCCGATGCGATTCAGAAAATGTTCAACGACAATAACTTCCTTCAAGCCGTCGAAGCGACGAAGACGACGCGAACGACGAGTTGATCGCGCCGTCTCGCCGATTAGGGCGCAGCGAATGCTCGGCTGCAAACTTCCTCTGCGAAGGCATCCGACATTTTGTTTTCGCCGGCCGACAGCAGTGCCATCCCGAGCAACCCGCCTGCGCCGAAGGAATGGCTGATGTCGTAATCGCCGACCACCTGATTGGTTGATGGGTCGATCAATCGCGCGCTGCCTTTGATCTTGTCCGAACTTCCAGCGAGGAAAGTCATGCCGGGATCTTGTGCGGTGAAGTCGCTGACAGCAACTTCCAGCTTCAGCGGCTGAGCGCCGCGCGCGCATTTGGCGGTCTCATCGCGCAGATGCGCGGTAAGCATGTCCTTGAATTGCGGCGAGACATTCGCCGGCACCGACAAGACCGTGATATCAACGACCTTGGCGTTTTTCGCCAGCTCGGGCGGCAAGGTTTTGACCGCTTCGCTCGAAGAATACGTGCAGCCGCTCACCAGCGCGGCGAGGCTCGCCGCCCAAACGATTCCTAATTTCATTTGCTTTCCCCGCAGACTTTTATTGTGTCTCGGGCGCGATGCTACTGTTTCCGTTGAATCGACGACAAGCAGATTAAACAGGCGCCCTGAGCGTCAGCGTCCCGGCGCGTTCTTTCGGCGCCGGCCTTGCGCGAATTCGATCGTGTAGCCGTCGGGGTCGCGCGCCTGGGCCGAGCGTTCCCAAGCTTCGTCGTGCGGTGGCTCGGTGAATTTGACGCCGCGCACTTTGAGCTTCTTGTACACGCCATCGAGATCGTCGGTCGAAAGCTCGACGTGAATCGAAGCGCGTTGCGGCTTGGTCGCGGGCTTCGTGCCTTTGGGCATGGCGTGGCCGTTCGCCAGCAATCCGATCGAAGGGCCGGTTCCGACACGGACGAGCGCGAAATGCGGGGCGCTGTTCATCTCGACCCTGAAGCCGAGTTTCTTGGTGTAGAAATCGACCGAGCGTTGGACATTCGTCACCGCCAAGGTCATGCCCTCCATCCGGATCGCGGATTTCGCTTTTCTCGTTGCCATTGGTCCTCCTGAACCCACGTAAAGCCCTATCAGAATTAGGGCCGGAATCTGCGCGTTTTTGCCAGGTCCGAAAACCAAAATAATGGTTGCAGGACCTTGACCCATGGGGTTTATTGCCGATCTAAGAAACAGGACTACGGTAGTCCTAATTCTCAAATTGGAGCCCCACGCGCCGATATGGTCATCCTATCAAAGCTTGCCGATTATGGCGTGATCATCGGGACCCATCTTGCCGCCCATTCCGACCGGCAGATGACGGCGGCGGTGCTGGCCACAGAGACGAGCCTGCCGCGCGCCACCGTCGCGAAGATTTTGAAGATTCTCGCCCATGCCGGCATCGTCGCAGGTGCGCGCGGCGCCGCGGGTGGTTATCGCTTGGCGCGCGATGCAGGCGCGATCTCGGTCGTGCAGGTCGTCTCGGCAATCGATGGCTCGATGGGCGTGACGCAATGCACGATCCATGACGATTGCAAGCGCAGCGCATTCTGCGCGACGCGGCCGCATTGGCATCGTATCAACATGGCGGTGAGCGCGGCGCTCGGCGCGATCACCCTGGCCGAGATGGCCAATCCTTTCGGCGTGCCGTTGCCACGCGCGGCCGCGCCGCAACCGACAGCAATACCGTAAATCCGCATCATGACCGCACCCGACGACAGCTTAGAGACTGTCCGCTCCGTTACGAGCGAAAGCTACAAATACGGCTTCGTCACCGACATCGAGAGCGAGAGCGCGCCGCCCGGCCTCAACGAGGACACGGTGCGCTTCATCTCAGCCAAGAAGGACGAGCCGCAATGGCTGCTCGATTGGCGCCTCGAAGCCTTCCGCCAATGGCAGACGATGGAAAGCCCGGAATGGGCGAAGCTCAAGATCGCGCCGATCGACTATCAGGCCGCGAGCTACTATTCCGCGCCCAAGCAGGGACCGAAGTCGCTCGACGAGGTCGATCCTGAATTGCTGAAGACCTATGAAAAGCTTGGGATTCCTTTGAGCGAGCGGGCGGCGCTCGCCGGGGTCGCCGTTGACGCCGTGTTCGACAGCGTCTCGGTCGCGACGACCTTCAAGGGCAAGCTCGCCGAGCTCGGCATCATCTTCTGCTCCTTCGGCGAGGCAGTGCGCGAGCATCCCGATCTCGTGCGGAAATATCTCGGCAGCGTGGTGCCGCAAGGCGACAATTTCTTCGCCGCGCTCAATTCCGCCGTCTTCAGCGACGGCTCCTTCGCTTATGTGCCGCCGGGCGTGCGCTGCCCAATGGAGCTCTCGACCTATTTCCGCATCAACGCGGCCAAGTCGGGGCAGTTCGAGCGCACGCTGTTGATCGCCGATAAGGGCGCCTATGTCTCCTACCTCGAAGGCTGCACCGCGCCGCAGCGCGATGAGAACCAGCTTCATGCCGCCGTGGTCGAGCTGATCGCGCTCGAAGATGCCGAGATCAAATACTCGACGGTGCAGAACTGGTATCCCGGCGATGCCGAGGGCAAGGGCGGGATCTACAATTTCGTCACCAAGCGCGGTGCCTGCCGCGGCAATCGCGCCAAGATATCCTGGACCCAGGTCGAGACCGGCTCGGCCATTACCTGGAAATATCCAAGCTGCCTGCTCGAAGGCGACGACACGGTTGGCGAGTTCTACTCGGTCGCGATCACCAACAATCTTCAGCAGGCCGATACCGGCACGAAGATGATCCATCTCGGCCGCAACTCGTCCTCGACCATCATCTCGAAGGGTATCTCGGCGGGGCGCGGGCAGAACACGTATCGGGGGCTGGTCAGAGTGCAGCCCCGTGCCGCGAATGCCCGCAACTACACGCAATGCGATTCGCTGCTGATCGGCGATCGCTGCGGCGCGCATACCGTGCCCTACATTGAAGTCCGCAACCCCTCCGCCCGGGTCGAGCACGAGGCGACGACCTCGAAGATCAGCGACGACCAGCTCTTCTACTGCCAGCAGCGCGGGCTCTCGAAAGAGGATGCATTATCTTTGATAGTCAATGGATTTTGTCGAGAAGTTCTAAAAGAGCTTCCGATGGAGTTCGCGGTCGAAGCACAAAAATTGCTGGCAGTGAGCCTTGAAGGCAGCGTCGGCTAGGATATTGGTTGAAGTTGGAAATGTTAGAAATCAAAAACTTACACGCAAAAATTGCTGAGGGCCGCGAAATCCTCAAAGGCATCGATCTCGCGGTCAAAGCCGGCGAGGTGCATGCCATCATGGGGCCGAACGGTTCCGGCAAAAGCACCCTTGCGGGCGTGCTCTCGGGCAAGCCCGGCTATGAGGTGACCGAGGGCAGCGTCACTTATCTGGGCAAGGATTTGCTCGCGCTGGCCGCCGATGAGCGGGCGCGCGAAGGCGTCTTTCTCGCCTTCCAATATCCGGTCGAGATTCCGGGCGTGAACAATATGTACTTCCTTCGCGCCGCTCTGAACGCGACGCGCCGCCAACGCGGCCAACCGGATCTCGATGCCGGACAATTCCTCAAAGCCGTTCGCGCCAAGCTGAAGGAGTTGGAGATCGGCGAGGATCTGTTGCAGCGCAACGTCAATGTCGGCTTCTCGGGCGGGGAGAAGAAGCGCAACGAGATTTTCCAGATGGCGATGCTGGAGCCGAAGCTCGCGCTGCTCGACGAGACCGATAGCGGCCTCGATATCGATGCGCTGCGAATCGTGTCCAAGGGCGTTAACGCACAACGCGCGCCGGATCGCGCGATCATCATGATCACCCATTATCAGCGGTTGCTCGACTATATCGAGCCGGACCACGTCCATGTGCTGAGCGGCGGCAAGATCGTGATGTCGGGCGATAAGAGCCTCGCGACCGAGCTCGAGAAACGCGGCTATGCCATGCTCGGCGACGCCGCGGCCTGAGTGCCATGAGCGCGAAACCGGAAACAGCGCCTTATCGTGCCGCCTTCGCGCCGGCCGACTCGTTTGCCGAGAAGCGCCGTGAGGCCTTCGCGCGGTTCGAGACGCTCGGCTTCCCGACTCGGCGTGACGAGGCGTGGCGCTTCACCAATCTGCGGCCGCTGCAGGACAAGGCTTTCGCGCCGGCGGCGGGCAAGCCCGGCACAACGCCAACCCTCGACCCATATTTCTTCGCCGGTGAAACGCACCGTGTCGTGCTGGTTAACGGCCGCTTCGCACCGACGCTGTCGAAGATCGACCGCCTGCCGCAAGGCGTGACGCTCGGCGCCGCGGCTGAGATCGCCGGGAACAATCCGTCGCTGGCGTCGCGGCTGCTCGATCAGACCGATCTCGCCGGCGGTCAGGCTTTTGCGTCGCTCAATGCCGCGCTTTTTGCCGATGGCTTCGTTCTCGCGCTCGAACCCGGGGTCGCGCTCGAGACACCGGTCGAGATCATTCACTGGGGCGAAGCCGTCGACAGCTCGTTCCATCTGCGCAATCTCATTCAACTCGGCGCCGGCAGCCGCGCCACGATCATCGAGAGCTATGCCGGCAGCGGTCGCTATTGGACAAATGCCGTCGCGGTCGTCGATCTCGGGGCTGGCGCGGCGCTGCTGCATGCCAAGCTGCAGGACGAGGCGAGCGACGCTATCCATTTCGGGCAGGTGCGGGCGCGTATCCCCGCCGATGCGCGCTACGAGAGCTTCGTGCTCACACTCGGCGGGCGGCTGTCGCGTCACGACAGTTTCGCGACCTTCGCGGGTGAGCAGGCGACCTGCGGCCTTTTCGGGGCCTATCTCCTCAAAGGCGAGCAGGAAGCGACCAACGCGACCTTCGTCGATCACGCCGTGCCAAAATGCACGACCGACGAGGTCTTCAAGGGCGTGGTCGACGAGCGTGCGCATGGCGTTTTCCTCGGCAAGATCACGGTGCGGCCGCAGGCGCAGAAGACCAATGCCAATCAGCTCAACAAGAATCTGCTGCTCTCGGCGCGGGCCAATGTCGACACCAAGCCCGAGCTTGAAATTCTCGCCGACGACGTCAAGTGCAGCCATGGCGCGACGGTCGGCGATCTGGACGAAAGCGCGATGTTTTATCTCGCGGCAAGAGGCATTCCGGCCGACGAGGCGCGGCGCATGCTGATCGAGGCGTTCGCCGCCGACGCGATCGATCGCCTCGAGGACGCTCCGGCTCTGCGCGTCCATCTCCTCGCGCATGTGCGGCGCTGGCTCGGCCGCAAGGATTGAGCGACGTGAAGGCCGCCACTGATTTCAAGGCTCGTGGGTTCGACCCGCACCGGGTGAAGCGCGACTTTCCGATCTTCGCCAACAATCCCGGCCTGGTCTTCCTCGACAGCGCGGCGAGCGCGCAGAAGCCCGCAGCGGTGATCGATCGCGTCAGCCATTTCTATCGCACCGACTACGCCAACGTGCATCGCGGCGTTTACCGGCTTAGCGCGGCATCGAGCGAGCAATACGAGAACGCCCGCGCCCGCGTCGCGCGCTATCTCAACGCGGCGCATGAAGGCGAGATCGTCTTCGTGCGCGGTGCGACCGAAGGAATCAATCTCGTCGTCCAAAGTTGGGGCGCGGCTTTCCTCAAAGCCGGCGACGAAGTCCTCATCACCGAGCTCGAGCACCACGCCAATATCGTGCCGTGGCAGCTGCTGCGCGACCGTATCGGCTTCACGCTGAAAGTCGCGCCGATCGATGCGACCGGCGGGCTCGACCTCGCCAAGCTCGAAGCCCTCATCACCGCGAAGACCAAGATGGTCGCTGTGACCCATCTCGCCAATGCGACAGGCGCGATGGTGCCGGTTGAGAGCATCGCCAAGATGGCGCATGCCAAGGGCGCGAAATTCCTCGTCGACGGCTGCCAGGCCGCGCCGCGCATGAAGATCGACGTCCGCGCTATCGATTGCGATTTCTATACGTTTTCCGGCCACAAAACCTATGGGCCGACCGGGATCGGCGTGCTCTATGGCAAGCGCGAATTGCTGCAGGCGATGCCGCCCTGGCAGGCCGGGGGCGACATGATCCTCGACGTCACCTTCGAGAAGACAACGTTTCAGGATCCGCCGGCGCGGTTCGAAGCCGGCACGCCTGATATTTCCGGCGCCATCGGCCTCGCCACGGCGCTCGATTACATCGAGCATCTCGGTCTCGACGCGATCGAGGCGCATGAGGCGGCGCTCACGGAATACGGCATCGCGCAGTTGGCGCCGCTCCAGGGCGTGCGGCTGGTGCCCGCGGGTCAGCGGCGCTTCGGCATCCTGTCTTTCGCCGTCGACGGCATTCACCCGCACGACGTCGCCAGCATCCTCGATCAGCACAAGGTTGCAGTTCGCGCTGGCCATCACTGCGCGCAGCCGCTGATGGACAAACTCGATCTTGCCGCGACGACGCGTGCGTCGTTCGGCGTCTATAACAACGAAAGCGACATCGATATGCTGGTCGCGGCGATCAAAGCGGCGCAAAAGATGTTCGCGGATTGAGGCCGTTTCATGGAATCGCGTGAGCTCTATCAGGACATCATTTTGGATCACGGCCGCAAGCCGCGGAACTTCCATAAGATCGACCAGCCGAGCCATTTCGCACAAGGGCATAACCCGCTGTGCGGCGATCGCGTCACCGTCTACCTCGATATCGAGGGCGACAGGATCAAGGATGTGAGCTTCGAGGGCCGCGGCTGCGCGATCTCGACGGCATCGGCCTCGCTGATGACCGAGGTGCTGAAAGGCAAGACGCTCGCCGAGGCCGAGGCGTTGTTCAAAGCGTTTCATGCCGAGGTGACGGGCGGCGAAGTGCCCGCTGTCGACGAGCAGCTGCAGGACGATTTCGATCGTCTCGCGCCGCTCGAAGGCGTCAAAGCCTATCCGACACGCGTCAAATGCGCGACGCTCGCCTGGCATGCTTTCGAGGCGGCGCTAAAGAGTGGCGCGGCCGGCGCTACGGTGAAGACCGAGTAGACCCATGTCCGTCGAAGACGATCCGTTTGCGTTCCAGAACAATCCCGCCCCGGCGGGCGAGGGGGGCGGCGTGCCGGCCGACGGTCCGCATGAGCCGGAGCGGCCGTCATCGACGGAGACCAACGAGGAATTGCTGCCCAGCGTGCTCGAGGCACTGAAGACGGTGCGCGATCCCGAGATTCCGGTGAATCTCGTCGATCTCGGCCTCATTTACGAACTCATCGTCAACAAGGACGGCATTGTTTACGTTGAGATGACGCTCACCGCGCCGTCTTGTCCGGTTGCGGGCGAACTCCCTGGACAAGTGAAAGAGGCGATCGAAGCGGTGGAGGGCGTCAATGACGTTCGCGTGAAGCTCGTGTGGTCGCCGCCCTGGGACAAGGACCGGATGAGCGAAGAAGCGAAATTGGAACTGGGTCTTATCTGACTCCTTCCGGCTCCCAGACATATTTCGAACACAAACGATTCACATAAACGTGAATCGGAAGGCGGTGCAGGTTGCCTATCATCGCCTTGCGTCGCGCATGTCTCTGGAAGGGAAGCCAATGAATAAATTTCTGCTCAAGGGAGTTCTGGTTGCCGGCGTCGCCGCGTTGCTGGCGGTCGGATCGGTCGGTGTTTTCGCGCAGCAAGGCGACAAGCTGGCGGCCGTCAAGGCGCGTCAGGATTTCATGAAGGCGCAAGGCGCTGACGCGAAAGCGATCTCCGATTTCAGCAAAGGCCAGGGCGATCAAGCTGCGGCGACGAAAGCCGCCGAAGATCTCGTCGCACGCCAGCCGAAAATCCCCGCGCTGCTCGTCCCGGGTACGAGCACGACCGATTTCCCCGATGAGAGCAAGGCGAAGCCGGAGCTCTGGACCGATACCGCCAAAGTTCAGGCCATCCTCGCGGCGCTGAAGACCGAGGAGGACAAGCTCGTCACGGTCGTGAAAAGCGGCGACAAGCAGGCGATCGCGGATCAGTTGACTGCGACGAATAAGGCCGGCTGCGGCGCGTGCCACGGCGCGTATCGCATCAACAAGACCTAATCGAGCGCGATCGACGTCGCCTAGTCGTTTCGGCCTCTTTCCTGTATAGGAGGGTCATGGCGCAGTTCCGCGTCTTGACCCTCCTCGCGTCTTTGGTCTCGCTTCTCCTCATCGGCGGGATCGTGTCTGCGCACGCGGCCGACAATGCGGCGATCACTCGCGGCGCCTATCTTGCCATCGCCGCGGATTGCGGTGCTTGTCATACCGACAAGAAAGCCGGCGGCGCTCCGCTTGCCGGCGGGCCGCCGCTGGCGACGCCTTTCGGGACTTTCTACGGACCGAATATCACACCCGACAAGCAGACCGGCATCGGCAATTGGACCGAGGACCAGTTCAAGCGCGCGCTGCGTTCGGGCGTCAACGAGCATGGCGCCTACATGTTTCCGGTCTTCCCCTTCACCTCATTCACGAACCTCACCGATGCGGACGCGGGCGATCTCTACGCCTATCTCCAGAGCGTACCGACGGTCACGCATCGCGCGCCGGCAAACGATGTGAGATTCCCCTTCGGCTGGCGGCAGTTGTTGCTTGGCTGGCGGACGATGTTCTTCAAGGAAGGTCCGTTGGCGCCGGTCGAGGGACAAAGCGCCGAATGGAATCGCGGCCGCTATCTCGCCGAAGCGGTCGTGCATTGCGAGGAATGCCACACGCCGCGCAATTTCCTCGGCGCGCTCGATAAGAGCCGTGCTTATGCCGGCAATCCGCATGGGCCAGACGGCCAGGATGCGCCCGACATTACCTCCGACAAGAAGGACGGGATCGGCGATTGGAAGCTCGACGAGCTGGTCGATCTGCTGAAAACCGGCAACACGCCGGATGGCGATGTTGTCGGAAAGGGCATGGGTGATGTCGTCGACGGTACCGGCAAGCTCACGGATACCGATCTGCACGCGATCGCCGTTTACATCAAGTCGTTACCGGCGCTTCCCCAAACACCGAAATAGAGATGGGCGCCGAAATAGCGATGACTTCGGTCATCCATACCGAGAAGCTGGCGAAGCGGTTCCCGGGCCACAAGAGGGGCGAGGTCGTCGACGCGGTTCGCGATCTCGATCTCGATGTCGCAAAAGGCGAAATTTTCGGCCTGCTCGGGCCGAACGGCGCGGGCAAGACCACGGCCATGCGCATGCTATGCACCCTGCTCGTGCCGAGTGGCGGCAAGGCGACAATCGCGGGCTATGACCTGACGACGCGGGCGCGTGAGATCCGCCGTCATATCGGATATGTCGGCCAGAAGGGC
>DASXCX010000265.1:0-6437 GCA_036490955.1 Allostellaceae bacterium | reverse complement strand
GATCGCGCCGTGCAGGAAAGCATGGGGCTGATCGTCGATCGTAGCCGCGAGAATCTCGGCCCCGCCGACAAGGCGGTCGTCGCGACGCGCAAGCTCTTGCTCGAGGCGATGGAGACGGTGGAGCGCGGCGGCGATCCGCCGGGCGTCGGCAGCAGCTATTACGAAGCGCGCGCCGCCGAACTCGTTTTGCCGAAGGTTGTGAATTGGCGCACCGATCTACTGCCGCTGATGAATCCGCAAACCATCGGCAAAGCCGCCGGCGCTGCGCGCGTCGCGGAAGGCGCACCGGCGCAACGGACCGAGTAGCGATGTTCGCACGCGTGTGTTTGTGGTTGACGGCGGCTGCTCTGGCGGCCGCCGCCGCGCCGGCTGTCGCCGCGCCGGTCTCCGATGCCGATTGGCAGAAGATCGTCGCTGCCGCCAAGCAAGAGGGCAAGATCGTCATCTCGTATTTCACCGATACGGGAATGGAGCCGGTGCTGCGGCAATTCGAGAAGGAAACCGGTATCAAGGTCGAGGCCACGCCCGGTCGGCCCGATGCGGTCGTTCCCAAAATCCTCACCGAACAGCAAAACGGCCAGTACAACTGGGATTTGCTGCTGCAGCCGGTGAACAATGTACGTCTTGTGCTCGAGCCGGCGCATGGGCTGGAGCCGATACTGCCGTTCCTGATGCGACCCGATGTCGATGACGATACGCAATGGTACGGCGGCCTCACAGCGCGTGTGCCGATGGACCCGCTCTATGTCTTTAACGACGGCATCTCCGATCTGGGCGTCGGCATCGAGGTCGATCGCGCCAAGGTGCCGGCCAGCGAGGTGGCCGACTGGCCCGATCTCCTGAAGCCGCAATGGAAAGGAAAGTTCGGCGTTTATTATCCGGGCCGGCCGGCCGATCTCACGCTCGCGCTGACGTGTTATCGCCCCGCGTTCGATTCCGAGGCAAAATGGGAAGATTACGTGCGGGCTTTCTTCGCGCAGCAGCCGGTCGTGTCGGCGGAATTCCGCACCGTTGCCGATTGGCTCGTGCAAGGGCGGTTTCCGGTTGTGGTTGGCGCCGAGGGCAGTTATCTCGACGGCCTCGTCAAGAAGCTGAAACGCAATATCGTCGGGCCGATCAATCAGAATCTCTGCGGCTATCCGCCGACCGGCACCGGCCGCGCGGTCTCGGTGCCGAAGAACCCGCCCGATCGCAACGCGACGATCGTCTTCATCAACTGGTACCTTTCGAAAGAAGTCCAGGACATGCTGGTCGTGAATTTCACCGCGACCGGCGTGAAGAGCATCAGCCGCCGCAAGGATGCCGCGCACCCCGATCCCGACTATCAGCAGAAGGTGCTGGCGGGGTTCCAGGAAGGTTGGCTTCAGGGCAAGGGCATGATGACCGAAAGCGATGAGGGCTTGCGTCTCCAGCGCCGCGTCATCGAGCTCGCGCGCGCGGCGGGATACTGAGCCCCACACCAAGCGAGGTGATATACGCATGACGTCGGCGGCGCTTGAAGGTGGAGTTGCGGCGGCGCCGGCGCGGCGCTGGTCGCTCTCGCCGCGCGCGCTGCTCTTTGCGGTCCTGCTCGCGGTGGTCGCGTTCTTCGTGCTCTATCCGCTGAGCTTTCTCGTCTCGGCCAGCCTGCAGGTCGGGCCTTACGGTCAGCCGACCACTTTCGGCCTCGGCAACTGGATCTCGGCCTTCACCGACGCCAATCTGCGCAACGCGATCGTCAATACGCTCACGCTGACGGCGACGCGGCAGGTCATCGCCTTCATCCTCTCTATCGGCCTCGCCTGGCTGCTGGCGCGCACCAATTTGCCGGGCCGCCACTGGCTCGAATTCGGCTTCTGGATTTCCTTCTTTCTGCCGACCTTGCCGGTGCTGGTCGGCTGGATATTCCTGCTCGACAGCCATAGCGGCCTGATCAATCGAGCCATCATCGCCCTCGGCTGGGCGAGCGATCCGCCTTTCGACATTTACTCGTGGTGGGGCATCGTCTTCGTTCATCTGATGACGAACACGCTCGCCGTGCAGGTGATGCTGTTCACGCCAGCATTCCGCAACATCGATTCATCGCTGCTCGAGATGGCTCGCGTTGCGGGCTGCGGTTCGCTGGGAATGCTCTGGCGCATCATCCTGCCGGTGCTGGCGCCGACGATTCTCGTCGTCGTGCTGCTCGGCACGATCCGCTCGCTCGAAGCCTTCGAGATCGAGTTGATCCTCGGCCCCCCGGCGAAGATCGCCGTGTTCAGCACCGCGATTTACAGCCACGTCTTCGATTCGCCGCCGACTTATGGCGCGGCCTTCGCGCTGAGCATCGCCGGCATCGCGCTGATGGCGCCGTTCGTCGCCGCGCAGCAGATGATCGCGCGCCGCCGCGCCCGCGCGACGGTCGCCGGGAAATTCTCGACGCGCATCGCCGATCTCGGCCGCTGGCGCTGGCCGCTCTTGACGCTCGTCTTGCTCCTGCTCGGCGCGATGACGGTCCTGCCGGTCGCCTTCATGCTGCTCGGCAGCTTCATGGAGGTGTTCGGTTATTTCGACGTCCCCGACGGCGCCTTCACCTTCGGGCATTGGGCAAGCGTGCTGCAGGATCCGCTCTTCCTCGGCTCGCTCTGGGACACGCTTGTCGTCGCCGTGTCGGCGGCGGTGCTCTCGATGTTGCTCTTTCCGCCGATCGCCTATCTCGTCGTGCGCACGCGCTATCTCGGCCGCGGCACGCTTGATTTCCTCACCTGGCTGCCGACAACCGTGCCCGGCATCGTAATCGGCCTTGCGCTGCTCTGGGTGTTCTTGAAGACGCCGGGTCTCCAGCAGGTCTACGGCCATCCGCTCGGTCTGGTGCTCGCCTTCACCCTTGCCGGCATGGCGCTCGGCGTGCAGATCATCAAGGCGGCGATCATGCAGCTCTCGCCTGAGCTGGAAGAGGCGGCGCAAGCGGGTGGGGCGAGCTGGCTGACGACAATGCGCAAGATCGTCTTGCCGTTGGTCGCGCCGGCGGTTGCCGTCGTCGGCATCCTCGAATTCGTCGCGGCGACACGCGGCGTCAGCACGGCGGTGCTGCTGTCGTCGCATGCGACGCAGACCCTCGCCGTGTTTCAGCTCAAATATATCGAGGCCGGCGATCTCGAGACCGCAAGCGTCGTCGGCATCGTACTGCTCGCGCTGAGCACGGGCGTCGCGCTCGTTGGCCGCCTCTTCGGCTTGCGCTTCGGTTTCGGCGAACGCTAGCGCGCCTTGCTGGCCCTACTCGAAAGTGACGAGGTCGGAGCGGCTCAAGGTCGAAGTCTTGGGCTTCAAGGGCTGGTTGGTCGGGTTCGCGGCGTTCTGGTTGAGGATCGCGTAGATACCGATCGGGATCTCGTAATCGGTCGGGGCGCTGGTCGTGTCGCTGGGAATGACGACCGTATAGCCGCGCAAGGTCGCGCCGACCGAGGTGTAGAGAATCGACCCGCTGACCTTCCAGCCGGTGAGGATCACGGTCGTGATGCCCTTGCCCTTCAGCACATTGTCGAGCTCGGTCGAGAAGAAACGGTCCTGGCCCTTGGAGGGGATCAGCGGATCGCCCGAGGCCGGCTTAACCTCCGGCATCCATTTCTCCATATTCGCGTCCTGCGTCGAATAGACGACGAGGATCCCGGCTTTGCGGGCGCGTGCGATGAGATCGGCGATCTTCGGCGCCATGCCGGCGGCGCATGTCGGCTGCGCCTTGCAGATCGGCTCGACGACATCGGAGACGAAGAGCGCTGTCGTCGCCGTCTTCAGCGACACCGCAACCGGCGCGGGCGGCGCGGGCATTTGCACCGAGATCATCGGTAGGCTGGCGGCACCTGCCGGCGTGCCGGATTGCGCGGCGGCGTTGGTTACGCCGATCGCCAAGGCAAGACCGCTCAACAGCATCTCTCTCATCCCGCTCATAACCGATCCTCCCACTGGCGATTGATGGCAAAGCATAAGCCCGCCCGTGAGAGTTGGGAAAGCGCGTCGCCGCGCAATTGCGCGTGATCGAAACGCATCGGTGCGTGCAATGACGCGATTGGGCGGAAGAAGGCGTTGCGCGCTTACTCGGCGCGACGCAAGAACCAGCGAACTGCTCCAGCCGTCAATCCCCTAGACAAGCGATTGTGCCGCCAACGGTTCGGTCAAAGTCGTCAGCATCGCGTCGAGCCTATTTCTCGCCGGTATCTTCAAGTTGCTCGTATTCGCCGAGCCATGCGAGTCCCTTCAAAGAGAGATCAGAAAGTTGCCAATTTGCCTCAGCGCGCCCGACAGGGGCGCTTTCGTTGGGGTGGAATCGCCGCGAGATCCGGCAAGCTATTTTCGTCTCGTGGGCTTCGTTGCCTGATCCCCGTCGAACTCCAAGCCGGCGCCGAGTTCGGCCCCGGTGACCGGCTCGCTGTCCGGTTCCGATGCCATGCGTTCGCTCATTTTCTGAAAGGCTTTCTTTTCCGCGGCATTCAGTTTCGCGGTCGGCGAGCCATTCCCGCCATCGACCGCAGCCTGTTGCCCGCGGTCGCTGACGACCTGCCAGACGTTTTCATTGTTCCACGGACCGGTGAGATCGCCTTCGCCTTGCGACATATTGAAGTAGACGCTGGTGAACTCCGGCTTGCCCGGCAGTTTGCCGGGTGGAAAATTCGCCGGTATCGAATAAAGCGCCTTTTCAAACTGAAGCTGGTGCGCGATCTCGCGCGTCATCAGAAATCCGAGCGCATCTTTGATGCCGGCATCGTCTGTCACATTGATCAGGCGCTCATAGAGGATTTTCGCACGCGCTTCGGCGGCAATGTTGGATCGCAAATCAGCGGATGGATCGCCGATTGTGTCGATATAGGCCGCCGTCCAGGGTGCGCCGCCCGAATTGATTAAAGCCGGGCCGCCGCCATAGAGAAGCGATAACGTATGGCTTTCACCACCGGCTGTAATATCCGCATAAAGATCGGCGGTCTCCATGCCTTCTGCCAAACGGGCCTTCGTGCCCTTTGTCAGCATGCAGATCATCGAGCCGATCACTTCGAGATGGCTCAGTTCCTCGGTGGCGATATCCAAGAGCATGTCTTTGCGTCCGGGATCGCTTTCGCCGATGGCCTGGGTAAAATACCGCATTGCCGCAGCGAGCTCGCCTTGCGGCCCGCCGAATTGCTCAAGAAGCAAACTGGCAAGCTTCGGGTCCGTTTCTCCGACGCGCACGGTATACATCAGTTTTTTATTGTGCATGAACATCGCAGTCTCCGTATAGGGATGGCTCGGCCGCTGCCGTGGAAGGCTTCTAAGCCGATTAACAAAAGGGAATCGCAAGTCCATTTAGAGGCGCGAATTAGGGCCAGACTATGCGTGAATAGTGATTGATGAGGGCGGGTTTCGCCGCCTTTGAGTTAAGCGGCGTGGTGTGCGACGTAAAACGTATGCCGACGCGTATTGGGTAGCGCGGAACGCCAGCTGCTCGACATTTTCAAGCAAGCGAAGGCGGCCGAGCATGAGCTCGCCGAGCGCCAACTAGCCTCGATGTTGGCGCTGGTGGCCGACAGCGGCGAGCATAATGATAGCGGCTATGGTCGGAAGGCTTCCGAATTTGTCCAGCGATCGTAATGCTGCAACAGATCCTTTGGATCCTGGTAGATCGCAAAGCATCCCGCCGCCCCGAGTTCTTCTTTTGGAAAGCCGCCGCACAAAACGCCAACGGTCCGTATGCCGGTCTTGGCCGCGGCCTCTGCATCGTAAGGGGTGTCGCCCACGGCGATGATCTCGCCGGGAGCGAGATCCACGAGCTTTTTTATGGCGACGGCGAAGATATCACCGTGGGGTTTCGATCTCGACACGTCGTCTCCAGAGACTTCGGTCTCGACCAAATCGGTGATCCCGGCGATCTTTTTGTAGGTCGCTATCTCGTTCTTTTTGGCAGAGGATGCCAAAACAATCCGCTTTCCGTCGGTGCGTAATCTTTCGAAGAGCTATATCCAAATCCCGGCCGGTCGAAGGCCAGGACGCGGTGGTTCACGCCAAGACGATCAAGAAGACCAGCGGCCTCGAAATCTTCGGCTGTGGCGCCATTGCCATGAAGAAGGACAACGGGCGCCCCTTCGCCCCTCTCAAGATAATGCAGACGAATACCTGAGACCTCGACGAACCTACCACGCGCAGGATATCGCCGTTCGGCCCGTTGAGCTTGTCCGCGGTTGAAGAGCGCCAATCCGCCAAGAACGGCTAAGCTCGCGAGAGTAAATCCAAGAGACACGTGTGTTCGCGCCGAAGCCGGCGGCAATTTTGTTGAAAACATTCAGGCGCACTTCTCTCCCATTTGCATGCATGATCGCGTGCATACGGGATAGATGGAGATGGATCGTGTTTTTAATTGGGTAGTTTGCGCGGGAGCGGACCGTGGCGCGCGACAACTCGGAGATATCCGGTCCATGAGGATTTTCGTGGTCGCTGCGACGCCGTTCCGTCGA
>DASXCX010000264.1:0-30613 GCA_036490955.1 Allostellaceae bacterium | reverse complement strand
ATTCGCATATTCCTCGGCGCCTTTGATCGGATCGTAGAGGCTGTTCGGCAGCACGACCCAAGCCGAGCGATGCTTCGCCGCTTCATCGAAATCGAGCGGACGATAGGGCATCAGATGAAAGGAGATCAGCTTCATCGCGATACCTCCGCGAGGAAATCGCGCAACGGGCCGATCGTCTCGCTCAACTTTTCTACCTGCGGCACATGTCCGCAGTTCTCGATCATCACGAGCCGCGCATCGGGCAAGCGCTCGCGCCAGAGCCCGGCATATGCCGAGGGCATGACCTTGTCCTCATTGCCCCAGAGGATAAGCGTCGGCAGCTTGACGCGATGCAGCCATTTTTCGAGGTCGGGATTGAACCAGCGCGGCTGCCAGCCGAGCTTGGTCGCGGTGAAGCGGTTCTTCAGTATCGTATCGAGCTGCTGCTCGGTCGGCTGCAGCGATAGCGCGATATCGGCATAGGCCTGATTATGGAAGACGTTGCGCAGCAGCTCTTCGCGGTTCCAGATGAAGAGATCGCCCGAGGGCACGCCTTCGACGCGGATGCCGGCCGCAGAGATCAGCGTCAGGCTCTTGGCGCGGCTCCGATCGCGGACCAGGATTTCGGCGGCGATCCAGCCGCCGAGCGAATGGCCGACGATATGAATGTCGCGCAGCTTCAGCGTCTCGAGGAAATCCAGATAGAACATCGCCATGTCGGAGACGCTGCGGATCAACGGCGGATCGTCCGACGCACCGAAGCCGGGATGCTCGGGCACGATCAACTCGTATTGCTCGGCGAGCACATCGAAAAACGGCAGCCATTGGGAATAGCCGTCGGCGCCATGGAGGAAGAGCAGGGGCGGGCCCTTGCCGGCGCGGCGCACGCTCACACCGACGTCGCCGATTTTCACGATCTGCGGTTCAGGCGGCATGCTCCCTTTCCTCACCCTGCGTTTCGTTTTTCTGGCAGAAACCAAAGGACCTTAGCATAATAAAAGAGCCGCGGTTTCCCGCGGCCCAAGTTTAGGGAGGAACGCCCTGGGAAGGGCGTACCCATATAACGCTGTCATTTCGGAAAGTATTCCTGTCCCGGGCGTGGCTTTTTCACCCGCCGTAGAACACATTTTCGCCCAAATCCTTCATCTCCAGAATGGCTGCATCCGGCCGACCCGCCGGCGGCTTCAGGAGATGCGCCTCGGTCACCTCGGCGACGACAATGTGATGATCGCCCTGCTCGACGATCGAGGTCACCTTGCATTCGACTGCGGCGATGGCGGCATCGAGGATTGGCGCGCCGTTGGCCGCTTTCTGGAAGCTCTGACCGCTGATCTTGCCGTCGGCAAGCTGCGCCGGTTTGAAGAAAGTGAAAGCGAGGCCCTTTTGATCCTTGCCCAGCATATTGAGGACGAAGCTCTTCGTGTTCTTCACGAGCGCGTAGGCGCCGGAATCGGTCTTGACGCCTACGACGACCAGCGGCGGTGCGAAAGCGGTTTGCGTCACCCAGTTGACGGTCGCGGCGGCGACGCCGCCTTTGCCGTCATCGGCGGTGAGCACATAGATCCCGTAAGGGATCATCCGCAAAGCGATTTTCTTGGCGTCGGCGTTCATTAGCTAACTCCCTCTTCTATTGAGCCTTGAGCCGGTTGTAGCACGCACCGCGCGCCTAGCCAAAATCACGGGGCAAAACCCGAAGGATCAAATGGGTTAGTCCCGAGATCGTGCGGATTGAATGAGGCGGGCTGGATCGCCATTTCGTGACCGGCTGTCACCGTCGTTTCATCAAGCTGACATGCAACCTCCCTACGGTCGCGCCCGCACTTTCATTTTGGGGAGAGAAAGAACGATGACATTGAGACCGAGGGACACTGCCGACCAGTTCGGGCGGCGGGCGAGAAAGGCCGTGCTCGCTGCGTGCTTGACGATTGCTTCTGCCGGCGCCGCGATGGCCCAAGGGCCTGTATCCGTGAATTTCGAGGGCGCGACCTTCGTCAATCAAGGACTCGTCGGTGTCACGCGTGTGCCGTCAGACGCCCGCGACCAGTTCGGCGACACGCTCGGCGGTTTCGGCTCGGCGATGGCGATGGAGCCGGGCACCTGGCACAAGAATCGCGACGGCAGTTTCAGCGGCACCCTGTTCATGGTGCCGGATCGCGGCTGGAACACCCAGGGCACGGTCGATTATCGCGGCCGCGTCCATCATTTCGATATCACGCTGCGGCCGTTCACCGGCGCCAGCACGACGTTGCAGAATCAGCTGACCATGAATTATCGCGGTTCGGTCCTGATGCATGAGAGCAGCGACCTGCCCGGTTTCGGATTTCTCAAGGACCGTCAGGGCGTGCCGACCACGGGCATCGATCCGCTCGACGTGCGGCCGGCTTTCCTGCATTTCCCGGACCTGCCCGTCGACGGCAACAATCATATCGCGCTCGATAACGAGGGCATCGTGGTGCCGGGCGACGGGACGATGTGGGTCAGCGACGAATACGGCCCCTACGTCTATCATTACACGCTCGACGGCACCATGCTGGGCGCGATCCGGCCGCCCGATGCGTTCATTCCGATGCGCCTCGATCCAAATACGGGCAAGCCGGTCGAGAATTTCTCGGCCAACAGCCCGCCGATCGGTCAAACCTACAACACCGGCAATCCGGTGTCGGGCCGGCAGAACAATCAGGGCTTCGAAGGCCTTGCAATGAGCCCGGACGGCAGCAAGCTCTTCATCCTGTTGCAGAGCGCGGCGATCCAGGATCTCGATGCGACCAGTGCCACGACGATCAAGCATACGCGTGGCAACACACGACTGCTGGCCTATGATATCCGTGGCTTCGCGCCGCGGCTCGTGGGCGAATACGCGGTGCAACTGCCGCAGTTCCACGATCCGGCTACGGCGGCGAATAGCGGCCTGAACCTGACGGCGGCGCAGAGCGAGATGCATGCGCTCAACGACCACCAGTTCCTGGTCCTGGCGCGCGACAGCGGCAACGGCTTCTCGGACGGCGATGCCAACTCGACCTCGCTCTATCGCAGCATCGACCTGATCGACATTTCGCATGCGACGAATTTCGCCAATACGAAATTCGATAACCCGGCCAATCCGATCGCCCCGAAAGGAATGCTCCTTCCGTCGATCACGCCGGCGGCGTATCAGCCGTTCCTCAACATCAACGACAACAACCAGCTCAACCGGTTCAACTTGCACAACGGCCCGCCGAACGATCCGAACGATCTCTACGAGAAGTGGGAGAGCATCGCGATCGTGCCCGTGCTCGATCCGCGGGCGCCGCACGATTACTACCTCTTCGTCGGGAGCGACAATGACTTCATCACCACGCATGGCTCCATGATCGGCGTGCCTTATGTCGATAAAGCGGACGTCGACACGCTCGTCCTCGTTTATCGCGTGACGCTCCCGACTTATGTTCCGCCGCGTAACGACGTTTTCGCGTTTGGTATACCGTAAGGTCTAGCCCCTTCCGGCGTCGATCGGCCGGTTCTCAATCTTCGTCTCGAAGACGGAAGGCGCCGCCCGGATCATCCGGCGGCGCCTTTTCGTTTAGGCTCGCCAGGTCGGAAAATAATTTTTCGCCTCTGTAACCTTCGTCGGTCCGGGGACGAAGATTCCAGCGGACGGCTCGACATCCGATCCTTCCTTAAACGAACCCGATGGGAGATAGCCATGAGCATTCGTGCGCATATGCTTGCACTTGCCTGCGCGTCACTGATGGCGGCTGCGCCTTTGGCCGCCAATGCCGACAATATGCAGCAGCCGCTACCGGGCCAGCCCGGCGCCGACACCACCGTCGGTCAGGAGCTGCGCGGCGCGCCCTATATGGTGATGATGGTGACATCAGGCGGGATGATGACCGAGCACCAGGTCAATGCCGCAACGGCCAGCGAGCTGATGAAGCACGCCAAGCCGACGACCGGCATGATGGTGCTGATGCACGACGGCAAGGCCTATACCGTCGACAATATGAAAATGAAGAACGGCAAGATGCTCTACGACGAGCTCGACTTGCCGGAAAACCTCATCAACTGAGCGCGATCGGGTGGCGGCGCCGCCTGTCGCCGCGCCGCCGCTCGTCAAATAATCTTTTTGCATCCGTAACCTCGGCCGGCCCGTAACGAATATGAAGACAGGGACGATCCGTCCGGCAACCATCGAGACCCAAGGAGAGACAACCATGACCCTTCGTACCACCGCCATTGCTTTTGCTTCGCTTCTCGCCATCGCCGCGGCGCCTTTTGCCGATGCTCATGCCGGCACGATGTCGATGCCAACCGCGAAATCGATGCCGCTTCCGGGCCAGCCCGGCGCCGACACCACGCAAGGCCAAGAGCTACGCGGCCAGCCCTATCCGGCCACGACCGAATGGTCGCAATTCAAGGCGACGACGGTGATGCAGACCTCGCAGATGAGCCCCAGCATCTATGGCTCGCTGTCGTTGCCGGCGAACCTCGTCTACTAATCCGCCGGCCGAGGATCCGGCGGCGCTCTTCCCCCGGAGCGCCGCCGGATCGCTTTTAAGTGGAGGCAATACGAAGATTGGGCAAAAACAATTCGATCTTTTAGCGATAGTCATTTGGTAACCGGTCGGGGCGCCAAGATGCCGCGACGGACGGCGCGCTGAAAGAAATCGCCGAGATCAGTGTGCCGGCCAAGCTTCGGCGGAGGCAATGATGGATATCGCGGACGTAATGCTGATCGTCGCCCTGAGCGTGATCATCGGCAGCGCGTTCATTGTCGGAAAGTCGATCCGGGCCACCTTGCGCGCCGACAGGCAAGAGCTACGCCGCATCGGCGAAGATCGTGGTCAGCGCCTCGATCTGTATCTCGGCTTGGTTTGGAGCGGCATGCTTCTCGTGCAGGCTTCGAGCGTTCTACGCCACATGGGGCCCGGGGGAAGCTACGACCTCTCATCGCTCGCAGCGGCGGCCACGGCGGGCAACATCTTCGTATGCGGTGTCTTCGCTGGTCGTTTGCTGCTGCGCCGGGAGATGCGCTTGGCCAAAGAGAGGCGCGAAGTGCAAAGCCGCGCGCCGAACTGAGGCCGCGGCGGAGTCTCGATCATGCCACTAGCCGCGGCAATTTCTCTTTGAGGATCGCCTCGGCATCGCGCGCGATGCGGGCGACAAGCTCGCCGGCCGGAGCGATGTCGTGGATCAAGCCGCAATCCTGGCCCATCGACAGCGGCGCGTTGTCGATGTCGCCGTCTTTGCGCGCGGCTTGCACGTCGGCGAGGGCTTGCGCCTGATTCTGCCGCAGCGCCCATTCACGTCCGGCCCAACGCGCGATGAAGCCGTTGCGTTTCGAGCGCGACATTGCACCTGGCCAGACGAGGCCGGCCGCGACATCGGGGATTTCGCTGAGCAATGTCTCGTGCGCGTCGCTGTCGACAATGGCTTGCTTGAAATTCGGATGCAGTGGCGATTCCGTGCTGGCGAGGAAGCGCGTGCCGAGCAGCGCTCCATCGGCACCGAGCGCCAGCGCCGCGGCGAGGCCGCGGCCATCGGCGATGCCGCCGGCGGCGAGAACCGGTACCGGCCCGACCGCGTCGACCACCGACGGGATCAGCGGCATGCTGGCCTGCCAGCTCACGTGGCCGCCGCCTTCGGTCCCTTGCGCGATGATGACGTCGGCGCCGGCTTTGGCGGCGCGCATCGCTTCCGGCACCGAACCGACCATGAAGGTGACTTTGGCGCCGCTAGCGTGCGCGCGATCGATGTAGGGCTTGATATCCTGGTCGGCGCGCGGCCAGGCAAAAGCAATGGCTGCCGGCCGCAATTGCAGCGCGGCCGCGAACGGCTCTTCCTGAACGCAGAAAAGCAGGAAGTTGAGGGCAAAAGGCTTGTTGGTCTTCGCGCGGATGGCTTCGGCGCCGGCGCGGACACGCTCTGCCGGAAGGCCATGACAGCCCATCGCGCCAAGCCCGCCGGCGTTGGAGACGGCTGATACGAGATCGGGCGCATAGATCGACCCCATCCCGCCGAGCGCGATGGGATGATCGATTTTCAATAGGTCGCAAATCCGCGTGCGGATCATCAGAACCTCCCTAACAATTTTTATTGTTCACCACGGAGACGCAGAGGGCACGGAGAGGTGATCTCTCCGTGCCTCCCATGATGATCTGTCTTACTCAGCCGCTTCGAGCGTGACGATCGAGTGCTCGTAATCATTCGTGCCGAGATTTCCGTCGGGGAAGATGCCGCGGTCGGCGATCCACTTGCGCGATTCCTCGAACACTTCCTTCGTGTACGGCTCGAACACGATGCGCTCGCCCGGACCCCAACGCCGCGTATCCATCATGCTATGGAAGCGCGCAGGGAATTCCTTCTTGTAGTAATGCGTGTAGAGCTCGGGGCGCAGATCGATGTCGCGCTGGGCGCGGCGCAGCGCGCGATAGTATTTGCGCACGTCTTCCATGTCGGGATTGCCGCTGATGCTCATCGCCATCATGAAAGTGGCGTCGATGATCTTGCGAAAGCCCAGCTGCTCGAGGAAGTAGTAGGGACCGCTGAACACCGAGACCGCCGGAACCTTGCGGTCGAAAAGCTGCTCCATGCGGCTGAATAGCAAGCCTTCCCCGAAGCTCAGCTTGATCTGGTCGAGCGGCAGATATTGCTCGAGCGCCTGGATGGTCGAGTAGTGGCTGCCCGATTGATAGCCGACCGAGATCGGCACGTTCGCCAGATCCTTCGGCTCCTTAATCGGCGATTCCGGCGGTACGAACACCGCCGACGGCGAGACCGAATAGGCGTCGGCGTAGAGTTTGCCGTGGCCCGAGGCCGCGGCGACGTTCACCGTCCAATGGCAGGCGCCGCTGATATTGCAGGTGCGGCCGGCTTCGATTGTCTGGTAGGCGCCGACCTTGTCGCCGAGATGATGGCCGGAGCCGCTGGAGGAGGGCATCGTCTCCTGGAAAATGTAATCGAGCCCTTCACCCTTGAAATAGCCCTTTTCCTCGGCGACCCATTCCTGCAGCCGGAAATGCGGTGCGATGATGAATTTATCCATGTCGGTTCCTCCTCTTATATCAGCAGCACGTGTTGAAAAGCGCGGTGTCGGTGCCGTGCTCGGCAACCCGCCGCGCGCGGATCATCTTCACATGATCGTCCATCAAGCGCCGCGCCGCGCTCGGATCGTGAAGCTCGATCAATTTGACGAGATCACGATGCGCCGATTGCACGTGTAGCGCGACCTCGCGGGTGAGGGTCGGATTGCGGCTCGGCCAGGAGACGTGCTGCAGCGATTGGAGCTGCACCGCGAGCACGCGGTTATGCGAGGCTTCGGCGACCGCGAGGTGGAACTCGGCGCCGTTTTGCGTGAAAGCGGCGACGTCGTCGATCGCTTTATCGCCGGCATCGAGCAGCGCTTTCAGCCGTGCAAGATCGGCCTTGGTCGCATGTTCGGCGGCGAGCTCGGCGGCGAGGGTCTCGACCGCGCGCTGCGCGTCCATGATCTCGGACACATCGACACCGGTGAGCTCGAGCTGAACCGCGAGCGCCTCGGCGAACCGACGCGGATCGCCGCGCGCAATGCGGGCGCCGCCGCCTGAACCAACTTTGATCTCGACTATGCCCAAGGCTTCGAGCGTCCGTAGCGCATCGCGCGCGACCATGCGCGAGACGCCGCGCTGATCAGCGATATCTTGCTCACCGCCGAGGAAATCGCCTGGCTTAAGCCGTTTTTCGAACAGCGCCTGGCGCACCTCGGCGATAAGCTGCGCCGACAGGGTTGGCCGGCTAGGGCTCTGTTTCCCTTTGGGATTCCGGAAGAGCGGATGGACCGACATCGGCGCCCTTGGCTGCCTCAGCGATAAAGATATTAAGATATTATATTTGAATCCTTAGCCGTTGCCAAGGGCTTTTGGGCCGGCCTCCGCGAGGGCTAGCTGAGCAGGGTCTTGGCCCAATCCCGTGGCAGCGCGCCGCTGTCGAGGCCCTTGCCGACGTAATAGCTCCAGAGTTTCGAGGCGTGCGTGTCGCGGCGGAAGTCGTGATGGAACGCCGCCATCTCTTTCGGCGTCAGCGGCATCACCTTGCCGAGCGTCGCCGCGCGATAGAGCGCTTCCGCGTTCTCGACGAAATGTACGCAGTCGCTAAGCAGCGAGGGCAGATCCTCGGCGACCACGACCTGGCCATGCGCGCGGATCAACATTGCCTGATGCGGCCCCAAGGTCTCGGCGACGCCGCGGCCGAGCTTGGGCGACGAGACATGGCTCGGATCGGGGTGGGTCGGGATGCCGCTCTCCCACCGCACCGCGTGATTCTTGATCGGTATCAGTTGCGCGCCTTCGACCAGCGAGAAGGTTGTGGTGAGATCGTGATGGAAATGCGCGACCGCATTCACATCGGGCCGGGCGCGGAAAATCTCGGTGTGGATATACACTTCCGAGGGTGGTCGCGCGCGGTTCGAGCGCTCGAGCGATTTCCCGTCCATGCCGCAAACCAGGAGGTGCTCGGGCCGGAGCTGCGCCCGGCTCTGATCGACCGGCTGGATCAGGAAGGTCTCGGTGCCGGGAATGCGCACGCTGATATGGCCGCTATAGCCGAGGATGTCCTCGGCATTGAGCAGCAACGACACGGCGGCGACCTGGTGACGAAGGGTTTGTTCGATATCGCTCATGATGATTCGAGACTAGGCCCTCGCTAAAATAGGTCAAGCAACCGGGGAAATCGCGTGCATCGCTTTGTTTCAATCGCTCTCGCCTGCGTCGCGCTCGCCGTCGCGCCGGCTCGGGCCGCGGATCACGTCGCCGTCGGCAAGGCGGTCTCGGCGCTCTGGGCTTTCGTACCAGCCGATATCGGCGTGCAGCAGGGCATCTTCGTCCAGTACGGGCTCGATGTCGAAGTGCTCGATCTCGGCAACTCGCCGCGCCTCCACCAGGCGATGACCGCGGGCAGCGTCGATTTCGCGATGACAAGCGGCGCCGATCTCGCTTTCGTCGCCAAAGGCGAGCCGGCACGCGCGGTCGCCGCTTTTGCGACCGATCCGCGCAATATCTCGATCGCCACCTTGGCCGATTCCCCGATCAAAACGGTCGCCGATCTCAAGGGCCAGCGCATCGCCATCTCGGGCACCGGCTCGGTGAGCGAATGGCTGGTGCGCCAGATGGCCCTTCAGGAAGGTTGGGGCAAAGACGGTGTGACGCCGACGCCGCTCGGCTCGGGCGACGCCAATCTCGCGGCGCTGCGTACGCATCAAGTCGGCGCAATGGTCGCCTCGGTCGAGGTCGCTCTGCAGCTCGAGGCCAAAGGCATCGGCCGCGTGGTGACGACGATGGGCCAATACGCACCACGTTTCCACGCCCACATGATGTTCGCGCGGAAGCCGCTGATCGATCAGAACCCGGCGCTCGTCGATCGCTTCCTCAAGGGCTTCTTCGCCTCGATCGCCTTCATGAAGGTGAACCGGGAGAAAACGTCGGAGATCGCGAGCCAGGTGCTGCATATCGATCGCGCGATCGCGGAGCGCGTCTACGACGAGCAGATCGGCATGCTCGAGACCGACGGTCATATCGATCCGCAAGCAATTGCCCTGATGAAGGATTCCTTCCTCGAGATGGGCATGCTGCAAACCAAGCCGAGCGACGATCAGATCATCGACGCGCGGTTCCTGCCGGTGCGGCCGTAGCGCGTATTGCTGGTCCGTCATTTTCGCGAAAGCGGAAATCCAGGCTACATCTCGTTCCGTGGACCGTCGGCTTCGCGGGAGTGACGAAGAGGGACGAGCCTAACGATAAAGCTCTGGCCATTTGGCGCGGATTTTCGCCGCGAAGTCAGGCGATGTCATCGCGACCTTGGGGAAGTGGTCGTAATGCTCGTAAGGCTTGCAGGCGTCGATCACCATGCGCGAATTGGTGAGCTTCGAATAGTCGAACACCATTGTGTCGAGCCGCGATGACCAGCAATTATCGAGCATGGTCGTGCGCGTCTTGGGATCGCATCGCGTACCCATCGCCCAGATCACGTCGTGGATGTCGGTCGGGTCGACATCGTCGTCGACGACCACGATCCAGCGGCTGATGTAGCCGACCGACGCGACTTGGCTTGCGACCAGTCCGACCTGCGTCGAATGGCCGTGATAACGCTGCTTGATCGAGACAACGCAGAAGGTGCGGCCGGCGCCCGCCTGATGCAGCCAAGCGCCTTGGACGTCGGGAATGCCGGCACCGTCGAGCGCATCAAGGAGCGCCGCCGAGCGCAGGAAGCAGCGCTCGAAGAGATGCGAATGCGGTGGCTTGTTCGACGCGGCGCAGGTGAGGATCGGATCGTTGCGGTGATAGATGCGCTTGATGCGGATCAGCGGCTCGTCTTTCGCCTCGCCGGCGTAATAACCGTGCCATTCGCCAAACGGTCCTTCGAGCGTCGTCTCGGTCGGCGAGATCTCGCCTTCGAGGACGATCTCGGCGCGGGCTGGGAAGGGCAGGCCGGTAACCTCGCCGCTGACCAGCTCGATCGGCCGATCCATGAGCCCGCCGGCCCACTCGTATTCGGGCATCGCGTCGGGCATGGTGTAGCCAGCGGCGAGATAAGTGATCGGATCGCAGCCGACGATGATCGCGACCGGGCAAGGTTTGCCGGCTTTCAGATATTTGTCGCGGTGGATGCGGCCTTGCTTGCCGTTCGAGATGTAAGAGGCGCAGGTATTGCCGCTCTTCACCTGCACGCGATAGGTGCCGACATTGATGCGGCCGGTATCGGGATCGCGTGTGACGATGCCGCAAGCCGTACCGATGTAGCGGCCGCCATCGTCCTCGTGATGGATCGGCACCGGGAATTTCAGCATGTCGACTTCGTTGTCGCGCACGATGTTCTCGGTGATCGGGCCGCTATCGACCATCTTCGGCGCGATGCGCTTGAAGCTCTTCTTGATCTGCTTGCGGAAATGATCGAGCATTTCCTTGCGGTCGTTCGACAGGGTCGGCTCCATGCCGAGCACCAGAGCAAGGCGGTAGGGCGAGCCGAACATGCCGTAGAGGCATTGATAGTTCTTCGGATAGTCGGGAATCGCGTCGAAGAGCAGCATCGGCGACTTCTCGACCTTCTGGCGATAGAGCACTTCGGCGACAGCGCCAAGCTCGCGATCCCAATGCGCATCCTTGACGCGCGCCAGCTCGCCTTTGGTCTCGACGGCCTTGATGAATTCGCGAAGATCGTTTTGCGGGATGGGATTATCGAGCGGCATCTGTGTTTCCTTATTTGCCGCGCATCCTACAACGTCGCCCGTGTCGCCTCCTAGAGCGCGTCGAGCCAGGCGGTGAGACAGGCGTTGCCGCGCGCGGCCGCGGCGGGCGCGCGTTCTTGCGTCTGGATGCGCAGCGTGGGCACGGCGATCTTCTCGGCGGCAAGCTCCATCGTATGGCCGACATACCAGCGCTCGAGGCCTTTCGCTTCGGCCTCGACGTGGAATTGTAGCGCCAGCGCGTGGGTGCCGAGGCTGAATGCCTGGTTCTCGCATATCGCGGTCGATGCGAGGCGCGTCGCACTATGCGGCAGGTCGAAGGTGTCGCCATGCCAATGCAGCACCGGCCCGCTGCCGAGCGGCGCGAGCACGCTGCGCTGTCCGGCGTCGGCCAGCGAGATCGGTGCCCAGCCGAGCTCTTTTGCCTTTGCCGGATAGACGCGCGCGCCGAGCGCTCGCGCCATGAGTTGCGCGCCAAGGCAGATGCCGAAGATCGGAAGTTTCGCGGCGAAGCGCTTTTCAATGAAGCGGAGCTCGTCTCTGAGGAAGGGATAAAGCGCTTCCTCGTAAGCGCCGATCGGCCCCCCGAGCACGAAGAGCGGCGCCGGCGCGTCATGCGGCAACGCCGCGAGGTCGTCGGTCACGGCATCGATGTAGCGAATGTCGTGGCCGCGTGCCTTGAGCACGCCCTCGAAGCTGCCGAGATCCTCGAAGACGAGGTGACGGATGGCGATGATGGTGCTCATTGTCTGGGCTCGGCGACGCCGGCCATCGCGTGCAGCTTGCGCGGCGCGATCAAGCACCACGCCCAGCCGCAAAGCTGCAGGGCGATCATCACCGCGAAAGCAAGCTGGTAGGCGATGGCGGGGTAGTGTCCCGGCTCGGCGGCGGGCACGAGATCGATAACGAGGCCGATGGCGAATTGCACGACGAAGGCGCCGACGAAGAAGAAGGAATTGAGCGCTGTCGTCGCACGGCCAGTCATCGCCGCGGGAAAATATTGCGATAGGATCGGATAGCACAGCGTGTTGACGTTGGAGATCAATCCGATGCCGAGGATCACGCTCCACATGCCGACACCGGTCGGGAGGAGCAGCGGCGTCAGCGTGCCGATATAGAGCGCCGAGCCGATCTGCACGATGCGCGTCAGCGGCACTTTGCGTTTGCCGAGCTCGGTCGCCATGAAGCCGACGAGGAAATAGCTCGCGATTTGCAGGAGACTCAGCATCAGGAGATGGCTGGCGACGGATTGCGCGTCGAGCGCGCCGACGTCATGCAACCACGGCCCTGCCCACAAGCTTTGGAACGCCATCGTGCTGCCGGTAGTCGAGAGATAGAGCGGTGCGAAACGCCAGAACAACCGGTCGCGGTAGATCGCCGCCATCCCCTTGAGCTGGTCGCCGAGCGTTTCGCCTTTCGGCGCTTTGCGCTTCTCCGGCACGATCGCCAACAACGCCACCGAGCCGATGAAACTGATGATGGCGACGGCGACGAGCAGATGATGCCAGTCGAGGAGATAGAGCAGATATTGCGTCGGCAGCGTTGCGCTGAGCGATCCAAGCGCGCCGAGGCTCATGACAAAGCCGTTGAAGAAAGGCCAGCGTGACGACGGGAACCAGAGCGTCACCGCCTGGATCGAGGTCATCAGCCCGCCGGCCGCACCGATTCCCATGATGACGCGGCCGGTGATCAGCACCTGCCAGCTTGCGCCGAGCGCGAAGATGATGGCACCGATGCCCGCGACGACGATGAGCACCGCTTGCACGCGCCGCGGCCCGAAGCGATCCATGAGCAGGCCGAGCGGTGCCTGGAAGAGCGCGGAGACGAGAAAGTAGACCGAGATCAGCAGGCCGAGTTGGCCGGCGCTGAGGCTGAGCTGCGCGATCAGATAAGGCGCGAGCACCGCGTTGACGGTGCGGTAGTAATTGCAGAGCGCGAAAACCAGTGCGAACGGCACGAGTACGACGAGGACGGGAAAGCGCGGGACGGCAACGTCTCGCGTCGCATCGGTCACGGCAGGCGCACTCCCCTCTCCACGTCATTCTGCGGAAGCAGGAGCCCAGGAACCAACTCGGCTGCTACCTCGGTTGCCCGCTTTTGTCGCTCTCTAGATCGAGAACAGGAAGCGCGCCGTTGTCTCGACGGCGGGCTGGACGACGCGGCCGACCGGCGCGCTGAGATCGAGCGGTTTCAAGATCATCTTTACCGCCATCTCATAGGGAAAATTGGTGCGCCCGATGCGCCGGAAGCTGGCGCGGAATTCGTCATAGGCCTCTTCCGTGAACGCCTCGCCCGGATTGCGCGTCAGGAAGACGTGCTTGAAGGCGATATACGCGTCCTCGGCCTTCACATCGGTACTGCGCTTCCAGAGTTGGCGTAGGATGGCGACGCGGCCCGGCCGCTCGCGATCCTTGTAGTCGAGGAAATAGCGATAGAAGTGCTTGTAATGGCGTACTTCGTCCAAACTAATATTCGCGGTGATCTCCTTCAGCACCGGCTCGGGAGCGGCTTCCGACAGCGTGCGATAGAAAGAAGAGGTGCCCGTCTCGACGACGCAGCGCGCCACCATCTCGAGGGTGCGGTTCTCGGCGAGCGCCTCCATCGTGCAAGCGCGGCCATATTCGTCGAAGAAGCCGCGATAGGCACCCTCCCAATCGAATTCGGGCCACACCGTCTGCACATAGCGCTTCAGCGCCACGCCGTGCTGAAGCTCTTCCTGCTCCCAATAATTGGCGAGCCAGTTCTCGACCTCGGGATTGCCTTGATAGAACTCGATGAGATTGCGCGTGTAGAGATCCGAGGTGATCTCGACGAAAGAGGCGGCGGCGAGCAGGTAGAAGAGTTCGGCGTTGTCGTGGATCAGCGAGGCATCGACCGTGCCATAAGCAATGTCCTCGACCGACCAGGAGGCGCCACCGACACGCCCTTTGATTTCGCTGTCGTTCATCATCTCAATGCTCGTGCTTTTCTCCCTAGCCGGCAACGGCGTCACATCCATTTTATAGGCAACGCTGGCTCAGGTCATGCTTTTAGAGATAACCTAGTTCTCGGCTTGGACGTTGCCCCCGCTGGACATGGCGACCATGCCGCGTTTGCATTGCAGGGATTGGCAAATCGACTGTGGAATCCGCCCGGATCGCGTCCTATTCCGAGTTCTGGCGCTATTATTTGCGGGAGCATGCAAAGCCGGCGACACGCGCTTGGCATTACCTCGGCACGAGTTGCACGGTTCTCTGCTTGCTTGCAGCGGCGATCCTGCGCCAGCCCTGGCTCCTATTGGCATCGGTTATCCTCGGCTATGCACCGGCGTGGATCGGCCACTTTATCAGCGAGCACAACCATCCCGCGACGTTCCGTTATCCGTTGTGGTCGCTGGTGAGCGATTTCCGGATGTTCGGTGCTTGGGTCAGCGGCAGGCTCGCGCGCGAGTTGGCCGCTGCGGGCGTCGGTGCATCTCGACAGCCGTAGAAGTCTTGGCAACGCAAAAGGCCGGCGCCTGACTTTGTGCCAGGGCCGGCCTTTCAGCTTCAGGTGCTGAGCGAAGGCAGGCCTTCGCCGCTAAGACCATTACTGCTGCTGCGTGCCATACGTACGCTGTTGCGGCGACGAATTGATCGCCGGGTTCTGACGCGCAGTGCCGCAGCTCATATTGTCCGGCGTGCAATTCGCGCCGCCGGCCTGGGCCTGCTGTGGCGAGCCGCTGTCGAAGGAATTGCCGCCCGACGAGCTCATGCCATTCATGCCGCCCATGTTGCTGTCGCCGGCGAGCTGCTGACGATTGAGCTGCATCGTCTCTTGGTTCTCTTTCGAGTCGCTGCCGCGCATGCGATTGCTCGCGACATGGTGAACCCGGGCCTTCGATTTGTTCGACGAGCTCTTCGACGCGCCGGCAGATTGATTCATGTCGCTCGACTGATTCATGCTGCTGCTCGAGCCCATGTTGCTCGCGTCGCCCGATTTATTCATCGAGCCCGACTGATTCATCATGGTGCCGGACTGGTCGCTGGCCCGGGGTGCGCCTTCCGCCGCGCCTTTCGCCGCTGGAGTCGGCGTCGAATTATTGATCGTCGAGCCATTCGCGCCCGGCGAAGCCGATTGGGCAAAAGCGGTGCCCGCCGTCAGCAAGGCGATGGCCGCCACATACATAAAGCTCTTCTTCATGACATTTCTCCGCGTGCAATGAGACGGGAAGGCGCATTCGTGGCGCCACACTGTTTCCCTAAACCCGCTGCCAAGGTTCGGGTTCCGATGGACTTGGAAGTCGCGTCGGCGAGGGGATAAGCTTGCCGACCTAGCGGGGATGGAGACGGGGATGGCAACACAAGAGACCGCGACGACGATCGATCCGATCAGCGACGGCGCGATCGATGCCTTCGGCGATTTCGACAATCGCTACCTGCGTCAAGGCGTTGCGCGCAACGATCTCGTCCGTTTGCCCGTCATCGATATCGCGCCTTTCATGCAAAGCGGCAGCGATGCCGCACGCGATGAAGCCGCCAGCCAGATCCGCCGAGCCTCGATCGATATCGGCTTCTTTTATGCCACAGGGCATGGCTTCAGCGCGGCCGAACTGCAAGCGCTCCTTGAGTGGGGGCTGCGTTTCTTTCATTTGCCGCGTGCCGAAAAGGATAAGTTGTTTTGGAAGAATGATCCCGGTCGCGGCTATGTGCCGCCGGGCGGGCTTAATCCGGATGCGAACAAGGACAAAGCGCCAGACCTCAAGGAGCGGCTCTATTTCGCGCGCGAATTCGCCTTGAGCGAAGCCGAGCATCGCGACGCTTTTCCCCCGGGACCGCATCAATGGCCGGAAGAGGCCGCGCTGCCGGGCTTCCGCCGCTTCATCACGGATGTGCAGTGCAAGAGTGTCGGCCTGATCCAGCGCCTCGGCTTCGCGTTGGCGCGCAGCCTTGGTCTCGATGAGGCCTATTTCGAGCGCGAGAATGGCCGGTTCGGCAGCACCATGGTCTACAATTACTATCCGCCGCTCGACCGCGCGACCTTGGACCGGACGCAATGGAGCTTCTCGCCGCACACGGACTACGGCTCCTTCACCGTCGTGGTGCAAGACGAAAACGGCGGGCTACAGGTGCGCAATGCCGCCGGCCAGTGGATCGATGTGACGCCGATCCCCGGCACGGTGATCGTCAATATCGGTGACCTTGTCGCGCTCGCGACCAACGATCTCTACACCTCGAACCTGCACCGCGTGGCGAATTTCAGCGGCAATGAGCGGCTTTCCGTGTCGTTCTTCGTCGGTCCACCTTCGACCGCGGAGATCAGTTGCCTGCCGTCATGTCGGGGACCCGACAATCCGCCGCGCTATCCGACGGTCAATGCCGACGACTATACGAAGGCGCTGATCGAGCAATACCATCGCACCGGCCGGCCCGGAATCGCGGTCACGACCGCGAGCAGGTTTAAGCGCCAGTAGGCTTAAGCCTGCGCTAACGGAACTTTTTCGTTCGCAACGGGCCGTCCCCAAATCGCCACAATTGGGGCGATGTAACGCCACATTTCGACCTGAATAATCCAGCCGTATTTTCAGGAAAAAGGGGATTTCCGTGGCACGTGCCGTCCGTTCGCAACTCGAGGCCGGCAGCGCCGGTCTCGCCACAGAATCGCCTCTTTCCTCGACAGCTCCCTTCGTTCCCAAGAAGTCGAAAAATGGCCATGGCGGCGGCCCCGGCGGGCTCGATATGCGCATTCTGCTGCAGGCGATGCAGGCAATGCGCAATGGCGATTTCTCGGTGCGCTTGCCGAACGATCTCGACGGTCTTTCCGGCAAAGTCGCCGACGCATTCAACGAGATCGTCAGCGCCAATGAGCGGATGGCGCAGCAGCTGGAATTCGTCGGCCAAGCGGTTGGCCGGCAAGGCCGCACGCGCCAGCGTTTGAAACTCGGCGTGGCCGGCGGCGCATGGGCGGGGATGGAGACCTCGGTCAATTCGCTGATCGACGATCTCCTCTGGCTCAACAACGCGGTGACACGATCGATCGCGGCCGTGGCACGCGGCGATCTGCTGCAGACCGTGCCGCTCGAAGCCGATGGCCGGCCGCTCGAAGGCGAGTTTCTCACCTCGGCGACGATCGTGAACACGATGGTGAGCCAGCTCAGCGTCTTCACCTCGGAAGTGACGCGCGTCGCGCGCGAAGTCGGCACCGACGGTAAGCTCGGCGGCCAGGCGCAGGTGAGCGAAGTCACAGGCGTTTGGAAAGACCTGACCGAAAGCGTGAACTCGATGGCGTCGAACCTGACCGCCCAGGTTCGCAACATCGCCGAGGTGACGATCGCCGTCGCCAACGGCGATCTGTCGAAGAAGATCACCGTCGACGTGCGTGGCGAAATCCTACAACTGAAGGAAGCCATCAACACGATGGTGGACCAGTTGCGCTCCTTCGCCTCGGAAGTGACGCGCGTCGCGCGCGAGGTCGGCACCGAAGGCAAGCTCGGCGGCCAGGCGATCGTGCCGGGCGTCGCCGGCACCTGGAAGGATTTGACCGATTCCGTCAACGCGATGTGCGGCAACCTCACCGACCAGGTGCGCAATATCGCGCAAGTGACCACCGCCGTGGCGCGCGGCGACTTGTCGCGCAAGATCACCGTCGACGTGCGTGGCGAGATCCTCGAATTGAAAGACACCATCAATACGATGGTCGATCAATTGAACGCCTTCGCCGCCGAAGTGACGCGCGTCGCGCGTGAGGTTGGCACCGAAGGCAAGCTCGGCGGCCAAGCCATGGTGCCCGGCGTCGCGGGTACCTGGAAGGACCTGACCGACAACGTCAACTTCATGGCCTCGAACCTGACCGGTCAGGTGCGCAATATCGCCGAAGTCGCGACGGCCATCGCGCGCGGCGACTTGTCGAAAAAGATCACCGTGTCGGTGTCGGGCGAAATCCTGCAGCTCAAAGAAACCGTCAACACGATGGTCGACCAGCTCAACGCTTTCGCCTCGGAAGTGACGCGCGTCGCGCGCGAGGTTGGCACCGACGGCCGACTGGGTGGCCAAGCCAACGTGGTCGGCGTCGCCGGCACCTGGAAGGACTTGACCGACTCGGTCAACTCGATGGCGTCGAACCTCACGGCGCAGGTCCGCAACATCGCCGAGGTCTCGACCGCCATCGCCAATGGCGATCTGTCGAAGAAGATCACCGTCAACGTGTCGGGCGAAATCCTACAGCTCAAGGACACAATCAACACGATGGTCGACCAGCTTAACGCTTTCGCCGGCGAAGTGACGCGCGTCGCGCGCGAAGTCGGCACCGAAGGCAAGCTCGGCGGTCAGGCGCAAGTGAAGGGCGTTGCCGGTACCTGGAAAGACCTGACCGACAACGTCAACTTCATGGCCTCGAACCTGACCGGTCAGGTGCGCAACATCGCCGAGGTGACGACCGCCGTCGCGCGCGGCGACTTGTCGCGCAAGATCACCGTCGACGTGAAAGGCGAAATCCTGGAGCTGAAAAATACCATCAACACGATGGTGGATCAGCTCAACGCCTTCGCCGGCGAAGTGACGCGCGTCGCGCGCGAAGTCGGCACCGAAGGGAAGCTCGGCGGTCAGGCCACGGTCCCCGGCGTCGCAGGCACGTGGAAGGACTTGACCGACAGCGTCAACTTCATGGCCGGCAACTTGACCGGCCAGGTGCGCAATATCGCCGAAGTCGCGACCGCCATCGCCAACGGCGACTTGTCGCGCAAGATCACCGTCGACGTCCGCGGCGAGATTTTGCAGCTCAAAGAAACCCTCAACACGATGGTGGACCAGCTCAATCGCTTCGCCGGCGAAGTGACGCGCGTCGCGCGCGAGGTCGGCACCGAAGGCAAGCTCGGCGGTCAGGCCAACGTGCCGGGCGTCGCCGGCACCTGGAAAGACTTGACCGACAACGTCAACTTCATGGCCTCGAACCTGACGGGCCAGGTGCGCAACATCGCCGAAGTGACGACCGCCGTCGCGCGCGGCGACTTGTCGCGCAAGATCACCGTCGACGTGAAAGGTGAAATCCTGGAGTTGAAGAACACCATCAACACGATGGTGGATCAGCTCAACGGCTTCGCTTCGGAAGTGACGCGCGTGGCGCGTGAAGTGGGCACTGAAGGCCGTCTCGGCGGTCAGGCCAACGTGCCGGGCGTCGCCGGCACGTGGAAGGATTTGACCGATAGCGTGAACTTCATGGCGTCGAACCTGACCGGTCAGGTGCGCAACATCGCCGAAGTCGCGACCGCCATCGCCAATGGCGATTTGTCGAAGAAGATCACCGTCGACGTGCGTGGCGAGATCCTGCAGCTCAAAGAGACGCTCAACACGATGGTCGAGCAGCTGCGCTCTTTCGCCGCCGAAGTGACGCGCGTGGCGCGCGAGGTCGGCACCGAAGGTAAGCTTGGCGGCCAAGCCAATGTGCACGGCGTCGCCGGCACGTGGAAGGATTTGACCGACAACGTCAACCTGCTGGCCGCGAACCTGACCACGCAAGTGCGTAACATCGCCGAAGTCGCAACCTCGGTGGCGCGCGGCGACTTGTCGAAGAAGATCACCGTCAACGTGTCGGGCGAAGTCCTCGAGCTCAAGAACACGCTCAACACGATGGTCGATCAGCTCAACGCCTTCGCCGCCGAGGTGACGCGCGTCGCGCGCGAAGTCGGCACCGAGGGCAAGCTCGGCGGCCAGGCGGTCGTGCCCGGCGTCGCCGGCACCTGGAAGGACTTGACCGATACGGTCAACGTCATGGCCGCCAACCTGACCGAGCAGGTGCGCGGCATCGTCAAGGTGGTGACCGCCGTCGCGACCGGCGATCTGCGACAGAAGCTGACCGTGAAGTCGATGGGCGAGGTCGCGGCGCTGGCCGAGACCATCAACGACATGACCAACACGCTCGGCACCTTCGCCGAGCAGGTGACGACGGTCGCGCGCGAGGTCGGCGTTGAAGGCCGTCTCGGCGGCCAGGCCAATGTGCCGGGCGCCGCCGGTACCTGGAAGGACTTGACCGGTAACGTCAATCTGCTGGCCGCAAACCTGACCACGCAGGTGCGCGCGATCGCCGAAGTGGCGACCGCCGTGACCAAGGGCGACTTGACCCGGTCGATCCAAGTCTCTGCCCGCGGCGAAGTCGCCGAGCTCAAAGACAACATCAACACGATGATCGACAACCTTCGTCTCACGACGGACCGCAACAAGGAGCAGGATTGGCTCAAGACCAACCTGGCGCGCTTCACCAACATGCTCCAGGGCCAGCGCGACCTCGCGGTGGTCGGGCGCATGCTGCTCTCCGAATTGGCGCCGCTGGTCAACGCGCAAACCGGCGTCATGTACCTGGTGCAGACCGAAGGCGCGCCGAGCCTGCGCCTCTTGGCGAGCTACGCCGATCAACGGCCGGGTGAGGGGCATCCCGAGCGGTTGATGACCGGCGAGGGGTTGATCGGTCAATGCGCTGCCGATGCGCGCCGCCTCTTGATCACCGACGTTCCCGACAACGTGGTGCCGATCGGCTCCGCGCTGCTCAAAGTGCTGCCGCGGAACATCATCGTGCTGCCGATCCTTTTCGAGGGCCAGGTCAAAGCGGTGATCGAACTCAGCTCGATGTACGCGTTCACCGATCTGCAGATATCCTTCCTCGATCAGCTCACCGCCTCGAGCGGCATCGTGCTGAACTCGATCGAAGCGACGATGCAGACCGAGGCGCTGTTGAAACAGTCGCAGCAGCTTGCCACCGAGTTGCAGACCCGCCAGCGCGAGTTGCAGCAGACCAACGAGCAGCTCGAGCAGAAGGCGCAGCAGCTTGCCGAGCGCAACGTCGAAGTCGAAAGGAAGAACCAGGAAATCGAGCAGGCGCGGCGCGCGATCGAAGAAAAGGCGACCGAGCTCGCGCTCACCTCGAAGTACAAGTCGGAGTTCCTGGCGAATATGTCGCACGAGCTGCGCACGCCGCTGAACTCGATCCTGATCTTGGGTCAGCAGCTCATCGACAATCCCGAGGGCAATCTCACGGCGAAGCAAGTCGAATTCGGGCGCACCATTCACGCCGCCGGCACGGACCTGCTGAACCTCATCTCCGACATTCTCGACCTGTCGAAGATCGAATCCGGCACGGTGTCGGTGAACGCCGAAGACATCGCCTTTGTCAATCTGGCCGACATGGTGGCGCTGCCTTTCCGCCACGAGGCCGAGAGCCGCAAGCTCGCTTTCGAGCTCAGCCTCGACAACAAGCTGCCGCGCGGCATGGTCACCGACTCCAAGCGTCTGCAGCAGGTGCTCAAGAACCTGCTGTCGAACGCGTTCAAGTTCACCGAGCATGGCCGCGTGAAGCTCTCCATCAGTGTTGCCGATCAAGGCTGGAGCCCCGACCACCCGACGCTCTCCTTCGAGGCGATGGTCGTCTCGTTCGAAGTGTCGGATACCGGGATCGGTATCGCGACCGAAAAACAGAAGCTGATCTTCGAGGCCTTCCAGCAGGCCGATGCTTCGACCAGCCGCAAATATGGCGGCACCGGTCTCGGTCTTGCGATCAGCCGCGAGCTCGCCAATCTGCTTGGTGGCGAAATCCAACTCCGGTCCGTGCCTGGCGTCGGCAGCACCTTCGTCCTCTACCTGCCGCTCAACTACAAAGGCCCGGCCGCGGCGCAGCGACGGTTGGTCGCCGGCGACGCCGCGGTCTCGCCCGCGATCGCGGCGCCCTCGGCGGTCATGCTCAACAACGCGCGGCTCGAAGCGGCGGCCGAGCAGGTGGCCGACGACCGCGACAGTCTGGAGCCAGGCGAGCCGGTGTTGCTGATCGTCGAGGACGATCCGCATTACGCCCGGATCATGGCCGATCTCGCGCACGACAAAGGGCTCAAGGTCCTCGTCGCGATGCGCGGCGCCGATGCGCTGACGTTGGCGCGCGAGTACAAGCCCTATGCCGTGTCGCTCGACGTGTTCCTGCCCGACATGCTCGGCTGGAGCGTGCTCGGCCAATTGAAGCAGGATCCGGCAACGCGGCACATCCCGGTGCAGATCGTGACCCTCGATGAAGATCGCCAGCACGGGCTGTCGCGCGGTGCTTTCTCCTTCATCAACAAGCCGACGACGCCGGAAGGCCTCGAAGAGGCGCTCAATCGCATCAAGGAGTACACGACGCCGCGCCGCAAGCGCTTGCTGGTCGTCGAGGACAATCCGGACGAGCGCATGAGCATCACCGAGCTTTTGGGCCACGACGATATCGAAATCGTCTCGGTCGAGACCGGCAGCGAGGCGCTCGCGGCGTTGCGCGTGCAGGACGTCGATTGCGTCGTTCTCGACCTGCGCTTGCCCGACATGTCGGGGTTCGACCTGCTCGAGCAGATGAAGGACGACAGCCGGCTCGCCGACCTTCCGATCATCGTCTTCACCGGCCGTGAGCTCTCGCCCGAAGAGGATGCGCAGCTCCACACGATGGCGCGCAGCGTCGTGGTAAAGGGCGTCGAATCGCCCGAGCGGCTGCTCGACGAAACGGCGCTCTTCCTCCATCGCGTGGTTGGCGATTTGCCGGTCGAGAAGCAGCGCATGCTCGAGCGGTTGCACATGTCGGACGACGATCTGATCGGCCGCACCGTCTTGGTGGTCGACGACGACGCGCGCAACATCTTCGCGCTATCCTCGGTTCTCGAGCGTCGCGGCATGCAGGTGTTGACCGCTTCGACTGGCCGCGAGGCCATCGCGACGTTGGACAGCACGCCTGGCGTCGCGATCGTGCTGATGGACATCATGATGCCCGAGATGGATGGTTACGAGACCATGGGCGTGATCCGGCAGAACCCGTCCTTCCGTCGCTTGCCGATCATCGCGCTCACCGCGAAGGCGATGAAAGGCGACCGCGAGAAATGCCTCGAAGCCGGTGCCTCGGACTACCTCGCAAAGCCGGTGAACACGGAACAGCTCCTGTCGGCGCTACGCATGTGGCTCCATCGCTGAGCATCTGAAATCATGGCCGAGAACGACAAAGTCAACATTCTTCTGGTCGATGACCAGCCGGCCAAGCTCCTGGCCTATGAGGTGATTCTCGCCGAGCTCCGCGAGACTCTCCTCAAGGCGAATTCGGCGCGCGAGGCCTTTACGCAGCTCTTGAAGCACGAGATCGCGGTCGTGCTGATCGATGTCTGCATGCCCGAGCTCGACGGTTTCGAGCTCGCGGCCATGATCCGCGAGCATCCGCGCTTCAAGACGACCGCGATCATCTTCGTCTCGGCGATCGCGATGACCGATCTCGACCGCGTCAAGGGCTACGAATACGGCGCCGCGGATTACGTGCCGGTCCCGGTCGTGCCGGAACTGCTGCGCGCCAAGGTGCGTGTCTTCGCCGAACTCTATCGCAAGACGCGCGATCTCGAGCGTCTCAATATCGAACTCGAGCGGCGTGTGGCCGCGCGCACCGCCGAACTGGCCGAAACCAATGCCGAGCTGGAGCGGCGCGTCGAAGAGCGTACGGCCGAGCGTGAGCAGGCACTGGCGCAAGTGCATGAGATGCAGAAGCTCGATAGCCTCGGCCAATTGACCGGCGGGCTGGCGCACGACTTCAACAATTTGCTGATGGCGATTCTCGGCAACCTCGAGATGATGGCGCGCCGCGTCGGCGAGGAAGATCCATCACGCCGGTTGATCGACGGCGCGAGCCGTGCAGCCGAACGCGGTGCGGCGTTGACGAAGCGCTTGCTTGCCTTCGCGCGGCGCCAAGAGCTGCGGCCGGAGCCGGTCGACGTCGCGCGTTTGATCGAGGATATGAGCGACCTGTTGCGGCGGACGCTCGGACCGACGATCGACCTTGTCGCATCCTTTCCCGACGATTTGGCGCTGGTCCACGTCGATCCGAACCAGCTCGAGCTCGCGATCCTCAACCTCTCGATCAATGCGCGCGATGCCATGCCGGAAGGCGGCAAGCTCGCGATCTCGGCATGCCGCGAGACGATCGGTACCCATAATCAGCGCGAGCTGATTGCGGGTGAGTTTGTCCGCGTCACCGTCACGGACAATGGCGTGGGTATGGACGAGGCGACCCTGAAGCGCGCCGCCGAGCCTTTCTTCACCACCAAGGGCCTGGGGAAGGGGACCGGGCTCGGCCTTTCCAGCGTCTACGGTATGGCCAAGCAATCGGGCGGAGCCATCGGAATCTTGAGCCGGGTCGCCGTCGGCACGACGGTTGAGCTCTGGTTGCCGGTGGCGGGCGGGGCCGAGCGACGCGTGCTCGGCGCGGCAGCCGCGGTCGCGAACAACGACTATGCGAGGACGCGCGCTTGCAGCATCCTGCTGGTCGACGACGATCCGATGGTCGCCGAGACGACCGTCGGCATGCTCGAAGTGCTCGGGCATCGGGTCAGAGTCGCCTCCTCCGGGGGACGCGCGCTCGAAATGCTCGGCGCCAACACGAGCGTCGATCTTGTGATCACCGACTATGCGATGCCCGGCATGACCGGGAAGGAATTGGCGAAGCGCATCCGCGAGACCCGGCCTAATCTACCGATCGTGCTGGCGAGCGGCTATGCCGAACTCGCGGCACAGGACGATTCGGGCCTGCCGCGGCTCGACAAGCCTTACGCGCTCGACAAGCTCGCTTCGGTGATCGGCGCGATGGTCTGACGGGCGCTTTCAGCGCCCATCAGCGAAATTTGAGCTGCGTCGATCAGGCGCTGACCAGCCGCCTCAGCCATGATTTCTGCGAGGCGGCGCTGGGATCGCGGCCCGCGCTGCCTTCAATGATGTCTTGGCGCGCGCGATGCAGCACCGAGACGACCTGCGCGTAGGTGGTCGTACGGCGGTCGTTGAAGGTCTCGATCGCCGTGTAGCGTCGGCCGGTTACTTCTTGGATCGCCTGCAGGATCGGCTGTTTCAAGACCATCGCCCCGTTGACCGCCTGCATGGCGCCGAGGATGCAGCGTCGGCCATCGACCGTGTAAAGCGCGCCCTTGCACCATCGCTCCTCGCTCGGCAACTGGTCGATCACACGATCGATCTTCTCCAGAGCATCGATGCGTGTGGAATAATCCCTTCCATCAAAAGGCATCGCGACCTCCGTCCACAACCCATGAGTCGATTTTTGGCCAGGGAGCCGGTCGAAACTCCGGCTTCCCACATCCGCAACACCGGGATCGAAGGCGGGTTCCGCAACCCGAAAATTAGAGCTTCAGCAGCCGCTCCGCGGTGCCGTGCGCGAGCTTCTCGCGATCCGCCGGCGCCATATCGAGCTTATTGAAGAAGGCCATGCCGACTTTGTTCGATTCATAGGGCCAATCGACCGAGAACATCACCCGGTCGATGCCAAGCACGTCGACCGTGCAGCGCAGGGCCGGCGGCGAGAAATTGCCGCTGGTCGTCACCCAGACATTCTCGAGCATCGTCTCGGCGAAGGTCTTTTTGAAGCCGCGGCGCTTGGTGGCGAGGGCCGTGTGGTCCTCGATCCGGTCGAGCACGAACGGCAGGCCTTCGCCGAGATGGCCGAGGAGGAATTTGAGCTTCGGGAAGGCTTCGAACACCCCGCCGAAGACCATACGCATGAAATGTATCGTGGTATCGATGGTGAAACCGCAGGCTGCGGTTGCGATCTCGGGGAAGCCGTCGAAATAAAATGCCGCTTTTGCGGGAATGTCGCGGGGGTGGAGATAGACAGGTACGTCCAAGCCTTCGGCAGCCTCGAAGATCGGCCAGAATTTCTTGTCGTCGAGGAATTCGCCGTTGGTGTGGCCGTTGATCATCGTTCCCTTGAAGCCGAGGGCGACGGTGCGCTGCAATTCCTTGACCGAGACAGCGACATCGGGCGTCGGCAGGCAGGCAAAAGCCGCAAAGCGGTTGGGATGCGATCTGACCGCGTCGGCCATGCGGTCATTGGCGTCGCGTGCGACCGCGATCGCCTCATCCGCCGGCAGGCCCTGGGGCCCCGGCATGGTCATCGAGAGGATTTGGAAGTCGATCCCGGCCTCGTTCATCGCGGCGATGCGGGTGTTCGAGACGTTCAGCAGCTCGGCAGTCACGTCATGCCCGACGCGCTGGCTGCGATCGATCATCGATTGCCGCCGACGCGGCGTGACGACCTCTTTCTCCGCATAAAGTGGTGTCGTAATGTGTTCTTCCAGGGCAATGATTTTCATTTATTTTCTTTCTTAAACACGCGTCACACCGTGGCCTGTCTCAGGGCGGCTGACCGATCGGAAAACGCCGCGCGTCCTCAGCCGAGATCTTGAAGCTCGAGCTCTGATCGTGATTCTTCTGCTTGGCTAGAGTCTCCACTTGATTGGCGACATAAAAGCCGAGATCGATATCGTCGACCGGACCGATTGCCGCAGGACGGGCCTTACCGTTCAGCCCTTGAAGCACCGCGTAAGCGAAGACGCCATTCTTTCCGTCGTAGGAATCGAGCGCTTCCTGGATGCTTTGCGAGGCGACCAGGATATAGCGACCGCTTTCCTGGTTGATGCGCGCTGGGCCGGTGTCCAGCCTGATCGCCCCGGCATGGCACGTATCGAGGAAGAGGAAGCCGTTCTTGGTCCCGATCTTTCCGAGATGGGTGACGAGGTCCTCGCCGCTGAGGCCCTGCTTCTTGATCGCGTCCTCGACCGCCGCGTCGTCGTCCGCGGATGGCATACGGAAATCCTGGGTGATGAAATAGTAGTCGCTATCGACCTGCTCGCCGTGCCCCGAAAGATAGACCAGCAGCACGTCGGTCGACTCGGCCTTGCTCGCGATATCGTCGAGCGCCTTGCCGATGCCGGCCGCTGTCGCCTGATCGTCATAGAGCTCATAAGCATCGACTTCGCGATAGAGCGGCTGGGCGCCCTGGCGGACGGCGGCGACAAAGGATTTCGCGTCCGTCACCGCGAGGTCGAGTTGCGGCGCGGGGGCGACGTAATTGTTGATCCCGGCGGCGAGCACGAATAGTCGCGGCTTGGGCGGCGGGGGGACCGGGGAGAACAGCGTGACGGCGTCGGAAACGGCGTAGCTACGCTCATCCTTATCATAAACGCGCAACTCGATCGTATTGACGCCGGGATCGAGCTTCACCGCCCGCTCGCCCTCTTTGGCGGCGCTGCCGGCCACCGCCTTCAGCCCCGCGGCAACTTCGTCGGCCGAGAGCCGGCCGGCATTCCGGCCATTGATAAAGAGATCGCTCGGCCCGATGCCGCTGCCGCGGTCGGTGATGCGATAGCGCAACGTCAGCGTGCTGGTGCCGGGCGGCAGGCTCGCATTGACGAAAGCGGCCTGGGCTTGCGCTGCGATATCGGGCGACAAACGGATGCTCTTGCCCGGATCGAGCGGCGTGCAATTCCCGTTGACGCAAGCGGCGGTCCACTGCAGCGCCGGTAGCTTGCTGGCTTGCAGAAAGCTGCGCACGTCGCCGATCGCGCCCAGGCGCTGCTGCGTCGCGGCGGTTTGGCCCTGCAGCCGGGCCAAGACGACGTCCGGCGCGTAGAAAGCGCGGTAAAGCTGATCGAAGCCGACGAATTCGGGCGCATCGCTCTTGCCGTGATTGAGCTGATAGCCAACCAGTTCCTTGCCGCCGATGTCGGCATGATCGAAAAAGCCTTCGTTTGTCCAGATCACCCAGCGCCGGTCGTCGGCGGCGACAAACAGGTCGGCGATCGATGTCAGCGTTGTGCCTTGCAGCGCATACCAGCGGAAAGTGCCGTCGCCGAGCGCGGCGATCAGCAGCTTGTCGCCGGCGCTGGCGAGCGACCAGACCGGTGCGGCCACGGTATGCGCGGCCGCGATCTCGCGGCCGTTCTGATCGAAGAGCCGGATATTGAAATCGGTGCCGACCGCGACGTTGTCGCCAAGCGCCGCGGCGCTGCGCGCCAGTTCCAGTGCGGGCAAAGCGAGCGCATGGCCGTTGAGCACTGGAGTGTTGGTATTAAAGCCGCTCATGCGCGTCACGACGGGCGACGGCGGCGGACCGAGGCGCTGCGCCGCTTGGCTGGCGGTGAGCTTCGTCAATTTGCGCGCGCGCAGATCGAAGCGATAGACCGAATTGCCCCCTGCTTGGCTGCTGGGCGCGGCCGGGCTGAAAGCGAGAGTGAGGCCGTCGGGCGCCACGTCGAAACGGCGATAACCCATGACCCGGAAATCGTTGATCGGGCTGCCATGGCGATAGACAACCTTGCCGTTGGCGCCGATGACGCCCCAGGCGGGATCGGCCGTGGTGAAGACGAGCGCGCCGTCGGGCAAGCCAGAGACGCGCGTGACGAGGTCGCGCCCGACCGCAACATCGGTCGCCGCGCCTTCGCCGCCTTTCGCCCAGCGGCGCACGATCACGGCATCGTCGCGATTGCGCACGCTGCCGCCCGCAAGCAACACCGGCGCTGTGGCGGTTCCGGTCCACCCGACCGCGCTCAGCGCGCCGGCTTGCAGATCGCCGACGCGCGGCTGGGCTTTCGGCTTTAGCGTGTCGGCGGCCAGCAGATCGACGCGTGCCGCGTCGTCATAGCCGATCGCAAGCTGCGTCCCGTCGGGCGAGAAGGCGAGGGATGACGGCCGCTTGCCGCCAGGCGCGCGCGCGGCGGCGACGCGCCGACCGGCGGCGTCATAGAGCCGAATCTGCCCATCATAGGAGCTGACTGCGAAGCGATCGTCCGGGGCGAAAGCGATCGCACTGACACGATCGCCGTAATCGTGGTCCTCGGTGAGCAGCTTGCCGCTGCCGTCATAGAGACGGACGCCGGCTGTCTTGGCGAAGCCAATCACGAAGCTCTTGCCGCTCGGCGCGTAGTCGATGTCCATGATCGCGGCGGGCAGGCCGGCGAGACGGCCGATCATCGCCTGGCGCTCGATGTCGAACAGGTAGGCCGCGAAACCGGGGCCGAAGCTAAACCCGGTCGAGCCGCCCGCCAAAGCGTGTTTGCCATCGGGCGCGAGAGCAACCGTGTTGATCTCGCCCTCGGCGCCGGGCGCGATCGGTACACGCAGGGTGGCGATCGGCGAGCCGTCGTCGGCGTGCCAGAGCCGCACCGTCTTGTCGGTCGAGGCCGTGGCGACCAGCGCGCCCGTGCCGTCGGTCGCAAGATCGGTGATCTCGGCGGTATGCATGCCGGCATCGAGGCGCAAGAACGGCTGCGCCGGCGGATCGGCATTGTCAGGGCTTTGCGTCTGCGCGAAGGCGGCGAATGACGCCAGCCAAGCGGCCACCAAGAAAAGGGCCGGTGCCAACCGCCGGGTTCGTCGCTGCGCGAACGGAATAGGGCGCATCAATTAGCTGCCCGAGAGTTCGAATCCCGACGTGTTGGAAGACGCTGTCTGAACGGAATCGTCGAAATCGGCACGTTTCGAGAGATTCGTGAACACACCTTCGGCGACGGGATCGCCATTGGCGGAAGGCGGCGGCGAGGAATGACGGCGCGATTTGTTGCGCGCGACCGTTTCGGCTTCCAGATCGAGATCGCTCGCCAGAACATAACCGGTGCGGCCGCGGCCCAGCGAGACTTTGACCCAACTCGCGTTGACGGCTGCGCCGTTCACCTGCGCGCCGGCGCCCAAACTCTCCAGCTTGGCGCTTTTTTCGTCCATGCTCGCATGGATCGCCGTACCACGCCGCGCCACATAGGGTTGCGGCTTGAATTGCTCATTGGCGAATTCGAGATCGGCGCTATGCGTCGCGATATTGGTGCCGATCCGTTTGCCGAGGGCGACGTCGTCCTCATAGCGCGAGCGGATATCGGCCATCTGCTTGCCGCCATCCGTCTGCGAGACCCGGCCGGCTCTGACATCGGCGCGCAGCCGCGCCGCTTCCTGGCGGCGGCAATCCAGCAGCTTGTTGAACGCCGCCTGAGCACCATCGATCTTCTGATTCTCCGCGTGGATGTCGTCTGTGACCTGCCGCCGCCGCGAGGCCATATCGGAATTTTTCTGCTGGATGGCGGCCCAGTAGCCGACGCCGGCGCCGATCGCTAGACCGCCAGCGGCGAGCCCCGCCGTGGTGCCCGCCGACTGGTGTGTGGCGACGCCAACCACCGTGCCGACCGCGGCGCCGATCACACCGCCGACGAGAATGTCCTGAGCGAAATAGTCGCCGTATGAACGGAGCGCCGCACGCTGATCGTGACAGACATCGTCGCGGTCCAGGAAGTTCTGGGCGGTATCGCAGCTCGTAAGTGAAACGAGGATGGCGCAGGCGGCAAGACTGAGAGCAAGCGCGCGCGGCCTCCGCGAAGCCCCCTTGCCCCGCCAAACACAAGCCCCCGTACGCCGCTTTTGCGGTTCCATCATCCCGTCCCCGAAACCCGGATTAGATGCCGGATTCGTCTGCGGTTCAACTGGCATTATGGGTCGGCGGGATCACAATTTTGCCCGCCCTCTGATTCCCCGGCCGTTGCGGGTAACGGTGAAAAGGGGCATGCTTCCCGTCGTCCGGGGCCCATCGCAAAGAGCTCGCCGGCGTCCAAGGGGAGAAGCGACCGATGAAAGACCTCATCAAGCAATATCTCGAACATGGAATTTCGCGGCGCTCGTTGATGCG
>DASXCX010000263.1:0-5778 GCA_036490955.1 Allostellaceae bacterium | reverse complement strand
TCTTCTTGGAAGGGACGCGCAATGCGCCCGATCATCAGATCGACCTTGCGTTCGCGCAGCTCGCTGAATTCGAGCGTCACGGTCTGTGCCTGGGCGATGCGCAAAACCATGCGCGGGTAGTCGCGGGTGAAGCGTTCGACCACCGCCGGAACGAGGCCGGCCGCCATGGATTCGGGGCAGCCGATCCGCACCTCGCCCGTCGCCGGGTCGGCGAGGAATTCGAGCTCGTTGATGCCCTGGCGCAGCTCGTCGAAAACCGCGAGCGCGCGCTTCACGAGGACGAGGCCGAACACCGTCGGCTCGATGCCGCCTGGACCGCGATCCAAGAGCCGTGCGCCGACCGCGCGTTCGAGATCGGCAATCGCTTTGGAGACCGCCGGCTGCGACACGGCGAGATGGGTCGCCGCTTTGGCCATGCTGCCGCGCTGCGACACTTCCAAGAGAATGTGGAGATCGCGGAGCGTGACGCGCCGGCCGATGCGGCGCTCCCAATTCTGGTCCGGTTCGGGCATAACCCCAAGGTTATAGCACTAGAAGAAGGAAGAACTTCCGGTTTATTGCCGCTGCCGATAGCGTCCGCCGATGCCACCCGCGCGGCGCGCGGGGTCTCCAGGGAGGACTCTCATGCTAACGCTCTATCACTATTGGAGTTCGGTCTGCTCGCAGAAGGTGCGGATGTGCCTCGCCGAGAAGAAAATCCCCTTCGAGAGCAAGCATATCGATCTCTTTACGTTCGAGCATTGGGAGCCCTTCTATCGCAAGATCAACCAGAAGGGCGTCGTCCCGGCGATCGATCACGACGGCAAGATCATCATCGAGTCCAACGTCATCCTCGAATATCTCGATGATTGCTTCCCAGCAATCCGGCTGCGCCCCGAGGACAATTACGCCAAGGCGCAAATGCGCATCTGGATCTTCAATTCGGAGGAGATCGCGCATAACAACGTCAACACCTGCTCGCACAATCCGCGCCACGCCGTGCGTCTGGCGCAAAAGCCCTATACGCAGGAGCAACTCGATCGCGCGGCGGCGAACTGCCCGAACCCGATCATCATGGCGCGCTTCCTTCATCGCCTGAAGCACGGCGTGAGCGAGGCGGAGGAAAATCAGGCCTATACCGCGCTCGATTATCTCGTCGGCATGATGGAAGACGCGCTCGCGCAAGGGCCATGGATCACGGGCAAGGAATATTCACTCGCCGATATCGCGATGGCGCCATTCATCAACCGTATCGAGGTGCTGAAGCGGCCGGAATTGGTCGGCGCCGCCAAGCGTCCGCGCGTCGCCGATTGGTGGCAGCGCATCCAGGCGCGATCGGCTTATAAGGAGGCGTTCGCCTTCTCGAACCCGGACAAAAGCGATCCAATCAAGCGCTGAAGAAGGACGATCGATGGGCGAGCTCATCACCCTCACGGCGGAGGATGGTCATGAATTCTCCGCTTATCGCGCCGATGCGGCCGGGAAGCCCCAAGGCGGTGTCGTCGTCGTGCAGGAGATCTACGGCGTCAACGAGCATATCCGCTCGGTCTGCGACGATTACGCCCAGCGCGGCTACAGTGCGATCGCGCCGGCGATCTATGACCGGCAGGAGAGAGGCGCGGAATTCGGCTATGACGGATCGCAGGTTCCGCATATCCGGACGCTGCGCGCCGGCATCGATTGGCAGAATACATTGCCGCTCGATATCGCCGCGACGATTGCGGCGCTGCGACCGCTCAGGGTCGGCGCGGTCGGCTATTGCCTCGGCGGGTCAGTCGCTTTCATGGCCGCCTGTCGTCTCACCGTCGAAGCGGCGTCCTGCTACTACCCGACCGACATGGGTAAGCAATACAACGACAAGCCGCGCTGCCCGACGATCATTCATTTCGCCGAGCGCGATCATGTCATTCCGCGCGACGTCGTCGATAAGCTGAAAACTGCACAGCCCGAACTGCCGGTCTATCTCTATCCGGCCGAGCACGGTTTCAATTGCTGGCATCGCGCCGAAACCAGTTACGACGAGGCAAGCGCGAAGCTCGCGCTTCAGCGCACGCTCGATCTATTCGAGCACCGCCTCGCGCAATGACGGGGTCAAACCACCAGGCGGCCGGCCTGATAATCGCCGAAAGCTTGGCGGATTTCCTCGACCGTGTTCATGACGAACGGCCCGTACGCGACGACGGGCTCGTCGATTGGCGGCCCGGCGTAGAGCAGCGCGCGGAACGGATCCTCGGCGACGATCGGGATCGTGTCGCTGTCGGAGGGCGCCTCACCGCGCCTCGGCTCGAACCAGGCGACATCGGGCGCGGCGATGTCGCGCCGATCCGCACCGATCTTCGCTTTGCCCGCGATGACGTAGAGAAAGCCACGATAGCCGGTGGGGATCGCCTGCCGACAAGTCGCGCCCGGCTCCATCGCGATATCGACCAGCATCATCGGCCATTCGCTGCCGTGCGGCTGGACAACGCCGTCGAAATCGCCGGCATAGATGCGGCGCTCGATGCCCGCCTCGCGCCGCACCGGTACAGTCGCCGCGCGCTGATCGACGTAGCGCGCCGGGATCATCTTCGCCTTGGCCGGCAGATTGAGCCAAAGCTGCAGCGTATGTGCCCGCTCGCGCTCGTGAGGCATTTCGCTGTGCAGCACGCCGCGGCCGGCGGTCATCCATTGCACGTCACCAGGGCGCAGCACACCATCGGCCCCAGTATGGTCGCGGTGATGCAACGCGCCGTCGAGCACCAGGGTTACCGTCTGCATGCCCCGATGCGGATGCGTTTCGAAGCCGCCCGGCGCCGCGAACCAATCTTCAGACAAGCGCAGGAATGGCGAGAGCGCGGCGAAGTCGTCGCTATGGAGCACCAGGCGCTTGCGCTGCACTTGATCGCTGGCGCCAAGCTCGATCGGATGCTCGATGCGGTCGGCTTTCCGTTCCACGCTGATCTCCATTCACGACGGCTCTATAACGATAATATAAGAGGCGCCGGCGCTTCGCCACGAAAGCGGCGCAGATAAGGGATTTGGGAGGCGCGTGACATGTATGACGTCGTGATCGTCGGATATGGGCCGACGGGTATGCTGGCCGCGATCCTGTTGGGCCGCGCCGGCCATCGTGTCGCCGTGATCGAGCGCTACACGACGCTCTACAACTTGCCGCGCGTCGGGATCGTCCACGACGATGTGCTGCGCATGTTCCAGGAAGTGGGTTGCATCGAAACGATCTGGCCCTACACGCATTTCCTGCCGGTCTATGAGCTCGCCAAGCATGGCGAGATTCTGCTCTCGAGCGACGTCGCTCCCCTCGCGATCCACGGCTGGCCGGAATACACCTCGATCTACCAACCCTCCTTCGAGAAGGAGCTCGACATCGCGGCGCGCGCCGTGCCCAAGGTCGAACTGTTTCAGGGCGAGACGGCACGTGCGGTGAAGCAGGATGCGAACAGCATCACCGTCACCACCGAAAACCGCGACGGCCAGACGCGAACCTTCGAAGGCCGCTATCTCATCGGTGCCGACGGCGGCAACAGCTTCATCCGCGGCGCGCTCGGCATCGAGTACGAGAATCTTGGCTTCGACCAGAACTGGTTGGTAATCGACGCGAAGGCGACCAATCCACGGCCCGGTCTACCGGCTATGCGGCAACTCTGCGAGCCCGAACAGCCCGGCGTCACCCTCTATATGGGACCGAACCACCGGCGCTGGTCGTTCATGATCTTCCCGGATGAATCGCCGGAAGACGCGGTGAAGCCCGAAAGCGTATGGCGGCGGCTCGACCGGCCGGAGGGTGGAACGCCGGAAGAGTTCGAACTCATCCGCGTCGCGTCTTACCAATTTCAATCGCTCTATGCCGAGCGTTGGCGCGCCGGGCGCGCCTTCCTCGCCGGCGATTCGGCGCATCAGATGCCGCCTTTCCTGGCGCAAGGCCTCTGCTCCGGCTTCCGCGACGCCCACAACCTCGCCTGGAAGCTCAGCCTGGTGCTGCAAGGAAAGGCCGGCGATAACTTCCTCGACACCTATGAGGCCGAACGCGGGCCCAGCGCGCGAGCGACGATCGTCGAGAGCATGCGCGTCGGTCTGTACGTGAATGAGCGCGATCCGGAGCAAGTCAAAATCCGCGACGATCAGCTGCGCGCGATGCAGGCGGCGAAAGCGGATCAAGCGCTGGAGGCGAAACTCATCGCCTTCCGCGTCCCGGGATTCGCGAAGGGATTCGTCGCCACGGGCATGCCGGGAGCTGGCGATGCGTTTCCGCAAGCCAAAATCCGCGACGAGCGCGAAGGTCAATTCGACGACGTCGCCGGGCGCGGCTTCATCATCCTGGCGCGCGGCGGCGATCCGATGAAGGCGCTCGGTGCCGGCGATCGCGATTTCTGGACGTCGCTGGGCGGCAAAATCGTGCGGCTCGGCGATGGCGGCTTCGCCGATGTCGACGGCTGCTACGGCCAGCTCATGGAAGAATATACAAGCAACATCATCGTGACGCGGCCGGATTTCTACATCTTCGGCACCTGCAAGAGCGCGCCGGAGCTTCCGGCCCTGCTCGGCGAGCTGCGCCGCCAGCTTCATGCCTGACGAGACATGACGAGGAGGAACGCCCGATGCTGACGCTTGCCTACTGCCCCGGCGCTTGCTCCATGGCGCCGCATTTCGTGCTCGAGGATGGCGGCGAGAAATATGTCGCCCGCAAGGTCGACTCGATCCAACGCGTCTTCGAAAACGAGACTATCGACGTGCGCTGAGGCGTAGGGGATAGCGCGGCCCCATTAGCATTGAAGGGGGCGGCATCCTATAGTCGCCCGCAACAATTCGGGAGGAATTTCGATGGCTCAGCCATTCCGCATCGACGTGCATCATCATCCGACGCCCACCGCCACGATCACCAATGGCCGCCGCGCGGTGCCGCCGAATATGAAGGACTGGACCGCCGCCATGTCGCTCGAAGACATGGACAAGAACGACGTCCAGACCTCGATCCTCTCGCTCAACCATCCGATCATCGTGTGGCCGAGCGACCAGACTGCCGCGATCAAGCAGGCGCGCGAGTGGAACGAGTTCATGACGAAGCAGGCCAAGGACCATCCTGGCCGCTTCGGCGTCTTCGCGGTGCTGCCGATCCTCAATGTCGAGGCCAGCCTCAAGGAGATGGAATACGCGCTCGACTCGCTGAAAGCCGACGGCATCAACATGATGACCAATATCGGCGATAAATGGCTCGGCGATCCCTACTATTTCCCGCTTTTCGAAGAGCTCAACCGGCGCAAGGCGGTGCTCTATACCCATCCGATGGCGCCGACCTGCTCGACCAATCTCCTGATGCCCGAGGTCAACGATTCGGTGATCGAATTCGCCACCGATACCTCGCGCGCCATCGCCCGCATCCTGTTCAGCGGCGCGGCGCATAAGTTCAAGGATATCCGCTTCATCTTCTCGCATGCGGGCGGGACGATGCCCTATATCCTCGAACGCTATACGCGTCACCCGCTGACCGACAAGAAACTCGCCGAGTTGGTGCCGGACGGCGTCGTGAACTATTTGAAGCGCTGGCACTACGACACGGCGCAGGCCTCGCATCCTTTCGCGATGTCGTCGATCACCAAGCTGGTCAATGTCTCGCAGTTGCTGTTCGGGACCGATTTCCCCTACCGCAATGCCGAGGACCATGTGAAAGGCTTGCGCGAATGCGGCTTCTCCGACGCCGATCTCAAGGCGATCGAGCGCGGCAACGCCGAGAAGCTGCTGCCGAAATACGCGCGGTAAACTAAAACTTGAACCGCCAAGACGCGAAGGCGCCAAGAAGAAAAT
>DASXCX010000262.1:0-16581 GCA_036490955.1 Allostellaceae bacterium | reverse complement strand
GTATCTCCAGGCAGAGGACAGGAAGCGCAAGCCTCGGCCGCTGCTGAGCCTCGGCCTGTCTGAGACGCTCGACGACTCGACATTGATCGTGCCGGCGCCGCGGCGGCGCGTGCCGTTGCCTTCTCTCGCGGCGAATGATGCCGAGGTGAGCGTCGGCGGCGAGACCTATCGCCTATCGCCAGCGGCACTGCAGGTTCTAGCCTATCTCATCGAGCATCATGCTGCGCCATTGCGCACGCTAAAAGTTACCTTTGCGGCCACAATCGAGCCGGCGGCGCTGCACGATGCCGTCCGGGAGCTTGCCCGAAAAGGTTTGGCCGGACCCGCATCCAGCGGCTCGGACCCGTAAAAGTGCCTCGGGGGAGCAGAGATCGCGTCGCTGCGCCGCACAATCCTTTGTGAGAAGCGCCAAAGTATGCAATTCAAATAAAGTAAACGGCGCCAATGGCGGGGCAATAACTTGATTATTTAAATTAGTGCGTGGTAACTTGGCTGATACGCATGCCCCTCGGGGGACGTTTGCGAAACGGGGCACTAACATTATGCAAGATCGGACTTTGGCAACCAACGACACCGGTACCGACGCGGGAAAAGCGCGCTGGCATGCTCCAACGTTGAAGCGGCTCGACGTTGATCTTACCGCGGGCAATCGACGCAACTCGAACGATCCGCCGGTGGGACAGAGTCATCACTTGAATTCGTAGTCTCGCGTCGCGGCACGGGCGAAGTTTTTGGCAAACGCCCTCGGTCGAGGGCGTTTCTTATTTTATGTTTCAGGCGCGGATTAGATCGCTTTCGATCGCCTCGACCAGCGCAGCCAATTGACGGAGGTCGCGTCGCCGAACCAGCCGGCGAATCGACACGCCTGTCGCGAGTTGCGTTGCCATGGCGAAGAAGCGCGGCTTCGCCAAAAGTAGCCGTCCGATCGGCGGACGATAGATTTCCGCCGTCACGCGTTGAAAGCCTTCGACGCCATCGGTGTGAATAATCCGGTCCTCCGAGTCATCTTCGGCGTCCTCGATCAGGTAGACCGCATCGAGCGGTAGCGGCGAAGGGTCGTAACCCGCGGGCTGCGGCAATTGCACTTTTTCAAAATCCGGGCCGATGGGGCTTAAGCCGCGTCCGTCGATGCCAAGCGCGTCAAGGCTCGCTGCGGTTAGCTTGATCGCGGGATAGCTGGGCTGCACCAGGGGTTGGCGCGGAAATCCGGTGCAGGCGCAAATGTCATCCGTGACGAAAACGTAGCCGCGCCGCGCAAGAGCGGCGGCAAGCGTCGATTTCCCCGCGCCCGATCTTCCGGCAATCGCAAATGCCCGGTCACCCATCCGCAGCGCGCTCGCGTGCAAGGGTAAGGTGCCGCGCAAATAGCAAACGATCGCGAGCACCGGTCCCAACAGGCAAGCGCGCCAATCCGGCGCGTCCGGGTCGAGCGGCGTATCGACGATGATCCTGTTGGGCGTGACGAGAAAGCGGGCGACGGGGCCGGCATCGATCAACAGCCTGCCGTCAGACGCGATCTCCAGGTAAGGGAGCTCCGCGTTCCGCTCGCCGATATGAGCGGGTATGGCCGCCGCGCGAATCTCGATATCGACGGCGCGATCGGGGCCGGTCCACGGCGCCGTTTCGGGCAGCGGTAAATCCGAGCGGACGCGCCATCCGCAGATGATACGATCGCTCATGACACCGGAAGACACGCTAAAACCATGGCCGTTAGCGCTGCCATCAGCCCTGGGCTTCGAACGCCACGATCGGCGAATATTGCGAAGCGACGTCGGCGCCCGTCACATCGACATCGCCCGAGCGCAGCCAGGCGTGCGCGGCCAGCGCGACCGGCGAGTCGATGCGTGCGCCAAGCTGCAAGAGCGAGGGCATCCGACGCCGTCGCAGCATGATGCGCCCGGCAATCGCGCAAACGAGGCAAGAGGAATGCCACGGCAAATGGCGCGAGATGCGCAAGAGCGCGCGGCGCACGGCGACTGCTTCGCGCCGCTGCTCGTCGCTGAGCGCCGCGACCGGCCGTGCCGCGTTCACGGGCTCGGCGCGGCCGAGGAAGGGCGCAATGCGGCGAAACGGGAACAGGAGCAATAGGCGCGCCCAGACAAGACAGAAGCCAGCCTCATAGAGCGCGCGTCTGTCGCGGTGGGAAAAGCTAAAATATCTGGCGACGAGCCGCATAATCCCTATGAGCATTCTGCCTGGCCGCAGCGACCGAAAAAGCTAACAAAGGCGTCGCGCCCGGGCAACGTTTTGAACCTTGCACCGAAAATGGCAACAAAGCTTTAAGCTTCTTCGCCCATTGCCGTATCGGGTCGGTAGGCCCAGGCATTGATCGTGAAACGCTGATCGCGCCAATCGTTCGACGGGCAACGAACAGGCCGCACCTCATGCCTCAAAGCGCTGGGGAAAATGACGAGGCTGTCGCAGACCGGCGCAATATCGATCCACGCGCTTTCGGCACTGGCCGCGAATTGCGGCCAGGCGTAAAGGCGCAACTCCCCGCCTGCGAAGCGCACCGGCTCGCGGAAGAAGTAATAGACGCAAGAGACTATCCGTGGCCGCCCGCGCGGCAGAATATCGTGGTGCTCGGCGAACAGTCCGCCATCGCCATAGGCGCAGAATTCGAATTCCCGTGCCACGGCGGTGGGCTCGAACAGCCCGAGTAACCGAAGAGCGCTCGGCAGAAGCGCGTCGACGAGCGGTTTCAACGTTTCTTCGAACGGACCGATGGTCGGACGCCGCAGGCAATGGCGCGAGGTACGATCGGCGACGCCGGCGGGACGACCGGAGCGATAAACTGCGGCGGCTTGGAATTCGTCGCGTATCTGCGCGACATAGTCGAGGAGCCGTTCCACCTTCTCCGGACCCAGCAGATCTCTTGCCACAAGATGCGGGCACCGCTTTGTGCCGCCGGCCGAAATCAACGTGGTCGATCGCTCGGGTTCCATCGCTCTAGCGTCGCGACGCGGCTTCGACCGCGAAAGGCTCGGGCGCAATGCCCCTGCACCATCTCTCCCACATTTGTCGGTAGGCGGCTTCGATCGCGCGCGTATAGGCTGCGATATCGAAGAGCGGCTCCAGGGCGTTGTTCCGCGCCAATTTTTGCCGGATTCCGGCGAGCAGAGCAGGCTCCCGAGCCAGGCGCAGAGCGAGCCGCTCGTACTCCTCGAGCGTCGGCGCGATCAAGTCCGGCAAGCCGATCGCCTGCAAAAGACTGCCGGCAACGCGGCCCGCGAATGTCGAACCGGGACAGGTCAGCACCGGCAGCCCCGCCCAGAGTGCGTCGTTGGCGGTGGTGTGCGCGTTATAGGGCAACGTATCGAGGAACAAATCGGCAAGGTGCATCGATGCCAGGAATTCCGCGAGCGGAACCGGCGGCGCGAACACCAGCCGTTCCGATGCGACACCGCGCCGCTCCGCTTCGCGGCGCAGATTGTCTTTGACTGAATCCCGTGTTTCGAGAAGCCACAGGACGCTTTTCGGTACGGCGCTCAGCAAGCGCATCCACACATCGAAGAATCGCGGCGTGAATTTGTAGCGATTGTTGAAGCAGCAGAACACAAAGCCGTTGTCAGGCAAGCCGCATTCGGCGCGCGTCCGAATTTGCGCCGCGGTCTCTCGCTTGCCATCGCTCGGCTGATAGCAATGCGGCAGATGGACCAGCCGCTCCGTGAAGAAAGCCTGCTGATCCATCGGCGTGACGAACGCATCGGCAACGATGTAGTCGATGAAATCGGCGCCCATGGTGCCGGTGTAGCCAATACCGTTCACCTGAACCGGGGCCGGCCGTGGAACGAGAATCCCGGTTCGCGCCGATTCGGCATAGCCGGTCAAATCGACCATGACATCGATCCCGTCGGCGTAGATCTTTTTCGTCACCTGGTCGTCATCAATGTCACGAATATCGACGAAGCGGTCGAACGCGGCTTCGAGACGCCGGCGCATGGCGCTGCCATCGTCTCGGCCGAAGGAATAAGCGGTCACCTCGAAAGCGGCGCGGTCGTGATGCTCGAACATGTCGACCACGAGGTGCGCCAGCGGATGCATATAGAGGTCGGCCGAGAGGTAGCCGAGACGAAGTTTTCCGGATCGGGTTCGCGGTTCGTGGCGATATCGGGCCGCGCTCCGTTCTTCCAGCTTCTTCGCCCAAGCGCGCGCCGCATAGAGCTGGTCGCTCGCGCTGACGTCGAAACACAAAAGGTCGGCAGGCGGGATGCTGCCCGGAGATTGCCTCGTCAAGACGAGCATGCGCTCGGCGGTTGCCTGCGCATCCTGCCAGTCGCAAGTCTGCATTTTGAGCATCGCGAGCTGGGCAAAGGCCTCGGGAAAATCGGGGCGAATCGCCACCGCTTGCCGGCACGCGGCGATAGCGTTCTCGAGATGCCCGTGACGCGCGAATACATTGGCGAGCGAATAGTGCGCGTCCGCGAGATCGGGCTTGAGGCTCGCCGCCCTGATGTAATGGATTGCGGCCTCGTCGAGACGGCCGCGCCGCATCAGCGCGTTGCCGAAATTGTAGTGGATCTCGGCGCTGCCGGGCCGCAGCTGCACGGCGCGCCGGTAATGTTGCAAGGCTTCCTCGAGCTTGCCTTGCCCGCTCAGCAGGTTGGCGAGATTGTTCAAGGCCGCGACATGATCGGGATCGCCCACGAGCGTGCGGCGGTATTCCGCCATCGCGGCATCGATGGCTCCTTGATCGCGAAGCAGATTGGCCAAAGCGAAATGCTCGCTCGCACTTTTCGGTTCGGCGCGCCGTGCTTCGTTGACACGATCCGCCTGCGAGGGCGAGTAGGCGCCGGGATCGGACACGGCGCTAACACCGACAGCTTGAGGTGGCCCCCACGGCCGCGGCTAAGCGACGACGGAGATCAGCCCTTCGGCGGCCAGTTGCTCGAGCAGCGCGAGCACGTCGCGTTCGATGGTCGGACGGTCCGCATCGTATTTGTCGGCAAGCGTGGCGCAGATCGCGTCGATACGCGACGGGCTCGCCAGTTTCTCCCAAATTTCACTTCCGATCTCGTCGAGACCGTAATAACAACCGCGCTCCACACTCAGGATGACGACCTCGCGATCAACCGCCGCGGCGATCTGGTCCTTGTCCCATTGGACGAGCGAGGTCATTGTCAAAGGCACGGACATGCAAATTGCCCCATATTTTAAAGAAACCGCACCTGCGGCGCGATGTTGCCGGGAGTGTAGCAGGGCTGTGCCTCGCTTCCACAGGAAAACCGCGCCGAGTTGGTCCGCCACCCGATTACGGTTCATCTACTTAATCTTCCGTGAACGTCGCGGTCGCGATTAACCCGCCGGCAAGGCCGCCGCGTCAGGGTCGCGCTGGCCTCATCGATACGCCGCGCGCATGATGGCGCTCGCGACGGCCCCGAACCTGACTCCCATTGCTTGATGCCTGACATCCACGCTTTCTCACCCGACCTAAAGCTTGTTCTCGCCTGCGCGCGTTGGCCCCTCGACGAAGCGGGGCGGCAGGAAATCGCTCGCTGTGCCGCGGCAACGCAGGATTGGGACCGCTTCCTTGCTTGGGTTGAGCGCCACGGCATCGCGCCGCTGGCGAGTCGAAATCTGCGTCAGGCCGGTTCGACCTTGGTGCCCAAATCGGTCTGCGGCGCGCTCGAGGAACGGGAGAGCCGCAGCACGCGGCGGGTTCTCGGGCAGATCACCGAAGCTGCGCGCATGACGCGGCTCCTCGCCGAGGCCGGAATCCGCTCGATGATGATCAAGGGGCCGGTTCTTGCGGCGCTCGCCTTCGGCGAGGTCACCGCGCGATGGAGCCGCGATATCGATCTCTTGGTGGATTCGCAGCATGTCGAAGAAGCCGACCGGCTAATAACCGCTGCGGGATATCGCCGCTTCGCGCCCGATTTCGATCTGACACCCAGCCAGCATAGCGCGTTCCTCCACATGCGCTGCCAGTTCGGCTACTACTCGGACAGCCGGGATCTGATCCTCGAACTCCATTGGCGGTTGACTTCCAATCGCACGCTGTTCCCACTCGACGAGACCGCATTGTGGGGGCGCAAGAATCCGATTCGCCTCGGTGGAATCGACTTCCAGACTCTGCCTGACGAAGAGCTGTTTCTTTATCTCTGCGTCCATGGCGGCGCGCATGTGTGGTTCCGGCTCAAATGGCTTGCCGACGTCGCCGCGCTGCTCTCGCGCTTACCGGTGAATGTGATCGAGGGCAGCGCGGCTCGGGCGCGTGCCTTGAGGCTCGAGCGCCCCTTCCACGAGGCGTTGCTTCTCGCTCGTTCTTTGCTGGCGGCGCCGGTGCCCCAACCGCTGCTGGCGGCAGCAAAAGGGGATAAAGTCGCTAGGCGCCTCGCCGATGCCGCGTACCAAGCGCTCAACTGGCGGCAGTCCCCCGGCGAGCCAGCAGAAACGCCCTGGTTCAATCTCTGGGTAAGTTGGCAAGCGTTCCGGCTGAAATCCGAGTTGCGCTATCGCTGGGCGGAATTCCAGGACCAGATCTGCAGTCCCGAAGACTGGGCGCGGCTGCCGCTTCCGCCGTGGCTGGCATTTCTCTACCCGCCGCTGCGCCCGATCTCCTGGATCGCGCGCAAATTCAGCGCCGCGCTCAGTCGCTAGCCGTCGTTCGATCCGAAATCCGATCCGGTCTCGCCCAGCAATTCAGCGAAATGTCCGCCGCGGTCCCGCGTCAATGCGTCCCAGCTTCCCTGCTGCACGAGTCGCCCGCGCTCCAGCACGAAAATCCGGTCGGCGCCGCGGATCGTCGATAGCCGATGCGCGATGATCGCGATCGTCATGCTGCCGTGAAGCCGCTCGATTGCTGCCTGCACGCCGCGCTCCGTTTGGTAATCGAGAGCGCTGGTCGCTTCATCGAGCAGCAGGAGCGTTGGCCGTCCCAAAAGCGCGCGTGCGAGACCGATACGCTGACGCTCGCCGCCCGAAATGCGAATGCCGCGCTCGCCGATCACCGTGTCGAGGCCTAAGGGCAGGTTGGCGACGAATTCGTCCGCCGCGGCGATCGCGAGGGCGCGCTCGATATCGGCTTGCGTCGCTTCGGGGCAGGCCCAGAGCAGATTGGCGCGGATCGTATCGTTGAAGAGGAAATTTTCCTGCGGCACATAGCCGACGCTGCGCCGCCAAGGGCCAAGGATCGCGCCCGTCAGCGGCGCGCCGTCGATCTCCACGGTGCCGATATCCGGCGTTACGAGTCCGAGCAGGAGATCGGCAAGGGTGCTCTTGCCGGCGCCGGTTCGCCCAACGATCGCCACCGTCGATCCGGCTGGAATAACAAGGTCGAGCGCCTCGATCGTGCTTGGTCCCGTCGTCTTGTCGTGGCGGAAGCCGACATGGGCGAAACGGATCTCGCGTTTCGCCGCCATGCGCCCCGGCGCGTCGCGATGGTCCTCGGCGGCCGCGGCACAGCGCTCGCGCAAGGCGATGATACCGTCGAACACCGGCAGGCTTCGCACGACCGATTCCCAGCCCTGCTGCAGATCGGAGACAAGCGGCGACAAGCGCGCGAAGACCACGATCATGACCAGCACGCTGGCGGTGTCGAGGTGGGCGAAGCGATCGGCCGCAAAGACGAAAGCGCCGAGGGACACCGCCGCCGCGATCTGCATCGTCATGCGCATGCGCGCGCCGCCGCGATCGAACGCGACGCTTTGGCGGCTTTGCCGTGCGATCGCGACGCCGAAGGCGGCTAGGTGGCGCGGCTCGGCGCCGCAGGCCTTGGCGAGCTTCAAGGCCTGGAGAAAGTCGCTGATCTCGGCGAAAGAGGCGCGACTTGCCTCGAAGAGTTGCTGACCTTCCGCGTATTGGCGCCCGATCCGCCGATGCAAGATTGCGAGCAGCACAGCCCCCCACGCGATCACGGCGATCGTGAGCCATGGCGACAAGCTGAAGGCCAGGGCAAGCTGGATCGCGGCAACAAGCCCGATCGCCGGCAGGCGCAAGAAGGAGAAGGCCGCGACCCCGACGCCTTCGCAGTGCGACGTCAGGGTCTCGAAAATATCGGAGAGGCGTTGGCGCGCGAGGAATGACCAACGCGCGCCGGCGACGGCTTCGTAGACGGAGCGACGGAGCGAATCGGCAAAAGCCACGCGCAGCCTCGCAAGCTCGATGTCGCGTTGCGCGACGAGTACCGTCCGCGCCAGCATCACGGCGACGAACGTCAGTAAGAGCACCGGCAGCGACAGCGGGAGGCCGAGACTCGAGAAAAGGCGCTGAACCCCTGTGCCGACCCAACCAACGCTCGACGACGAATCGCCCAGCAAAGCGATCAGCGGGACGAGCAGGATCAGCCCGATTCCCTCGCTCGCCGCGCCGAGAACGACCAGCAGGGCGCCGCCCGCAAGCCCGCTCGGGGATACGTCGCGCGCGAATTCACGGGCGAAGGCGCCCAATCTTTGCGCGATGTATCTCGTGCCCGGTGATCCCGCGGTCGCGCGGCTCTCGATCATGGTGGGGCGGGGATCGGCCAGGCCGTCATGCTCGGCTGGCATCGTCGATCAGGGCTTCGGACGGAAGAGCATGGTCGTTTCTCTATCAGACTTCGCCATTCCGCGCGACGCCGCGTCCGCCTTAGCACGCTGTTAACCATAGCTATCGTTAACTTCGTTCTAACCCGCGCCAGCGAGACTCGCGCGGCGCCGCACTCTCGCCAGCACGACTTTGCCTGGGATTGCAATTGAATGCCCCTCTAGCCCATGACAAGATCACCGCCCCATGACGAACATCCTAGGTGTTAACGCGTGGCACGGCGATTCCGCGGCGTGTCTCGTTCGCGATGGCGTGCTCGTTGCTGCGGCGGAGGAAGAACGTTTTCGCCGCATCAAGCATTGGGCGGGCTTTCCCAGCGAGGCGATCCGCTATTGCCTCGCGGCGGGCAAGATCGGCATCGCGGATGTTGACCACGTCGCGATCAATCGCAATCCGAAGGCTAACCTCGCACACAAACTCGCCTTTACGCTGCGCCAGCGCCCGGATTGGCGTTTCGTCCTCGATCGCTTGCGCCACGGCCAGCGCTGGGCCTCGCTCGGCACGGAGATCGCGCGCAGTTTTCCGGGCGGCGGATTTCGCGGCCAAGTCCACCAGGTCGAGCATCACCTCGCGCACATGGCTTCGGCCTTCCTTGTCTCGCCGTTCGAGGAGGCGGTTTGCGTTTCGGTTGACGGCTCGGGCGATTTTGCGACCGCCTCTTGGGGACTCGGACGCGGCAGCCATATCGATGTCGCCGCCCGTGTGCCGTTTCCACATTCGCTCGGCATCTTTTACGAGGCGCTGACGCAATATATCGGCTTCCCGAACTATGGCGACGAGTACAAGGTGATGGGCCTCGCGCCTTACGGGACGCCGCGCTATCTCTCGGCGCTCTCGGAAGTCCTGCGCTCACAGAGCGACGGCAGCTTCCGGCTGAACCTGCGCTATTTCCGCCATCACGCGGAGCGGCGCGCCTTCGAGTGGCGCGATTGCGCGCCATCCTCCGATAGACTGTTTTCCGAAGCGCTCGAGGAGTTGCTCGGGCCGAAGCGTGAACCGAGCGAGCCGCTTGAGCAGCGGCACAAGGATATCGCGAGCTCGATCCAGTGCGCGTTCGAGGAGGCTTTCTTCACCCTGCTCGATCGCGCCTATCAGCGCTATCAAGTGTCCGATCTCGTGCTCTCGGGCGGTTGCGCCTTCAATTCGGTCGCGAACGGAAAAGTGTACGAGCGCACGAAGTTTCGCCGTTGCTATATCCAGGCGGCGGCAGGGGATGCGGGCGGCGCGCTCGGGGCGGCGATGCAGGTCTGGCATGGGCTCGGCGTCCATCGCCGTGCCGCGCCGATGGAGCATGCGTTCTGGGGCCCGGAATTCACCGATAGCGAGATCGAAAGCGCAATCGACGAGGCCCTCGCAGGGCATGCGGATCGCGCCATTTATGTTCGCCGCGCCGGAAGCGAGGACGAGCTCTGCCAGGAAGTCGCGGCGGCGATCGCGAGCGGCAAGGTCGTCGGTTGGTTTCAAGGCCGAATGGAGTGGGGACCGCGCGCGCTCGGCAACCGCTCGATCGTCTGCGATCCGCGTCGCGGCGACATGAAAGACATCCTCAATCGCAAGATCAAGCGCCGCGAATCCTTCCGCCCCTTCGCGCCCTCGGTCCTGCGCGATGCGGTGCCGCAATGGTTCGAGACCGATGACGACGTCCCGTTCATGATGCAGGTGTTCCGCATCCGCGCGGAGCGGCGGTCGCAGATCCCGGCGGTGACGCATGTCGATGGCACCGGGCGACTTCAGACCGTGACCCGGGCCGCCAATCCTCGATACCATCGTTTGATCGAGTGCTTCCGCGACATCAGCGGCGTGCCGATGGTGCTCAATACGTCCTTCAACGAAAATGAGCCGGTGGTGTGCGCACCGCGCGAAGCCTTGGACTGCTTCTTGCGCACGCGCATGGACCTGCTTGCGATCGGGAATTTCCTGCTTGTCCGGCAAGAAGAGAGCGCGCCGGGGGCTCGCCCAGATGCCGCAGCCGCCGCTCTTCCACTATAGAGAGAATAGAGCTCATTTAGTTCTCTCAATAATATCTAAAAACCGGGAATCTCAACATTCAGCTAGAAGAGCAAGGTTATCAGTATGGAGCCGCGAGGGGTGCGCGGCGGTTTTGGAGGTTCGGCGCGTCGGTTCGGGCTAGGAGATCGTTTTTGTCCGATTTGAGAGAAGGCGAAGCGGTGCCTTTGGACACGGTTGCTGACCGGGTGGCCCACCCTGAGGCCGCGCGGCGCCCGCCCTATGGAACGGCCGGCGGACGCCCCGACGCGGTTCGCACGATGTCCCATGAGGTCATCGCCGGGCTCCTGCAACTCGTTGATTTCATGGCGGTCCTGGGTGCGGGCGTTGCCGCCTATCTCGCCTACGTGATCAGCGTCGTCGGCGAGCGCTTCGAATACGACCGCTACGGCATGGCCGTGCTTGCGGCTGCCGTCATGCTCGTGGTGCTGCTGCGCAAGACCGACAGCTACAACTTCTCCCATCTGGTGCGTTTGCGCGCGCAGCTGACGCGGGTTGCCTTCGCGTGGGGTGCGACGGTTGCCGTGCTCGCAACGCTCGCTTTCGTCGTCAAGATGGCGACCTTCTACTCGCGCGGCTGGTCGATTAGCTGGGTCGTCCTGACATTTTGCGGACTCGCGGTAGTCCGCGTGTCGCTGTTTTATCTGTTCCGGCAATGGACGCGCAGCGGCCGGTTGACGCGCAAGGTGGCGGTCGTCGGCGCGGGCGACATCGGCGAGCGGCTGGTATCCCGCATGCTGGCGAGCGACGACGATTTTGTGCGCATCACCGGCGTGTTCGACGACCGGATGTCGCGCGTCCCGGGCACGGTGTGCGGCTGCCCGGTTCTGGGCACGACGGACGATCTCATCACTCTGGCGCGGCAATCGGTGATTGACGAGATCATCATCGCCTTGCCGCTGCGTGCCGATCTCCGCATCGCCGAGCTGGTCGCCAAACTCAAGACGCTGCCTGTCGATCTGCGGCTCTCGATCGACGAGATTGGCGGCTTTCCCCTACGCGCCATCGGCGCGACGGCGACGGCGCGCACGCTCGAGATCATCGACCGGCCGTTGAAGCATTGGAGCGGCATGGCGAAATGGCTCGAGGATTGGGTCCTCGGCATGCTGCTTCTCGTTCTCGCCGCGCCGGTCATGGCCGTGACCGCGCTACTGGTGAAGCTCGACAGCAACGGGCCGGTGTTCTTCCTGCAGAATCGCTTTGGCTTCAACAACAAGGTCATTCGTGTCTTCAAGTTCCGCACCATGTATGCGGAGCAAAGCAATCCGCCGGGCGAGATTCGCACCGTGCCGGACGATCCGCGCGTCACGCGCGTCGGTCGCTTCTTGCGGCGCTTCAGCCTCGACGAGTTGCCGCAGCTCATCAACGTGGTCCGCGGCGAGATGTCGGTCGTCGGCCCCCGGCCGCATGCGGTGGCGATGCGCGCCGGCGCGAAGCTTTATTACGAAGCCGTCGGCGAGTATTTTCTCCGGCACCGTGTTCGGCCGGGTATCACCGGCTGGGCTCAGGTCCATGGCCACCGGGGCGAGATCGACACCGAAGAGAAGGCCCGCAATCGCGTGGCCTTCGATCTTTGGTACATCGATCATTGGTCGTTCTGGCTCGATCTCAAGATCATCGCCATGACCGCCATCGCTATCTGGAAGCAAGACAACGCCTATTGAGCGGCGTCGCCGCTCGTCCCATGAATCTTCTCATCATCGGCCTTAACTTCGCGCCCGAGCTCACCGGTATCGGTAAATACACGGGCGAAATGGCTGCCTGGCTTGCGGCACGCGGCCACGATGTCTCCGTCGTCACGACGCGACCTTATTATCCGGGCTGGACGCGCACGCCGGGCTTGCGTGGCTGGACCTGGGAGCGCGAGATGTGGCGCGGCTGCCGGATCGTCCGCTGTCCGCTCTACGTGCCGAAGTGGCCGAACGGCGCGCGCCGGCTCGTGCATTTTCTCTCCTTCGCCTTGTCGAGTGCCCCAGGCGCGCTCATCGGCGCGCGCGGCCGGCGCTTCGATGTCGTCGGCGCGATCGCCCCGACCTTGGCGGCCGCGCCCCTGGCACTGGCCTTGGCGCGCGCGCATGGCGCGAAATCCTGGCTGCATGTGCAAGATCTTGAGATCGAAGCGGCGATCGAATTGCAGATCGTCACCCATCGCCGCGTCCTCGCCGCGGCCCAGGGTGTCGAGCGCGGATTGTTGCGGCGCTTCGATCTGGTCTCGACGATCTCGCCGAACATGCGGCGTGCGCTTGCGGATAAAGGCGTCGTACCGGACCGGCTGGGACTCTGTCCCAACTGGATTGATACGGCGCAGGTGTTTCCTATCCCCGAGGCGCATGCGTTGCGCCGTGAATTTGGCGTAGACGACGGCCGTTGCGTCGTTCTGTACGCCGGAAGCATGGGGACAAAACAGGGATTGGAGACGGTCATCGACGCGGCCCGCTGCCTCGCGGGGCAGGGCGCAGGCGCGCCGCTATTCCTGCTCGCGGGCGCCGGTCCGGCGCTCGCCGGCTTAGAGCAACGTGCCGCGGGACTCGCCAACGTCAAATTCCTGCCCCTGCAGCCGATCGAGCGGTTTAATCGCCTTTTGAACGTCGCCGATATTCATATTTTGCCGCAGCGTCGCGGGGTTGCCGATCTCGTCATGCCCTCGAAGCTCGGCGCCATGCTTGCGGTTGGAAAGCCGGTGATCGCCACGGCGCCGGCTACCTCGCAGCTCGCGCTCACCTTGGAAGATGCCGGCGTTATCGTGCCGCCGGAAGAGCCGGTTGCGCTGGCGGCGGCTATCGAAAGGCTTTGCCGAGAGGACGCGCTGCGGCGGGCAATGGGCCGAGCCGCGCTGCGAATTGCCGGCGGGATGACGATCGACGCAACACTCGGTCGCTTCGAGCAGGATTTCCTCGCTTGCGCCGGGCGCGGTGCATGAGCGGTATTGGCATCCTCAACGCATTTGGCGATACCGGTCTTTTGCTGTCATTGGCCGCTGCTCTGCTCGCCTGGCTTTTCAGCACCCGGCCGCACGCGGCGCTCTGGCTCGGTGTGGCCGTGGTCATGTGCGGCGGCGCAACCGCGATATCGAAGATCTATCTCCATGCGTGTCCCATCACTCCCGTGCTCCGCGGTCCGAGCGGCCATGTCAGTTTCGCGACGCTGATCTACGGCGCGCTGGTCGCGGTGATCGCGCCGCGTGCCCCGGCCTGGGCCCGTTGGCCGCTCGCCGTCGCCGGCGGCACGCTGGTCGTTGCGATCGCGGTCGGACGTTATGTTATCGACGCGCACACGGTCGCCGAAATCCTGCTCGGCCTCGGGATCGGGTTGGTGGCGCTGGCGATCTTCGTGTTGGGGTACTGGCATGGCGGCGCCGGCGCGCGGTCGGTGAAGCCGCTCGCTCTGGCCGCGGCAGCGATCGCGATCGTGGCATATGGCCATCCCTTCAACGGCGAGGTTTTCGTCAATGCCCTCGGGTTTGGCGGTGAGACGGAGCATCTCACCGTCGCTGCGGCCTGCCCTGCCGAATACGGGCAGAAGCCAGCGCCCCCGGCCGGGGGGCGAGCGGGGCGGCTAGCTCGGTCAGGATTCGGTCCGGCCGCGTTAAGCATCGCCAAGCATCGCCGCATAGGCCCGTGAAATGGGTTGCAATAGCGCGAAATAACTTGATTTCTTTTCTTTAACCGCTGTAACTTATTCTTGCGATTTCAGGGGTTTGGTTAACAGAGAATCATTTTCAGGAGAGATGCGGTGCGCTCAATCTTTCGGTTTCTAGGGCTCGTAGCAGTGGCAGGTTCGGTGCTACTCGTTGTGCCCTCCGTCAGCTGGGCCGACTTGCCGCCGGCGATCCAGCAGCAAATTGACGGTCTCAGCGCGGATAACACGGATGCGATCACCGCGACGATTACGGCGCTGGTGACGGCCGATCCGAGCTTGGGCCCCGAGATCGCGGCAGCGGCGACGACCAAATTTCCCGCCGATGCAGCGTTGATCGCGGGTGCGGCGGTGAATGCCGATCCCAACTATGCGCAAGACATCATTGCCGCGGTGATCGCCGCGTTGCCGCAGGATCAGCAGGATGTGCAGACCGCCGCGCTTGGGCCGTTGGGCGCTTTGCAAGGCCCCAATTCGCCCGGCTTTCAAGGCCCGTCAGGCGCGCAGGGCGTGGGTGCGCCGTTGATTGCCCCCTTTACCACGGGTGTTAGTCAGAGGTAATGCTTCGCCCCCTATAAGGCACCGTGGCGTGGCCCAAAGGGCCCGCGCCACGGTGTTCGTCAGAAGCAGAGTGTTCTCTAGAATGGGGTTCTCGGGGGTCTGAATGAGAAGAACCGAAACGGCTTCGGCGGCGGTGGTGGCGCTTTTGTTGATGAGCGGCGCGGCTGCAGCCCAGTCGGTCCAGCCGATTCCGGCTTTTCCGGGCAATGCGCTTGAGCCTTCCGCCGTCGGTCCTGAAGGCACCACGGTCGGAAATCGCGAGCGGCCGGATTACGACGCGCTCGGGCTCCGCCTCGGCAGCTTCACCATTCATCCGTCGCTCGCGGCGGCGGGCGTCTACGATAGCAACATCTTCGCGACATCGGGCGGCGCGCAAAGCGATTTCTACGCCGATCTGACGCCGAGCATCTCGATCAACTCCGATTGGAACCGCCACGCGGTCGCTGCCAGCGTCAGCGAGGAATCGAAGCTCTATGCGAGCCACACCACGGAGAACGTCAACAACGTCAATGCCAATGCCGGCGGCCGCTACGACATCGAGAACCAAGTCTATCTCGTTGGCGCGGGGGCTTATACGCTGACGCATGAAGATCGGAGTTCGCCGGACGCGGCGCTGGGCAGAAATCCTACCGAATACAAGCAGACGGTCGGCTATCTCGGTTTCGTTCACGAGCCGGGCCGCCTCGGCTTCCGCGTCGACGGCACGCTCACCTCGTACGACTACAACAACGCGGTCAACGGCGTGACCGGGGCGACGATCGATCAGCAGTTCCGGGATCGCATCGAATATGTGATCGCGCCGCGCATCTCCTACGAGATCATCCCGGGCTATCGTGCATTCCTTCGCTTCGTCGGCAACGATCGCGTGTACAACGCCGTCGATCCCAACCTCAACGTCAAGCGCAACTCCCATGGTTGGGAAGTGGATGCGGGCACCGCGGTCGAGATCACGCGCCTGATCACGGGCGAGATCTACGGCGGCTATCTCGAGCAGGACTATGACAGTCCCGTCTGGAAGTCGCCGCAGAGCTTCGCGTTCGGCGGAAACCTCATCTGGAACATCACGCCTCTGTGGTCGATCAAGGGCTCGGCGTCGCAATCCGTCGCCGAAACCGACATCGCCCCCGCATCGAGCTCGACCGAAAGCAATGTGGCTGTCGTCGTCGAGCATGAATTGCTGCGTAACGTCATTCTGACCGGGAACGCCGGCTATATTCACGACAGTTACAACGGCATTATTCGGACCGACGATACGTTCCTGATCGGCGCCGGCGCGAAATATTTGCTTAATCGGAATCTGCGGCTGAGCGCCAACCTCACCTACAGCTCGCGGTCGTCCACTTCGACGGCGACGACCAACGCGGATTTTGATCGACTGATTATGATGCTCGGTGTACAGGTAGAATTTTAAGCAAGTTTAAAGTTTTCGGTCGCATCGTCGATTGCCCTCTTCGAGGGCGCTCGGCGCTGCGTCAACTTGGTGAGTCGATCCATGTACGACCTATTCGCGAGGGGTGCGATCCGTTGCTTGGTTGCGGCGGTTCTGCTGATTTCCGCTGCGCTTTTGTCATCGACATCCCAGGCTGCCGATCTTACCGCTTATAAGCTCGGCGTCGGCGATAAGGTCCGGGTCACCGTGTTCGGCGAGAAAGACCTGTCAGGCGATTTCGACGTGAACGACCAGGGCGAGGTCACTTTGCCGCTGATCGGGTCGGTGCGCATCGCTGGCAAGACGGTTGGCGATGCCGAGAGTTTCATTACCAACGCCTATGGCAAGGACTATCTCGTCAATCCGCACGTCAATCTGCAGGTTATGAACTATCGCCCGTTCTTCATCCTCGGCGAGGTGAAGAA
>DASXCX010000261.1:0-3321 GCA_036490955.1 Allostellaceae bacterium | reverse complement strand
TATCGGGTGTATTTCTTGAGCAACGGTGGCCGAATAGCTGACCGGACCGATATTGAGGGCGACTCGGACATCGATGCCGTTACGGTCGCTCACGTGATGCTTGGCGGAAACGACGACTGCACTGCCGTAGAAGTGTGGCAGGACGCCCGGCCGGTATTCCTTCATCCGGTCGTGACGGGGTCCCGTGAACTGCCGTCCGAGGCGCCGATCGCTCGCTAAGCCTGAGCGGGCAACTGCCCCGCTGGCGGCTCCTGAATCCCGGTAAGCTGGCGCTCGGCCGGGCGCGATGCTCGGCGGCGGCAACGAAATACACGCATGGTTACCCGAGGCGTTGTCCTAGGTCCAAAAATGCTCAAGGGGTCAGGCGAGATTTCTCACCTGACCCCTTGATAAATCTGGCTCCGGGGCGCGGATTCGAACCGCGGACCGATCGGTTAACAGCCGATTGCTCTACCGCTGAGCTACCCCGGAATAGCGGGTGCCGGCATTCGTCGCCGGCCATCCCCGCGGACGGCTTGCATACGTCGATTTGCTGTCTTTTTCAACGGTGCTGAATGGTTAACGGCCAGAAATGGCACGATCCAGGCAAAGGGCTATAAGAAGCGGCCGCGGCGCCGAGAGGAGAAAGCAAGTGCGCGAAGGCGATTTCGCTGCGCTGGACGAGCAACGCTTCGCGGCCTTCCATTGGCGCACGACGCTGGTCACCGGCCTTGGCGTTTTCTGCGACGGCTACGATCTGTCCTCCGTCGGCATCGTGCTGCCGCTAATTCTCAAGAGCTTCGGCGACGCCAAGCTGAGCAGCATCGAGAGTGCCTCGCTGGCGGCCTCGGCCCTGCTCGGCTCCGTCATCGGGGCGCTCGCTTTCGGCGCCTTGGCGCAAAGCGGGCGCAAGCGCTTCTACGGTCTCGACGTGCTCATCCTCGGCGTCACCGCGATCGCGCAGGCTTTCGCGCCCAGCATCGCGTGGCTGATCGCTATCCGCTTTCTGCTCGGCATCGGCGTCGGGGCCGATTACGTGCTGTCGCCGACGATCATGGCGGAGCATGCCAATCGCGGCGATCGCGGCCGCGCCTTGGGCCTTGGTTTCGGCACGATGTGGCCGGTCGGCGCGCTGGCCGCGGCGCTGTTGACGCTAGCGCTCGACGCGACCGGTATCGATGGCGATCTCGAATGGCGCCTCGTTCTGGCGGCCGGCGCGGTGCCGGCGCTCGCCGTGCTCTATTTCCGCCACCGCATGCCCGAGACGGCGCGCTATCTCGCGCGGCTCGGCGGCGACGGCGTCGCGGCGTCGCGCGTCATCGAGGATATCAGCGGACAAGCCGGGATCACACCGGCGGCGGATGAACGACGTCTCGGCGCGGTCCTCGCCGGGCACGGTCGTGCGATCGTTTCGGCGGCGCTGCTGTGGACGATCTACGATCTCGTCGTCTATGCCAGCATCCTCTTCGGTCCGTCGCTGATCGCGAGCAGCATGGGGCTCGGGCCGGTGAGCTTCTCGCTCCTCATCCAGATCGTCTTCGTGCTGCCGGCGTCGATACTGATGTCGGTCTTCCTCATCGACCGGATCGGCCGTAAGCCGCTGCAGGTCTGGGGGTTCCTCGTCGGCTCGGTGCTGCTCGGCATCTTCGCGGTGATGCAGGGCTCGCTGATGGCGATGCCGACGATCGCTTTCATCGTCTACGGTTTCTTCAACGTCGCCGAGACCGGGCCGGGGCTGGTCTCGGGCGCGGGCGTGCTTGGCGTCGAGCTGGCGCCGACGCGGATACGCAGCCTCGCGCAAGGCATTACAGTCGCCGGCGGCCGCATCGGTGCGGCGATCAGCGCGTTCTTCTTTCCGCTGCTTTTCGCCGGGATCGGTCAGGCCGGCGCCTACTGGGTGATCGCGGCGCTCGGCCTCGCCGGCGCGGTGCTGACGCAATATCTCGTCCCCGAGACGGGGCGCCTGTCGCTCGAGACCATTACCGAAGCGCGCGCGACCGTGTCGTGACGGCGTCAATCCGCCGCGAGATAACCGACGATATCGATCGGCAGGTGGAGGCAGAGGCGCAAATCGAGCGCGGTCGGATAGAAATCGCCGACGATCGTGCAACAATGATCCGGCCACGGGCGTAAGAGCGCAATCATCGCGGCGACATTGGTCACGCCGCTGCCGATGAAACGATCGGTACGGAGGGCGATGTAGGTGTCGCGCATGATCTCGAAGCCGCGCCGCTTGCCGTCGGCACCGGCGCGGAAATGTACCGCCAAATTCTCGGCTGTGCGCTCGCAATCGGTCATGACCAAGCGGTCGTCGTAGTTTGCCTTTAGGTAGTCGACGTAGCGGCGGTCGTCGGTCATGCCGAAAATCTTGGTGGCGGCGGGTAGCTCCGCCAAGCGATGGAGGCATTCGCTGTTCTGCCGAACGATCGTCGGGTCTTCGAGCGGCTTGTCGCTGCCGCGTAGATGGATCGCAGCGGAAGGCCCGCCGGCAAGGTTGCGCGCGTGAAACGCGTCGCATTCTTCGGTCACCGCTCGAACCGGCGTCAGATATTTGTCGATGAGGTAGCGCAGCACGGCTAGCGTCTCCGCGCCGCAGAGCGGGTGACTTGCCGGAATCCACGGTGCGAGCTCCGCGACGCTCAGATGATAGTCGGCGACGATCAGCGTTTCGCGGCGCGCCAGTAAGTTCAGGCCCGCGGCGCCGGAGCCGGTAAAGCCGGCCGCAGGGAGCACCGTCGCAAAGTCGAGGCGCAGGTTTTCGGCCGTCCATTTCGTCGGAAAGCGGTCGGCCGCCGGGCGCGCGAGGAGATCGGCGATACCCATCGCCGAGACGGGCTCGAAAAAACGGCGAAACCCGTCTTCTTCGGCGGTGCCGCCGTAGAGGTTCTTCGCGCTCCAATGCACGACGGGGATACGGTTTGTCATCTCCGCGAGAAGGAGGCCGCCGAGGACATGCGTGACCTCGGACCAGAAGCCTTGGCCCCAGGGCTTGATCAGAAGAAAGCGTTGCTCGCCGGATGACGCTCCCGCCGGCGGATTTGTCATGGCGCCGAGCGTCGCCAGATTGCCGCGCGCGGCCTCGAGGCCGAGCGCCACGGCTTTCTCGAAATAGCCGCGCGCGCGTTCGGCGTCGCCAAGTTGCGCCGCGACGATGCCCAGCACGTTGAAAGCTTGCGGCTGGCGCGGCGCGCGTTCGAGCACGAGCCGGCACAGGAGATCCGCGGCCGCGAGATTCCCGACCCCCGCGCATTGCTGCGCGACCTGAAGATGTTTCGCGATCGAGCGCGCCTGGGTCATCTTTCCCTCGGATGCAAGTGAAAGACTTTGGTCATGTAACTGTCT
>DASXCX010000260.1:0-17009 GCA_036490955.1 Allostellaceae bacterium | reverse complement strand
GTGAAGAAGCTGCGCCCGGTCACCGATCCGAGCAGCGACCACGTCATCATTCTGAAGATGCGCTGAGGTCCCGCGGCGCGGCGGCGCCGCCGCCCTCCGTTCGTGCCAGGCTGGCGAGCGACCGTTCGACGCTCGATCTCGTCGACGACCGTGCGGCTTAGAACGGCGCGCGTTCTAAGGCGCCGTAAAGCGTGCGTCGCCTTGACAAGGCTTTGAAATTCCACAAGGATCGCCGCCTGAAAAACCGGCGGCGTCAACGGGTGGTGCCAGTCGGAAGGGAGGTTCCAAACTGCGCCCGATCAACCGATTTCTCGCCGGCCTCGCCGGCTTTTCATCCCTCATTTCCGTCGATTTTGCATCGTGCCCCGCGACCGCGGCGGAAGCGCCCGCGCATGTGGTGATCGCCACCGTTCCGACCATCGCTTCTGGCTCGACTTATATTGCCGATAGCAAGGGCTATTTCCGAGATGTCGGCATCGATGCCGAGATCCAGAACATCGATTCCGTGAGCACGGCGATGGCGCTGCTTGCCGGCGGAAAGGTCCAGGTCGCGCAAGGCGGGCTGGCCGCCTCGTTCTGGAACGGCGTTGCGCAGGGCATGCCGGTGATCATGGCGTTCGAGGGCGGCTCGACACCGCTCAATCACCACATCCTGGTGAACAACAGCGTCAAGGATAAGCTCAAGACGCCTGCCGACCTGAAAGGCCGTCCGGTCGCGCTCAACGCGCCGGGTTCGATCATCGGCTACGATCTCTACAAGGTGCTCGGCAGCGCCGGCCTCACCTTTAAGGACGTCGACATCAAATACATCTCCTTCCCGCAGATGGGCGTGGCGCTGCAGAACGGCGCGGTCGATGCGGCGGTCAACGTGCCGCCCTTCGGCGACCTCATCATCGAGAAAGGGCTCGGCGCGAATTGGATCAACACCGACGACTATCTGAAGCCGGAGCCGGTGACGGTCGTCCATTATGTCATCAATACCGATTGGGCGAAGGCGAACAGCGACGTCGCACATCGCCTCTTCGTCGCCGTGGCGCGCGGAACGCGCGATTACTGCGAAGCCTATCATCACGGCGCCAACCGCAGCGAAGTCGTCGACATCATGATGAAGCATGGCGTCGCCGGGGATCACGACACGCTCGACAAATTCCCCTGGCAGGCGCGCGATCCGAACGGCCGCTTCAACATGGCGAGCCTCTTGGACGTGCAAGATTGGTATCTCGAGGAAGGCTACATCAAGAACAAGCTGTCGCCGGAACAACTCGTCGATCCGAGTTATGCCGAAGCGGCGGCCAAGACATTGGGGCCGTTCACGGTCGCCAATGCGGCGGACAAACTCGCGGGTTGCCGCTGAGCTGCATAACGGAGGGGAAATGATTCGGTCGTTTATCGGGGCCGCGCTGGCCGGCGTGCTCGCGGCAGGTGCCGCGCAGAACGCGGCGGCGCTGGACAAGGTCGTCATCGCGAGCGTGCCGGGGATCGCCGCGGCCGGCACTTATATCGCCGACAGCAAAGGTTATTTCAAAGACGAAGGCATCGACGTCACGATCGCCGATCTGGCTTCGGCGGCAGATGCGATGGCTTCGCTCGCGACCAACCAGTTCAACGTGGTCGAAGGCGGCTATTCCGCCGGCTATTGGAACGCGCTCGCCAAGAATTTCCCGATCATCACCGCGTTCGAGCGCGGCATGCGGCCGACCAACCACAAGATCGTTGTGCCGCCGGCGATGGCCGACAAGATCAAGACGCTGAGGGATCTGAAAGGCCATAGCCTTGCGGTCAACGCGCCCGGCTCGCTGACGATCTACGAGGCCGGCAAGATGCTCGAGACCGCCGGCCTCACGATCAAGGATGTCGACGTCAAATACATGCCGTTTCCGCAGATGCTGGTCGCGTTCAAGAACGGTGCGGTCGATTCCGCCGAGGATATTCCGCCTTTCGTCAATATCGGCATCGAGCAGGGGCTGATGACCCCGATCGCCGAGATCGACGAGACGCTGAAGCCCTATCCGGTCGTCAGTATCGCCTACCAGATCAACACCGATTGGGCATCGAAGAACAAGGATACGGCGCGGAAATTCTTCGTCGCGATCGCCCGCGGCACACGCGATTATTGCCAGGCCTATCACCACGGTCCCAATCGCGAGGAGATCGAGGACATCATGATCAAATACAAGGTGATGTCCGATCGCGCGCTCTTGGATCGCATTCCGTGGCAGGGCCGCGATCCGAACGGCCGTACGGATTCCGGCACCGTGCTCGACATCCAGGACTGGTTCTTCAAGGAGGGAATGATCACGCAGAAATTCCCAGCCGAGCGGCTGATCGACAATGAATATGCCGATTACGTTCAGAAGACGCTGCCGCCGTTCGATCTCGTCAACAAGAGCGATCCGCTGCCGAGCTGCCGGTGAAAACGCGCGTCGCCCATCGCCGGGGCGCTCCAGTCGCTCGTGGCTGGATTGCCGCCTTCGCGGGAATGACGGTGATGTTGGCAACGCCCGTTGCGCCGGGGCGGGCGAACACGCAGATCGTGATCGGCTCGGTGCCGAGCCCGACCGCCGTCGGCACCTATATCGCGATCGATAAGGGCTATTTCCGCGATCTCGGCATCGATGTCGATCTCGAGCCGGCGCAAAGCGCCGGAGCGGTGATGCCGCTGCTGGCGAGCAACCGCATCCAAGTCGTCGAAGGCGGCATGGCGGCGAGCTATTGGAACGCGCTCGGCCAAGGCATGGCCGTCACCATCGCGATGGAGCGCGGCATGACGCCGCTCAACCACACGCTGCTCGTGCGCGCCGAATCGCACGACAAGATCAAGACCATCGCCGACTTGAAAGGCCACAGCTTTGCCGAGGTCTCGGCCGACGGCATCCAGCAATACGAGGCGGGCAAGGCGATCGCGCCGGCAGGCCTCCATATGAAGGACCTCGACATTCACTACATTCCCTATCCGCAGCTCGTCGTGGCCTTCCAGAATGGCGCGGTCGATGCCGGCATGTCGATCCCGCCTTTCAGCGACGCGATCATCGAACGCAAGCTCGGCTTCGCGCTGGTCGATATCGACAAGGCGGTACAGCCGACGCCGATGGCCAACGTCGTTTATATGATCAATACCGATTGGGCGAAGATGGACGCCAAGATCGCGCATAACGTCTTCGTCGCGCTGGCGCGTGGCGCGCGCGACTATTGCCAGGCCTATCACGGCGGTCCTAATCGCGAATACGTGATCAATCTGATGATCGAGAAGAAAATTGCCACACGCGACATGCTCGACAACCGCCCCTGGGCGGCGCGCGACCCGAACGGCCGCATTAACGGGGCGAGCATGCTCGACATTCAAGATTGGTTCTATAACGAGGGGCTGGTGAAGCAGAAATTCCCGATCGATCGCCTTATCGATTCGAGTTACGCGGACGAAGCGGCGAAGGAATTGGGGCCGTTCGAGCTGATCAACAAAAGCAGCCAGCTTCCTGGCTGCCGCTAAGGAGGAGGAGTTCATCCATGGGTATTGCACCATATTCGCCGGCACGGCGCGTCGTGACCGGTCATGACAGCACCGGCAAGGCGATCGTCCTCATCGACGACAATACGCCCTACACGGCGCGCCGCGACGAGAAGACGTTGCAGCAGCGTATCTGGGTGACCGACAAGTTCCCGGTTGCGATGGACGGCGATAAGGATCGTGCCGGCATCGAGGTGCGCATCGCGCCGCCGCCGAACGGCACCATCATCCGCTATCTCGACATCCCGCCGGAGGATCCAGAGGCGGTGAAGAAGCTGTCGAACGATCACATGGCGAAGACGATCGGCGATCAGCATCATACGCCGCCGGGGGTGCGTCCGCCGCGTCATCCCAGCATGCACCGCACGCGCACGCTCGACTATGCGATCGTGCTCTCGGGCGAGATCGACATGCTGTTGGACGACAGCGAGGTGCATCTCAAAGCCGGCGACGTGCTGATCCAGCAGGCGACCAACCATGCCTGGGTCAACCGCGGCAAGGAAACCTGCCGGATCTGCTTTGTCCTGATCGACGGCGCCGATCCTCTCGTGAAGTAAGTCCGTTGAAGTAAGGCATCATGGCGACAGAACCCGCGCGCAAGGGAGCGAAGATCGAGATCGCCGGCTTGCGCAAAGTCTTCGAGACCCCGCGCGGGAGCGTCGAGGCGATCTCGACGATTGATCTGCAGATCAAGCCCGGTGAGTTCTTCTGCATCGTCGGCCCGTCGGGCTGCGGCAAGTCGACCTTGCTGCGCATCCTGGCTGGCCTCGAGAAGCAAAGCGCGGGCACCATCAGCGTCGACAGCGCCGGCTGGCCGGTCGAGAACGCGATGGTGTTCCAGGAAAGCGGGCTCTTTCCGTGGATGTCGGTCGAGGAGAATGTCGGCTTTGGCCTGATGACGCGCGGGGTGTCGCCAGCCGAGCGCGCGCCGCGGGTCGAGGCGGCGATGCGCCTCGTCGGCCTGTCGCAATTCCGCCGGCATTTCCCGCATCAGCTCTCGGGCGGCATGCGCCAGCGCGGCGCCATCGCCCGCGCTTTCGTCACGGATCCGGCGGTGCTCTATATGGACGAGCCTTTCGCGGCGCTCGATGCGCAGAACCGCACCATTCTGCAGGAAGAGTTGATACGCATCTGGGAGACGACCAGGAAAACCGTCGTCTACATCACCCACTCGATCGATGAGGCCTTGTTTCTCGGCGACCGCATCGCGGTGATGACGGCCCATCCCGGCCGGATCAAGGAAATCCTCGACGTGCCGTTTCCCCATCCGCGCAATCTGATGGCGCTGTCGGTGACGCCGACCTTCGGAGAACTGAAGCTCAAGATCTGGCATGTGCTCGAGGAAGAGGTGAACCGCGCCCGCGCGACCGAGGATGCCGTATGAGCATGAACGAAGCCGCCAAGCAGATCCGGCAGGAACGTCTGCTTTATCTGTTGTCGCCGATCGGGCTGCTGGTCTTGTGGCAGCTTGCGATCATGGCCGGATTGGGCGATCGCCGCTTCGTGCCGGCGCCCAGCGATATCGTCGAGCGCTTCTGGTTGCTCTGCGTCTCGGGCGAGTTGCCCTGGGACACGGTGGTAACGCTCTGGCGCATCGTTGCGGGTTTCCTCGTCGGCGCAATCCCGGGCGTCGCGCTCGGCCTCGCAATGGCGATGTGGCGCAGCGTCCGGATCATCGTCGATCCGCTGATCGCGGCGCTCTTCCCAATTCCAAAACTCGCGCTGATGCCGCTCATCCTCTTGGCTTTCGGCTTCGGCGAGACCTCGAAAGTCGTTGTCGTCGCGATCGGCGCCTTCTTCCCGGTCATCGTCAACGCCTATGCCGGCGCGGCGAATATTGAGAAGATCTATATCGACGTTGCGCGCAATTACGGCGCTACGCCGTGGATCATGTTCGCGAAGGTCGTGTTCTATGGTGCGCTGCCGCTGATCTTCGCCGGCCTGCGCGTCGCCTTGGCGATCTCTTTCATCATCGGAACGGCGGCCGAGTTCATCGCCGCCAAGAGTGGAATCGGCTACCTTATCTGGTCGTCCTGGGAGTTGTTGCAGGTCGATGCGATGTTCGTCGGCATCGTCACGATCGGGCTTCTGGGTGTTATCACCTCGACGCTCTTTGTCGAGGTGGAGCGCAAAGTCATACCGTGGAAGGCGCCATGAAACACATCATCCGGGTTGCGATCCTTCTCTCTGCTTTCTCTCTTTCAGGCTGCAGCTTCTTCCAGATTTCGGACGAATACGGCAATACCTACGGTGGCCTCGCCAATTTCGGCAATCAATACGCGTGGCAGCTCTCGACGTGCGAGGCCGATCCTGGCCTCGTCGAGGCGCTATCGAACCAGCGCGGCCGCTGGATGCAGTGCTGCATGTGGCGCCACGGCGTGCCGATCGACGATTCGAATGGCTGTGCCGCGCCGCCTTATTACCAGGGCTGAACGGGCCTTATTCGGGGGAGGCGCCGATGAAGCGCAGCGATCGTATCCTGACGACGCATACCGGCAGCTTGCCGCGGCCGAAGCCGTTGGCCGAGCTGCTCGTCGCCAAGGACCAGGGCCAGGCTTATGACGCGGCGGCGCTCGCCGCGGCGGCGCGCGAGGCGGTGAGGGATATCGTCAAGCGCCAAGTCGACACCGGCATCGACATCGTCGATGACGGCGAGATGTCGAAGCCCGGCTATTCGACCTACATCGCCGATCGCTTGACTGGCTTCGCAGGCCATGCGCCGCGCAAGCCGCCGCTCGATACGGCGGGCTACCCCGATTTCAACGCCGCAATGGTACGGATGACCGGGCCGCAGACTTTGCGGCGCTCGACCTGCACCGCACCGGTCGCCTTGCGCGATCGTGCGCCGATGGAAGAGGATATCGCCAGTCTACGCGAAGCGGCGGCGTCGGCGGGGGCGGCCGAGGTGTTCATGACCTCGGCCTCGCCGGGTCTCGTCACCGCTTTCCAGCCGAACAATTTCTACCCGACTCATCAAGCCTATCTCGAAGCCATCGCCGACGCGATGCAGCCGGAATACGAGTCGATCTATAGCGCCGGGTTTGCGCTGCAGCTCGATTGCCCCGATCTCGCCATGGCGCATCACACCGGCTTCCAGGATTTGAGCGAGGAGGAATTCTTGAAGCGCGCGGCGCAGCATGTCGAGGTGCTGAACCACGCGGTGCGCAACATCCCCGCCGAACGCATGCGGCTGCACATCTGTTGGGGCAATTACGAAGGCCCGCATGATCACGACATCGCGCTGGCAAAAGTCGCGCCGATCCTCTTGAAGGCGAAGCCGGCGGCGCTGGTGATCGAGGCGGCCAATCCACGCCACGAGCATGAATGGTCGCTGTGGCGCGTACTGACGCTGCCCGAGGACAAGAAGCTGATCGCCGGCGTGATCGATACCTCGACGAACTATGTCGAGCATCCCGAGCTCGTCGCCGAGCGACTCGAGCGGCTTGCCGGCGTGGTCGGGCGCGAGCGCGTCATTGCCGGCACCGATTGCGGCTTCGGCACCTTCGCGGGCTACGGCAAGATCGATCCGGCCATCGCCTTCAAGAAACTCGACGCCATGGTCGAGGGCGCGGCCCTGGCGTCGAAGCGCCTTTGGGCGAAACCCAAGGCCAAGAAGCCGGCGAAGAAAGCCGTGCGCGTCCGTGCCGGGGCCCGGACCGCGACACGGAAGAAAGCCGCTGCCCGCGCACGTATCTTGGCCAAACGCGGGCGCGGCAGACGATAGCGGAATTGCAGCGGGGCGTTATCGCGCCAGCCGATAGCGCGCCTCAAGTGAAGGCGGACCGTCGCAAATCACGCGCGTCTGCTCGACCAGCTCGACGAGATGGGCGTAGACCGAACGGCCGGCGGCGGCGGTAAGCTTCGGATCGAGCCCAAGATAGACCCGCGCGACGATCTGGGGGATGGTCTCATCACCCTTGGCGAGCGCTTTGACGATCGCGGCGCTGCGCTCTTCGCGGTGCGCGATAAACGCGCGGACGAAAGGTTTTGGTTCGGGGATCGAGGGCCCATGCGTCGGCCAATAGACGGCGTCGTCGCGGAAGAGCAGCTTGTTGAGCGAGCGCATATAAGCGGCCATGTCGCCGTCGGGCGGCGAGATCACGCTGGTCGACCAGCCCATGACATGGTCGCCGGTGAAGAGCGTCCTCTCTTCATGGAGGGCGAGGCAGAGATGATTGGAGGTATGGCCCGGCGTCTCGACGGCGCCGATGTGCCAGCCGCCGCCGTCAAGCGTGTCGCCATCGCGCAGCCGCACATCGGGAATGAAATCGCGGTCGCCGCCTTCCTCGGTCTGGCCGCCGACCCGCTCCTCAGGCCGGCCCGAGCCGTGCGGGCCGAAGCCGTAAGTCTTGGCCCCCGTCGCGGATTTGATCGCGGCGGCGGCGGGCGAGTGATCGTTATGCGTGTGCGTGATGACGATGTGCGTGACGGTTTCGCCATCGAGCGCTTTGAGCAGAGCGTCGATATGGTCCTGCTGCTTCGGGCCGGGATCGATCACCGCGACCTTGCCTTGGCCGATGATGTAGGTGCCGGTGCCCTTGAAGGTGAAAGGCGAGGGATTGCGCGCGACGACGCGGCGGATCAACGGGGTTAAGCGCTCGGCCCGCTCGTATTCGAAGGCGAAGTCGCGGCGGAAAGGGATTTCACCGGCCATGGCTCTGGCATTATCCCAGGCGCGCCGATGTTTTGCCAAGGGCTGCGTGGTTTCAGCCGCAAAGCGCGCTTCTCGACGAGGTGCCAGGAGAGGAAAGCAAGGCTGCCCGCGAGCAGCGTCGCCAGCGGGAAAACCTGCCACCATTCGGCGTGGCCGTGCATGAGCCAGATCACGATCTGCTCGGAGGGCCAGCCGAAGATGTAGAGCCCGTAGGACAGGTCGCCGAAGCGGGTCGCGGGGATGAGCGGCAGCTTCGGATGGAGCGCGATATAAAGCGCGAGATAGCAGCCGAAGAGCGGGAAGAGCAGGATGAATTGCTTGAGCGGAATGCTGAGCGCGAGGCCGGCCAGGGCGAGCAAGGCAACGCGGCCATCGAAGATCCGCGTATCGCGCAGCTTGTAAAGCACCATGCCGACGGCGAAGAAGCTCAGCGTCCACCCCCAGCCGCCGAGGAAGCCCAGCGTGTCGGGAAAGGCGATGCAGGCCATGCCGAGCGCCAAGAGGACGACGCAGACCGGCCAGCGGATCAGGCGGAACAGCCCGAGCACCAGAACCATCAGATACATGTCGAATTCGCAGCCCAACGACCAGAGCGAGCCGTTGACCTCGAGACCGACGGGATTGTCGACGAACATCACCCCGGGTAGTTCGTGGACGCGAATATCGAAGAAGGAATTGTAATAGAGGTAGTTGTAGGGCTCGGGCCGATGGAGATAGTCGCCCAGCGAGAGCGTCGTGACGAGCGGCCCGAGCACGAAAGCCGTCAGCGTTAGGCAAACGAGATAGGCCGGGAAAATGCGCAGCGCGCGCTTCAAGAAATAGCGCAGCGGCCCGCGCGTCTGCTCATAGCTTTGCGTGACGAGAAAGCCGCTGACCGCAAAGAACACGAAGACCCCGGTCAGGCCCAGCATGCATTGATTGCCGGTGAGCCAATTCAGCGGGTCGTTCTTCTCGGTGCCCTGCGCGATCAGGAAGGCATGCGAGAGAATGACCGCGAGCGCCGCGAGAAGCCGCAGCGCGTCGAAATTGTTCTGCCGCCGACTTTGCGCGATGGCGGGAATTTCCGTTTGGGCCGGCTCGGTCGCCGCGATCCCGCTATCCACTGAACCGCCCGTCATGAATCTGCTCGGGGATAACGGCCCGGGCGGGGCGAAAATGCCGTCATCCAGGCTGTTTTAGCCCTTATCCCGGCGGCTTCATCGCCACGGAGAACATCACCGTCGGCAGCATTTCGCGGATCGCGGCGCGGAGGCTCGCTTCATCCGCGCCCTCGGCGCAGGCGATGGCGCCGCGCGGATTGCGGCGGAGGACCGTCGCGGTGGCGCGGCCGTCCTTGTTCGAGCCGAGGGTCACGAATACCTCTGCGGGATCGACACGGGTAAGGGCTTTCTTCAACGCCGCGCGGCCCTTCTCGGTGTCGAGATCATGCGCCGGCAGATCGGCCGAAGGGGGCCCCGGATCAGGCGGCACCGCGGCATCGATAGCCTCAACCGGCTGGTGGCGGGCGAAGCGCTGGAAGATCGCACGGCCTTCCGCGGTGTCGATGCGGAATTGCAGCTCCCAGGTCTCGCCGCGCGCCGCGAGTTCGCTGATCAACGCGAAGAGATCGTCGCAATCGGCATCGTGACTGCAGGTGATGAAGGCGAACCGCCCCTCATGCTCGATGACGCGGTCGTCATTTTCGGCAAAGCCGAGTTCGTCGAGCGCGTTGATCAGCGCGCGTTCGGAAGCGACGAGCAGCGTGCTGACGTGCAATCGAGAGGTTTCGCGGGCGGGGTCGACAGCGTCCATGGCGATCTCACTTAGCGATTCGGCCCCCTTTGAGCAAGCGATCCGGCGCCCGCGACGGCGCGGCGGTACAAATGTTGCCTTATCCGCTCACGCGCAGGCCTTGCGTCTCATAGGCGCCGGTGGCCGGATCGCGCAGGGTGACGATGAAGGTGTCGCCGTAGTCGCGCGCGTTAATATTGAAGCGGCCGCCGGTGAGCGGAAGCGTGCCGATCTGGGCGTAGAAAACTTCGCCGGGTTTTACGACGACCGTCTTGAATTGATTGGGATAAGGCAGGCTCGGCGCGACCGAGATGGCGTAAACGCCGGGGGTTACGTCGCGATAGAACAATGCGCCGTTCTGGCTGACGCCGGCCGGCTGGTTGTTGAGATAGACGGTCGGCATCGACTGCGTCGCGTAATAGTCGAGGTCGCGGTAGAACACGATCCGCGCGGTGCCGGGAGACGGGGGCGGCAGCGGGCCGCTCAGCAACGGGCCGGGCGGGCTGACGCAGCCGGCCACGAGCAAGATAATTCCGGCGAAAAGCGTGCGGATGCTGCGGAAAAGACGGGCTTTGATCATGGCGGCTCCTGACCCGAGGGCTCCGAAGGCCTCGCTTGCCCTCGCCAGACGCATTATAAACCCTTTGTCGAGGCGCGGGTTCACCAAGAAGCCCGAGCCGGGGGAGGTGGGATGTTCGGACTCATCCAAGATCAGCCGCTGCTGATCTCGTCGCTCATTCAGCATGCCGATCGCCACCACGGTGCGACCGGGATCGTCAGCCGTTCGGGCGATGGGCCGCTCCACCGCTACACCATCCACGAAATGCACGCCCGCGCGAAAAAGCTTGCTCATGCGCTGACGCGACTGGGCATCGCGCAAGGCGATCGCGTCGCGACGCTCGCCTGGAACAATCATCGCCATCTTGAATTCTACTATGCCGTCTCGGGTATGGGCGCGATCTGCCACACCATCAATCCGCGCCTCTTCCAAGAGCAGGTCGTGTTCATCGTCAACCACGCCGAGGACCAGGCCGTTTTCTTTGACCTCGTCTGCCGCGAGGCCGTCGAGAAGCTGAAGCCGCATTGCCCCAACGTGAAGCACTGGATCGCGCTCGCCGATCGTGCGGCGATGGCGGCCGCGCCCGCGGGATCGCTGTGCTACGAGGATCTCATCGCGCCGGAGCACGACGATTTCGCCTGGCCCGTCTTCGACGAGCGGCTTGCCTCGTCGCTTTGCTACACCTCGGGCACGACGGGCGATCCCAAAGGTGCCCTCTACCAGCATCGCTCGACCGTGCTGCATTCCTACGGCACGGCGCTGCCCGATTGTTTCAACCTCTCGGCGTGTGACGTGATCTGCCCCGTCGTGCCGATGTTCCATGTGAATGCCTGGGGCTTGCCTTATTCGACGATGCTGATCGGCTCCAAGCTCGTGTTGCCCGGCCCGGCGCTCGACGGCAAGAGCCTCTACGAGCTTTTCGAGAGTGAGCAGGTGACGATGAGCGCCGGCGTGCCGACGGTGTGGTTCGGCCTCTTGAACTATATGACGGAGCGCAAGTTGCGCTTCTCGGCCTTGCAGCGGCTGATCATCGGCGGTTCGGCTTGTCCGCCGACAATGATCGATCGGTTCGAGGACGATTATGGCATCGAAGTCCTGCATGCGTGGGGCATGACCGAGATGAGCCCGGTCGGTTCTTTTGCTCAGTGTAAAGAGAAGCATCGCGATGCCGAACCATCAGCGCGGCGCGCGATGAAAACGACGCAGGGCCGCGTCATCCCCGGCGTCGACATGAAGATCGTCGATAGCGAGGGCAACGAAATGCCCTGGGACGGGAAGAGCGCCGGCGATCTCATGGTGCGCGGCTGGTGGGTGGCGAGCGCCTATTTCAAGCAGCCGCCGGGCTCTGCGCTGCGTGACGGCTGGTTCGCGACAGGCGATGTCGCGACGATCGACGCCGACGGTTACATGCAGATCACCGACCGCTCGAAAGACGTTATCAAAAGCGGCGGCGAATGGATCAGCTCGATCGATCTCGAGAATATCGCCGTCGGTCATCCCGCGATCGCCGAGGCTGCCGTTATCGGCGTGCCGCATCCCAAATGGGGCGAGCGCCCTCTGCTGGTCGCGCAATTGAAGCCGGGCGCACAAGTCGCGTGCGACGAGCTCCTGGCCTTCTATCGCGGCAAGGCGGCGCCATGGTGGATTCCGAACGCCGTCGTCTTCGTCGAAGCGCTGCCGCACACCGCGACCGGGAAGCTCCTCAAGACCGAGCTTCGCCAGCGCTTCGCCGATTACCGATTGCCGGCGACGCCCGAGAACTGAAACTTCTTGCCGAGATCGTCGAGCGCGGCTTTGAGTTGATAGTCCTTGGCCGTGCCGATGGCGGCGGCCTCGATCAGCGTCTCGGCTTTCACCGCTGGCGGGGCGCTTGCGGTGGCGGTCGCGGCCTTGCCTTTGGCGCCCGTATCGAGCGCACCCGGCAGGTCGGCCTCGCGAATCAGATCGACCTCGGCCGTCTGATCGCCCTTCGGCTGCTCGACGACACGATCGGGGGTAATGCCCTGTCCCTGGATCGAGCGGCCGCTCGGCGTGTAATAACGCGCCGTTGTGAGACGCAGCGCGCCATGTCCCTCGAGCGGGATGATCGTCTGCACGGAGCCCTTGCCGAAGCTTTGCGTGCCGAGCACCTCGGCGCGTTTGCGATCCTGCAGCGCACCGGCGACGATTTCCGCCGCCGAGGCAGAGGCGCCGTTGATCAGCACCACCATCGGCACGCCGGGAAGGCGATCGCCGTTCTGCGGTGCGGGGAAGATGCGATTATCATCTGACGACCGACCGCGGATCGATACCGTCGTGCCGCCATTGAGGAAATCGCCCGAGACGCGAACCGCCTGATCGAGCAAGCCGCCGGGGTTGTTGCGCAGATCGAGCACGAGCCCTTTGATCTGGCCATGCGCCTTGGCTTTGAGATCGTCGATCGCCTTGGCGGTCTCGCGTTGCGTCGTTTCGGCGAAGCTGGAAATGCGGATATAGCCGACGCCGTTGGGCTCGAGCGCGGTCTTCACCGAATCGACATGGATGATCGCGCGGGTCAGCGTGACATCGAAGGGCTGCGCATTCTTGCGCCCGATCGTGATCGAAACCTTGCTGTCGGCCGGGCCGCGTAGCGCGTCGACCACCTCTTTGAGGCTCATGCCTTCGGTGATTCGGCCGTTGATGCGCACGATGACATCGCCCGGATGGATGCCGGCGCGCGAGGCCGGCGTGTCATCGATCGGCGACAGCACGACGGGCCGATCCTCCTGGCGCGTCAGCTCGGCGCCGATGCCAGCGAACTCGCCGGCGCTGTCGTCGAGCATGTCCTGATACTCACGCTCGCTGAGATAATCGGAATGCGGATCGAGCCCGGTCAGCATGCCTTTCAGCGAATTGTCGACGAGTTTGTTGTCGCTCACCGGATCGACGTAGTTTTGATGCACCTTGTCGAGGACGGAGCGATAGAAGGCGAGATCGGCCGCGCTGACGCCAGTATCGGCGCTGCCCGGCGCGCTGCTGCCGGGCATGCTGCCATTGCAGCTGGCGAGAGTGACGGCAAAGACGACGAAGAGCCAGGAGGAGCGGAGGGTGCGAATCAAAGCCGTGATACCTTCGTGGTGCTTATGCGTCCCGTGTTGCCCCCGCTCTCGGCACGGAACGCCTGACTATGCCGAAGAGGTTGGTGTGAGGCGAGCGCCTCAATGTCGCAGCTTTTCGTTCACCAGCTCGCGCACCTTGCGCTTTTCCCAATCCTGCGTCGTCCAGGGCAAGAGCTCGAAAGCGTGCAGCGCATGAAGGCCGAGCACGAGCCCCCAGCCGACCAGCGGTGCGTAAAACCACGCGGGACCGGGTGAGGCCGAGTCGATCAGGAAGAGAACGAAATTGATCACCACATAGGCGGCGAGGTGGCTGTAGAAGATACGCAGCGCGCGGGCACGACCCCACGCCCACTTCTCCAGCTCCGCGACGCGCGCGGCTTCGCGCACGCTCGCGCCCGGATGAAGCTCCAAGGGCTCGCTTTGTTGACCGCGTATCGCCATGCGGCAGAATCCTGTCCCCGAGGCCGATAAGTGTACCCTATTCCCACTGGGCCGGGACAGGGAATTATCAGCGAAAACGAGGGTTTGGGACGAATGCGACAAATTGGTCGGAGTGAGAGGATTCGAACCTCCGGCCCCCGCCTCCCGAAAGCGGTGCTCTACCAGGCTGAGCTACACTCCGGCGCCGCGCGCGATATAGCCCGAAGTAAGTGTCGCCGCAAGGCATGGGGGCCACCGTCGCGCGCAACGCGCCGGTCGGCCAGAATCGCCGGCGAAATCCGCGATCACGGTATCGTGCACAGCGCCAAGGCACCGGAAGGAAAACGGCGTAACCGCCGCTCAGTAGCCGCGTTCGAGGCAGAATTCGATCACCTCGTCGAGCGCTTGGCGCTCGGGGCTGTCGCGGAAGATCGACAGCGCGCGCCGTGCCGCGGCGCCGTATTCGCGCGCTCGCTCCAAGGTCGCGGCGAACGTGCCGTGGCGGCGCATCAATTCGATCGCATGATCGAGATCGCCGTCGCGCTGCTCGCTGTCTTCGAGCGTGCGGCGCCAGAATTCGCGCTCGCGCTCGTCGGCCGCACGCAGCGCCAGCACCACCGGCAGCGTGATCTTGCCGTCGCGGAAATCGTCGCCGACGCTCTTGCCGAGCTCCGACTGCTGCGCCGAATAGTCGAGCATGTCGTCGATAAGCTGGAAGGCAATGCCGAGATTGCGGCCGAAGGATTCGAGCGCCTGCTCCTCGGCCTCCGAGCGATCGGCGACGACGGCGCCGATGCGGCTGGCCGCTGCGAACAGCTGGGCCGTCTTGGCATTGATCACTTCGAGATAAGCGGCTTCGGTCGTCGTGACGTCGTTCGACGTGACGAGCTGCAGCACCTCGCCTTCGGCGATTACGGCCGAGGCGCGGGAGAGGATCGACAGCACCGGCAGCCCGCTGTCCTCGACCATCAGATCGAAGGCGCGGCTGAAGAGAAAATCGCCGACCAGCACCGAGGCTTTGTTGCCCCAGACCGCGTTGGCCGTTGCGAGGCCGCGGCGCAGATCGCTGTCGTCGACGACATCGTCGTGCAGCAGGGTCGCGGTATGGATGAATTCGACCGCTGCAGCGAGGGCGACATGGCGATCGCCGCGGTAGCCGCAGAGCCGCGCGGTGGCGAGAGTAAGCATCGGTCGCAGCCGCTTGCCGCCGGCGGCGATGATATGGCCGGCGAGCTGCGGAATCAGTGCTACCGGGCTGCGCATGCGCTCGAGGATGAGCGCGTTGACGCGCTTCATATCGTCTTGCAACAGGGCACTGAGCCGGTCGAGCGAGGCCTTGGGCGGGGATTTCTCTTCCCAAACGTGTACCGCTACTGCCACGTCGCCGCCTCTTCCTTTGCTTGACGGAGCCTCACCTGCAAGCGAGCATAGAACCAGCGCTTGAAGGGTCAAGCCCAAGCGCTTGGATTATCGCCCACATCGGCTTGAGCGAAATGGGTCCGAGAGAGCATGCGGGAGCTGGTCCGCACAAACGATACGGTCCGTCTGTCCTGGCTGCAGGCGATGCTAGCCTCCGCCGGCATCGAAGCGGTGATCCTGGACACGCATACCAGCATCATCGAAGGCAGTGCCGGCGCGATCCCGCGCCGCTTGATGGTGCACGAGGATGACGAGACACGTGCCCGCGCCGTGCTCAAAGAGATCGGCGAGGCGGCATGAGTGTCGACGAGGCGGTTGAAATTGCCGCGACAAGCGACGACACGCTCTTGGGCGGGTGCGTGAAGCTGCGCCAGCCGACGGACGGATATCGCGTCGCCATCGATCCGGTGCTGCTCGCGGCGGCGGTGCCGGCAAGGGTTGACGATCGCGTGCTCGATATCGGCAGCGGCACTGGCGCGGCGAGCCTTTGCCTGGCCGCGCGTGCGGCGGGCTGCCGCGTGATCGGGTTGGAGCGTGATACCGCGCTCGCGCAACTCGCGCGCGACAATATCACGCGCAACGACTTCGCCGCGCGGCTTTCGGTCGTCGAAGGCGATCTGCTCCGTCCGCCCGCCTCGCTTGCACCGGCCAGCTTTACTCAGGTGATGGCGAATCCGCCTTTCCTTGAAGCGGCACGCGCGTCCGCTTCGCCAGTCGCGGCGCGCTCTGCGGCCGCGGTTGAAGGCGCGGCACTGCTCGCCGATTGGATCGACTTCGCCCTGGCGATGCTGCGCGACAAAGGTACGCTGACGTTGATCCATCGCGCCGATCGCCTCGGCGATCTACTGGCCGCGCTCGCCGGCCGTGCCGGCGGGGTCGTCGTCTTTCCGCTCTGGCCTGGCGAGGGCAAGCCGGCGAAGCGTCTCCTGCTGCAAGCGAAGAAAGGCAGCGCCGCGCCGCTCACCCTGACGCAAGGTCTCGTGCTCCATCGCGCCGATGGGCGCAACAGCGAAGGCGCCGAGGCAATCCTGCGCCATGGCGCGGCCTTGCCGCTGGTATCGTGATGGCACTGAAATATCTCGAGCACATACCGCTGTTGCGCCGCTTCGGTCCGCCGACGCCGACCGTTCCCGTGATCCGCCTCGAAGGCGTGATAGCCACGCGCGGCCAACGTGCGCTCAATCTCCGCCGCTTCGCCGGCGCGCTGGAGCGCGCTTTCAAGACGCGCGGTCTCAAAGCGGTCGCGCTAGCGATAAACTCGCCGGGCGGCTCGCCGGCGCAATCGGCGCTGCTTTATCGCCGCATTCGCCAGCTTGCAGCCGAACGTGCGGTGCCGGTGATTGCTTTTACCGAAGACGTCGCGGCATCGGGCGGCTATTGGCTCGCGCTGGCCGCGGACGAGATCTATGCCGAGGACACGTCCCTGGTCGGCTCGATCGGCGTCATTACCGCCGGTTTCGGCTTCGTCGAGGCGATAAGCCGGCTCGGCATCGAGCGGCGCCTCTTCACCGCGGGCGAGAATAAATCGCTGCTCGATCCGTTCCTGCCCGAGCGCGAAGACGATGTCGCGCGGCTGAAGACGTTGCAGCGCGATCTCCATGACAG
>DASXCX010000259.1:0-19177 GCA_036490955.1 Allostellaceae bacterium | reverse complement strand
CGCTAGTGATAGCTTGGGTTATCAGCCATGTTGCCGAGCGCCCTTCATAGGAACCGATTTCGAGCATTTTTCTTGGCGCAGAAAGTGCTTGTTGAAAAATCTGCGTCCAAATCGGTTCATAAGGACCAAACCAGTCCTGAGTGAATTCAAATTCGCTACTCATCCCGTGCGTCCTCCCTTTGCCGCCTTAGAGCTTTCAATAACGCCTTCATGCTGGGCGCGCGAGCGTTTTAAGGGGTCGTGGCGCCCGAGCAATGATCATCGATAGAGCGCGCGCCGCATTCTCGCCCCGGCGCTGAAGGGAACGGTCGTCGGGAATACTCTTGTGTTGGCTTACAGGGACAGGCAGCATGTTAGCCTCCAGTTTCGACTGCTGGAACCGTTGCGCGCCGTTGCGTCCCGCGCGTGACGACGGCGGTTTCCTGGTTGATCCGGTCGTCCGAGATGTCCAATTTCGTCTACGATCTCACCGCCAACAATAAATTCTATCTTGCAAACGGCGTCACTGTCGCGTTGCGATGCGGTGTCGATGAAATCGTCGCGTCCTTCCACGAAGCAGAAACCGATCGTGAACTGCGCCCATTTGATTCCTCAAAAGAGCCCGCCATTCTTCGGCAGCGGCTCTTTCTAAATGATCGACTCGGGGCCAGACCTGAATGTCATGATCAAATTGTAGATTTCTTTCTTCGAGATGAGTTCCTTCACTTCCCTTTGTTAAATTCTAATTGTAGAGACCCAACGGTCTTGCTGGATCGCGGCTAGTGAAGAGATCATCATTAGAAGATATCGCCGTTCGACTTTTGCTCGTGCTGAGGCTCGTGCCTTTAGTTCGAGTTCTAAATCGCTGGATACGTTGTCTCGCTGCGGCTACTCATCGAATAGAGTTTCTTTGCGATTGGGGCGGCTTCGCCCATCCGCCCGAATGGTTCGATCACCTACTCGATCAGTATTGGCGGTGGCGGTATACCCGCAATCCGATGAGTTGGGAGCGTGGGGTATTTGCTTCGCTCGTAATGCCGGACGGTTGTCGCGTTCTTGACTTATGTTGCGGAGGCGGGTTCTTCGGTTATCATTTTTATTCGAGCCGAGCTTCGTCAGTGGTCGCAGTCGACTTCGATCCCCGAGCGATCGCTCATGCGCGCCGCAATTTTACCGCGCCCAATGTCGAGTTCCTGTGCGCCGATATCCGGAGCGACATGCCGAATGGGCCGTTCGATACGATCGTGTGGAATGCTGCAATCGAACATTTTACCCAGGCAGAAATCACGTCGCTGCTTATAGCGATCAAAGCGAGATTATCTCCGAACGGGATTCTCACCGGCTATACCTTGGTCGAGAAAGAAAGCGGCAAAGCGCATCCCGATCATGAATACGAATTCAAATCGAAACAGGATCTTTCAGATCTGCTGCAGCCATTTTTTGTCAACGTTGCGGTTCTCAACACCAAATGGCGGGACCAACTCGAGGAACGCGAGAATCTCTATTTCTTTGCTTCTGATCGAAAGAATTTGCCATTTGGAATCCCTCAGACGGACTAGAAAGCTGTTCTTTTGCTAACTTCTATCCCATGACAATCATCACTAGAGCTCGCCGCATACTGGCGCCGACGCTAAGAGGGACGAGTCTTGGGAATATTTTCGTGTCGTTATACCGCTGCGGCGAGCGTGTCACTCTTCGGTTCGGGCGAATCGGCACTGTCGCGCGATATTGCGCGCCGCAAATGACAGCGGCAGTAGCCTGGCTGGTTCGGTCGTCGGAAATATCGAATTTTGTTTATGATCTGACCGAAAGCAGTAAATTCTATCTGGCGAACGGCGTCGCCGTTGCGTTGGGATGCAATGTCGATGAGATCGTCGCATTCTTCCACGAAGCCGAAGCCGATCAGGAACTGCGCGCCCATTTAATTGCTCAAAAGAGCTCGCCGTTCTTTGGCCGACGACTGATTTGGTACGCGGTCGTGCGTAAGACGAAACCGAAAGTGATCGTCGAGACGGGAGTGGATCGCGGTCTCGGCTCCGTCCTGCTCTGCTCAGCGCTTCTGCGAAATGCCGCCGAGGGCAGTCCGGGGCGACATTACGGCCTCGATATCGTGCCGACCGCCGGCGATTTGCTCAGTGGCCGCTATGCAGGTGTGGGACAAATCCTCTTCGGCGATGCCATAACGACCTTGCAGGGTTTCGATAAGCCGATCGATATTTTCATCAACGATAGCGATCATCGCGCCGACTACGAGCGGCGCGAATACGAGGCGGTGCGCGAGAAGCTATCGGCTGGCAGCATCATCATCGGTGACAATATTCATGTGACCACGGAACTGGCAGAATTTTCCCGACGAGAGCATCGCCGCTTTCTCTACTTGCCGGAGACGCCGAAGGATCACTGGTATCCCGGCGCGGCAACGGGGTTGTCGTTCCCGTAGCCACAACTTGCTCTCGTAACGCTTAGAGCCTACGCGCAGCAGCGTAGTGGGTTTCGGATAGGAGTTCGTCTTCCTCGAAGCCGTTGGCAAGGGCTCTTCGTCCAAGAGGGTGAGCAAGCAGCGACGAATCGATACGATAAAGATCGTTCGCAATGATTTGCACGGCTCGAAGGTTAGCCACTGCGGCAGCATAGTCTTTCGCAGGCCTGCGGTTGAAAGGTATGGGATCGAACATATAGCTGATCGTGCGATCGATCTCGGGCCGTGTGATCCCATGTTCGCGCGCGTAATCTTGCAGCGCCGTTTCATCGTATAGCAGATGCACCCAAGGGTGGCCGTTAAAGCACGGCATGTGATGGCCGTAGGGCGACCGCCATAGGGGCGAGGCGATACTCCATAGGAAGCCGCCGGGTTTCGTGACGCGCGCCATCTCGGCGAAGCCGGCCTCAATATTGTGGACATGCTCCATGGTCGCTGTCGCGAAGACAAGGTCAAAGCGATCGTCGGGCAAATCACAGGCCTCGATGCTCGCGCGATGATAAACTGTACGCACGTCGCGGAAATCGGCGCCGACGTTTTCGATGACATCGATGCCGTGAATTTCCTTGGCGCCGAGATCGGCAAAACGCCGACAATCTTCACCTACATTGGCGCCCACGACCAAAACAGTGCTCGGCGCGCGGGCGAGTTTCCATGCTTGACGAACGTGCAAACGATTATAGCCGATGAGCTTGCGGAAACGCCGAACGGGCGCCTCAACGATGGCGCGAATGGGCGCCGGTAGATGCGCGCCCAGTCCATGCAGCCGCGGCATTTATTTTGCACTCATAGGACAACCGTCATCCAACGCGCTCATGCCTTTTTTCTCGCCTCGACATTGAGGCTGATTGGGATGCCGTGGAAATCCTGGTTGCTCGAATCCTCGAAAAGACCGAAGCCCGAAACGCGGCGGATGTCGGCGAAGCCGGCCAAGTGGAGATGCACGCCCAAAATCTCCAGGTCGAAGCCGATGCAATGGAAATCGGTGTCGTCGAGCTGGCCGCCGAACATCATTCGCATGACGAGAACTTTGTCCGCGCCCTTCACCTCCGGTTTGACGAAGAGCTGGGCGAGGACGTTCATATCGGGAACGGCCACCATGACCTTGCCGCCCGGCATCAGCACGCGATGCCATTCCGCCAAGGTCGCGGGAAGGTTGGCGTAAGGGACGTGCTCGAGGACGTGGCTGGCATAAAGCGCTTCGATCGAGTTCGGAGCGAATTGCGCGAGCTTTTCGCAGTCGCCGACGTAGTCGACTTCGGCGCCGGCGACGAGATCCAATGTCTTCCAGCCGGGATAGCGCGTCCGGGATCCGATCAGCAGCTTCACCTAGCCCCTCTATAAGCAGAAAGTCCGGCACAAGGCTCGCGCAAACCCCAGGAGCGGACTTGTGCTTCGTGCCCGATCGCGCAGGCCCGAGTTTCCATCGTAGCCGCTCCGTCGTCGCCAATCCAAGCGCCGCGTGGAAGCGCCCGCTCGCATCGAACGGCATCTCGTTCTCGGAGACTTACATGAATCACAAGCTCGACGCCGTTTTCGACGGCACCGCGGCGCTGACCGCGATCGCCGCGCCGCTCTGGCTCGCCGATGCCGAGGCGTGGGGGCGCGCGCTGCTGATCTTTGGCGGCGTCGTGCTCCTCATCCTGCGCATCGTCATCGCATGGCGGGCATTGCGTCGCGCGGCACGCGGCGCGCGTACCCGCATCGGACCTACCCATGAGTGACGACGGTTTCGCCGTGGCGCTCGCGATCGTGCTGGCACATGAAGGCGGTTATCAGGCGATGCCCGACGATCCCGGCAATTGGACGCAGGGCAAGATCGGCGCCGGCGAATTGAAGGGCACGAAATTCGGCCTCAGCGCCGCAACCTATCCCCATCTCGATATTGCCGCGCTGAGCGAGGCCGATGCGGCCGCGATCTATCGCCGCGATTGGTGGGATCGCTTCGGCCTTGGCCGACTGCCGGCGCCGCTCGCGGCGAAGATTTTCGATGCGGCCGTCAACATCGGCATCGATGGAGCCGTGCGCGCGTTGCAGCGCGCTTTACGCGCAGCGGATGGGTCGACCCGCGCCGCTGGTGTCGAGGAAGACGGCAGGCTCGGCCCGAAAACCATCGCGGCGGCCTGCGCGCTCGCCGCGGACGCGGTCTTGCCGGCGCTGCGTGAAGCGCTCGCCGGTTACTACCGCGTCATTGTCGCCAAGAACCCCGCGCAGGCGCGCTTCCTCAATGGGTGGCTCGTCCGCGCTTATTCGTAATCAACCACCAACCGCAAAGGAGACTTCCCATGCCCGACATCCAAAGCAATGCCAAGCAAGCCGCGGTCGATGCCAAGGCCGCGGTCACGACCGAGCGGCGCCATCTCGTCGCGCGGCTCATGCTATGGCTGCGTGCGCATCCGCATACCATGCTGGTGATCGCCGCGGCGGCGGTGATCCTCGCCGTGACCTTCGGCGTCATCCGGGGCTGAGATGGCGCTCGGCATCGACGATGCGGTCGGCGCGGTCTCGACCCTCGCCACGACGATCATCAACAAGGTCTTCCCGGATCCGCAGGACGCGGCGAAGGCCAAGGCCGTGCTCGAAGCGGCCGACACGCAAGCAGCGATCCAGCAGACGGCGTCGCGGCTTCAGGCGATCCTGGCGGAAGCACAATCCGCCGATAAATGGACCAGCCGCGCTCGGCCGAGCTTTCTCTATGTCTGTTATTGCATGATCCTCGCCGCGATCCCCATGGGCGTGCTCTACGCCTTCGATCCGGGCCACGCGCAGAAGATCGCGCTCGGCCTCGGCGCCTGGCTCGCGGCGATCCCCGATCCGGTATGGCAGCTCTTCACCGTCGGCTACCTTGGCTACACCGGCGGCCGGTCGTGGGAGAAAATCAAGGGCGTGAGCAAGTGAGGGATGCAGGAACCGCGCGTGACAGCGCGCCGGGGCCGGGATAGACCCTCGCCAGGAGAGAAAAGGCGATGCCGGAAGCCGGCGGCCAGCAAGCCGCATTCAGCCATCGAGACGTGCTGCGCATCTTGAGCGGCGTGTTGCTCTGCATGCTGATGGCATCGCTCGATCAGACGGTGTTGGCGACGGCGCTGCCGGCGATTGCCGCGGATTTCCACAGCGTGCCTTATCTCTCCTGGTGCATTACCGCTTATCTGCTCGCCAGCACGGTCGCGACCCTGATCCTCGGCAAGCTGAGCGATCTCTGGGGCCGGCGTATGCTGCTCGAAGCTTCGATCGGCATCTTCCTCTTGGCGTCGGTCGCTTGCGCGCTGGCGCCCAATATGGCGGCGCTGATCGCGGCGCGCGCGGTGCAGGGCGTCGGCGGCGGCGGGCTTTACTCGATGGCGCAAGCCTCGATCGCCGACGTCGTTTCGGCGCGCGAGCGAGGCCGCTATCAGGCCTATATCACCAGCGCGTTCTCGACCGCGGCGATCATCGGCCCGGTGATCGGTGGCTTCTGCGTCGAATATCTTACCTGGCGCTGGGCGTTCTGGATCAACCTGCCGCTCGGCATCGCCGCCTATTTCCTCTGCCACCGCGGCCTCGCGCGCGTGATCGTGCAGCGGCTGCAGCGGCCGATCGATTATCTCGGCGCCGCGCTGCTCGCGCCGGGTGTCTCGGCGTTGATCCTCGCCCTGACCCTGGGCGGCAGCGAACTGCCTTGGCTTTCGCTCGAGTTGATCGGCTTGGCGTTGATCGCGCTGCTTTTCATCGGCGCTTTCATCGCGCGCGAGCTCAAAGCGCCCGAGGCGCTGCTGCCGCCGCGGCTCTTCAAGAGCGCGGTCTTTTGCGTCGCCAGCCTTCTCAATTTCGCGATCAACGCGATCACCGTCGGCACCTTCATGCTGCTGCCGGTCTATCTGCAATTCGCGATCGGCGTCACGGCCGATGTGTCGGGCGCGATGTTGATCATTCCCTTCGCGGCGCAGATCACTTCCTCGATCATGACCGGCAAGCGCGTGCAGCGCACCGGCCGCTACGTGCCGTCGCCGCGCGCCGGCTTTCTCTTGCTCGCCATCGCCGGGGGCCTGTTCGCGACGATGACCGCGTCGACGCCGCTTTGGGTGGTCGAGCTTTTCATCGTCGTCAACGGGATCGGCAACGGGCTCTGCCAGGCGCCGCTTTGGGTCGCGATCCAAAATTCCGCCGAGCTCAAGGATCTCGGCGCCGTGACCGGCGCCAATGCTTTCTTCCGTGCGCTCGGCGGCGCGACCGGCGCCAGCATTCTCTGGTCGCTGCTTTTAATGATGCTTGATCGCACCGTCGCGGCCGAAGGCCATCCGGCCGACGGCTCGGCATTGCTGCGCGATGGCCGCGCCGCGCTGGCGTTGCTGCCCGAAGACGTGCGCGCGATCCTCATCCCCGCGCTGTCGCATTCCTTTGGCTACGCCTTTGCCGCGGCTGGCGTGATCTCGGCGGCGGCGTTCGTCACGACCTTCTTCCTCAAGGAAATTCCGCTACGGACGACGACGCATCACGCGCGCCAATCCGGTCCCGCGAAAGAGAATCCTGCGGCCAGCGGCCGCGTTTCCGCCGGCGAGTGATCGCGGAGTCTGGCCCGTCATGGCTGCCCCGCGTTTGGCACGGTAAGTGCTGATCCGCATGGACAGGCTACCCCGGCAGCGATAGAGAAATCCGATGGCTCCCAGAGGGACGGACCTTCACCCGGCTGCGGAAGCGGTTTCGGCGAGCGGCTTCACGCATCGCGAAATCCTCAGCGTGCTGTGGGGCGTGTTGCTCGGCATGACGATGGCGGCTCTCGATTCGACGATCGTGACAACCGCGTTACCGCGCATCGCCACCGATCTCGATGGGTTCCTGCATCTTTCTTGGGTAGTCACGGCCTATCTTTTGACCAGCACCGTCGCGGCGCCGATTTACGGCAAGCTCAGCGATCTCTACGGCCGGCGACGTCTCTTGATGTTCGCCATCACCGTGTTCGTCATCGCGTCGATCCTCTGCGGCATGGCGCAGAGCATGGCGATGCTGATCGGCGCGCGCGCTTTGCAGGGTATCGGCGGCGGCGGACTGTTCAGCCTGGGCCAAGCGGCGATCGCCGACGTCGTTTCGGCGCGCGAGCGCGGCCGGTATCAGGCTTACATCACCGGCACCTGGGGCGTTGCCAGTATTGCAGGTCCGCTCGTCGGCGGGTTGTGCACCGACTATCTCACCTGGCGCTGGGCGTTCTGGATCAATCTGCCGGTCGGTATCGTCGCTTTCAGCTTCGTGAATTGGGCCTTGAAGCGCATTCCGGTCAAGAAGGAACGGCGAGAGATCGACTATCTCGGTGTCGCGTTGATGGTGCCGGGCGTCGTCGCGTGGATGTTGGTCTGCGCCTGGGGCGGCGTGTCTTATCCGTGGAGCTCGCCGACGATCCTCACGCTGATGGGCGTCGGACTCTGTTTTCTCATCGCCTTCGCGTTGCAGGAACTGTATGCGCGCGAAGCCTTGCTGCCGCCGCGACTGCTCATCAACCGCAACGTTCGCACCGTACTGATCACGCAGTTCCTCATCGCTTCGACCTTGTTATCGACGGCACTGTTGCTGCCGGTGTTCCTGCAAGTGGTGGCAGGTTACACCGCCTCGCAATCGGGTGCGTTCATGATCCCGCTCATCGGTATACAGATGGTCGGATCGATCACCACCGGCCGCCGCATGCGTTCGACCGGCCGCTACAAGCGCTCACCGCAGATTGGCTTCCTCGGCATCATGCTCTCGTTCATCCTCTATGCGACGATGACGGTGACGACGCCGGTTTGGCTGATCGCGCTTTACTTCGCGGTCAACGGCTTTTCGGTTGGGCTGTGCATGGCGCCGATGACCGTCGCCGGCCAGAACGCCGCCGACTTCCGCGACCTCGGCGCCTTCACCGGAACCAGCGGTTTCTTCCGCTCGCTTGGCGGCTCGTTCGGGACGGCGCTGTTATGGACGGCGCTAGTCCTCGCCTTCGGTCATTTTCTCGCCGGCGCCAATCTCGGCTTCGGGCCCGAGATTTTGCGCGGCGGCCCCGACGCGCTCTCCGGGCTGTCGCCGGACGCACGCGCCACCATCGTGCCCGACCTGACGCATGCTTTCGCCGTCACCTTCGGCATCGCCGCGGTGATCTCGTTCATCGGCTTCATCGCGATCAGCTTCCTCGAGGAAGTGCCGCTGAAGACCACCGCCGGCAAAGCGCCGGTGCAGGAGGCGGCGGGAGAATAAATGGAAGCCGCGAAATCGGTGAAACGCGGCTTCCAAAGATCAAACGGTTCGGAGCAGCCCCAGCTGGGTCAGGGCTGACACGCCATCATCGAGACCGATCTCCTCGATGATCTTGCCGTCCTTGAGTTTGAGGACGGTGACGCCGGTGAAGTGCATCTTCCGGCCCGTCTTCGCAGGTAGGCCACCGGCGAGGAAGTCTTGGAAAGCCGGCCCCTGGTGTGTGCCGCCGCCTTCCCATTGGCCGACGACATAGTCGCCCTCGGCGATGAGATCGGCCGTGCCCCAGAAGTTCAGATCGGGGAATGCGGTGCGGAAATCGGTCATGAAGGCTTTGATGTCTTCGCGACCTTTGCGCGGCTGGTGCAGCGAGTATTTCAACAGCATGTCCGGCGAGGCGATCTCATCCACCACGCTCAATTTGCAGGTTTCACCCCAGAACTCGGTGAACCAGCGGCCAACGATGGCTTTGTTGTCGTCTTGCAAGCTCATAGCAATGCCTCTTGATTGCGTTTCGGTCACCGCTTGGATTGGGTGACCTTGGCAAAGAGGTAGCTTGCTTAGCGCGGGCAGAAACTCCGCTTCTTGCCCTCGTATCTCGTCAATTGTGAAGCACCGGGCGACGCAAACTGTGCCAGATGTCAAGCCCCCGCTTCGACCAACACCGGTCGCGCGGTCGAGGGTTTCTTGCGGCCGACATTCAGCACCATGATCGCCGCCGCGGCGCAGAGCGCGCCCGAGATCCAGAACGAGCTGGTGTAATCGCCCATATAGGTGCGGAGCAGGCCAGCGCCGTAAGCCGCCGCGGCCGAGCCGACCTGATGGATGACGACGATCCAGCCATAGACGATATTCGACTGCTTGATGCCGAAAGCGGCGGTGGCGAGCTTCACCGTCGGCGGCACGGTCGCGATCCAGTCGAGCCCATAGAACAAGCCGAAGATCACGATGCCCCACGGTCCCTGAATGTCGAGCGCATAGGGCAAGAAGACCAGCGACGCGCCGCGCGAGGTGTAGAACCAGCAGAGCAGGATGCGGCCGTCGAAGCGGTCGCTGAGCCAGCCCGAGGCGGTGGTGCCGATCATGTTGCAGACGCCCATCGCGCCAAGAATGCCGGCCGCGGTGGTCTCGGGAATGCCGTGATCGAGGCAGGCCGGGATGAAATGCGTGCCGACGAGGCCGAGCGTCGAGGCGCCGCACACGAAGAAGCTGCCGGCGAGCAGCCAGAAATCGCGATGCTTGGCCGCCATGCCGAGCGCCTCGAAAGCCGCGGTCAATGGATTGACGCGCTGCGGGGGCGGCGCGGGCGGCGCGTTGGCCGGCGTGCCGTACGGCGTGAGGCCCATCTGTGCCGGCGAATCGCGCATTAGCAGCCAGACCAGCGGGATGATCGCGACCAGCACGACGCTCGCGGCGAAGACCGCGGTGCGCCAGCCGAAATGCGCCGTCATCTGCGCCAGCGACGGGATGAAGATGAGCTGGCCGGCGGCGGTCGCGCCCGACAGCATGCCCATCACCAAGCCGCGCCGCGCGTAGAACCAGCGATTGGCGATGATCGCCGCCATCACCATCGCGAGCGCGCCGACCGCGAGCCCCATGAAGATGCCGAGGATCGGCAACAGCTGCCATGACGCGGTGATGAATGGCAGCGACAGCATGCCGATGAGCATCAGCACGAGGCAGGTCGTCATGGTGCGGCGCAAGCCGAAGCGTTCGACGAAGCTCGCCGAGAAGGGGCCGACCAGACCGAACATCATGAGCTGCACGGCGATCGGGAAAGAGACGATGGCGCGGCTCCAGCCGAATTCCTCTTCCCACGGCACCAATAGGACGGCCGACGTCGCCCGCATGCCCGCGGCGACGAGGAGCACGACAAAGGTCACGCCGACGACGATCCAGGCGTAATGCAGCTTCTTTGGGGCGGGCAATGCTTGCTCGGCCATACCACGCGAACTCCTCGGCCAAAATCCCGAGCGATGAGACAAGGCATTCTGCCGCAGATGTCGCGCATCGGCCAATCCTGTCGCGTGCATGGCTGGGATGCCTTTGATCCCGTCTTTCTCCCAAACACCTAACGAAAGGGTTCCTTCCGATGAGCCACCGGCCAATTAACGCATTTAAGCTCGCCTCATCCGGCGATATGCGCGGCGTCTCCTGCGACTCGGCTGGGACTTATTTGGAGGACATCCCGCTCCTCGAAAAGCGCGGAAACCCCGATCTATCGCCGCGCTCAATCGGGAATGCAGCAGCCGCTAGGGCGTCGCTGTCGATTTCGCCCCAAAGCTCGCGGGGCTTGCCGTAATCGCGAGCGCTCCGAATGACAACAATCTTGTAAAGGCTAAGATCGTCGCGGTTCACTTGCGGTTGCCCGAAATACCTGTTGGGTCGGAGCGAAACGGGCACGGGGTGATCGCGGTCGCACACAAACTGTTAAATGCCGGCATTATCTCAAAGAGCTGGGATCCCGAAAAGCATCCCAGGTGGCCCGCAGGGCAGTCGGATGGAGGACGCTTTCGACCAGGTGATGGAGCTCCGGGCAACAAGATCAGTCGGCGTCTCCAGAACGACTCGCTGCCGACCCTGCCAAATTTACTGAATGCAATGAGCGATGCTCGAAGCTTCTCGAACGGTATAGGACCTATTCTTGGAGCAACGTGAACGAATTCCATTACCGTCAATGCATGAATCTGTGTTTGGGAATTGGCTGACAGGAGGAAGAAATCTTGGATCGTAAATTGGCCAAACATGCCGTCGTCACCGGATTTCAGAGTATGTCCGATGTTACGAATCTGTTGCCATTGCTGCAGAAGCATTGCACGCCCGAAGAGTATTCAGCATATCGCTCTGCGATTACGGATCTCGCAGGCGCGATCACCACGCAGATAATCAATCCAGCATTTGCCGACCAGCCCGGGCTCGAACAAGAAGTCGAAGCTTCTGTAAATAAATATTTGAAGATCATTTGAACGGGAAGACAACCATGGACAACGCGCTCGCACGACACGTTGCTCTGGCGACGAATCAGAGCAAACAAAGGCTCGATGACCTAGTCGAGCTACTGCAACACCATTGCACCAATACTGAAAGTGAAAGCTTTCGCTCAGCTCTTGCCATGCTCGATCAAAAATTTGAGGCGCTTCTGAAGATGGTATTCGTTGATCATCCTGGTCTGGAGCAGGACATCGTGGACAAAAAGCAAAAATACGGTAGGCCGATTTAGTGCCGCCGCTTCGTTCGCGCCGTCGGCGGCGCGGTGAGCGGATCGTCCGGCCAGGGGTGTCTGGGGTAGCGACCGCGCATTTCGCCGCGGATCTGCGGATAGACGTTCTGCCAGAAAGTTGCGAGGTCACGCGTCACTTGTAGCGGCCGGCCGGCCGGCGAGAGCAGGTGGATGAGCAATGGCACCTTGCCCTGCGCGATCGACGGCGTCGATGTCGCGCCAAACATCTCTTGCAGCTTCACCGCCAACACGGGCACATCGCCGGCGGCGTAATCGATCGCGATGCGCGAGCCGCTCGGTACCTCGATATGCGCGGGCGCGAGTGCGTCGAGCTGACGGCGCTGGCCGTAATCGAGCCGCGCGCCGAGCGCTTCGGCGAGATCGATCTGGTTGAATTGGGCGCGCCGCGTGATGCCGATCAGATAAGGCGCGAGCCACTCTTCGAGCGAGAGGAGCAGCGCGCTGTCGGAGAAATCCGGCCACTGGTCGCCGAGTGTGCGGTGAAGAAAATCGACGCGGGTGCGAAAGCCGTTGGCTTCGCGCGACCACGGCAGCGCGGCGAGGCTCAATTCGCGGATGCCGGCGAGCAGCGCCGTTGCGATTTGCTCCGGCGGTGTATCGCGCAGCGGCTGATCGTCGAGCACGAGCGCATCGAGCATGCGGCGGCGGCGCGCGAGCACTGCGGCGCTTTGCGTGTCCCATTGGATGCTGTCGTTGGTCACGATGCGCGCAACAAAATCTTCTTCGATCGCGGCGCGGCTGAGCGGGGCGGCGAGAAAGATGCGCGCGGTCTTACGCGCGCCATCGAGTTCGGCGACGGCGAGGAATTCTTCTTTGGCGAGCGGATCGTTCGCGGGTAGTTCGGCACCGCCGCCACTCGCGAGGCGGAACTGGCCGGCCGCGCCGCGGCTTTGCGCGATGCGATCGGGATAGGCGAGGGCGAGCACGCCGCCGGTCTCGGCGGCATCGATGCTCTCGCCGCTTTTGACACGGAGCTGCCGCTCGATCTGGCGCGCGGCATCGCGGGCACGCTGCAAGCCGCCGCGATCGAGCGACAAGCCCGGCGGCAGATCGCGCGCGGCGCCCCTTTCATTCATCAGATCGATACGCAGGCGCAAATCGGCGTCGCGAACTTGCGGCGCGGCGCGAAGGATGTCGCGTTCCATCAAGAGCGCGGCGATGGCGCAAGCGAGCCGGCCCTGGCCGCGCGCATTCGCGGTGATTGCCATATGCGCGAGGCGCGGATGCAGCGGCAGCGCCGCGACCGCTTCGCCTTCTTTGGTGATCCGGCCGGTTTCATCGAGTGCGGCGAGGTCTATTAACAAGGTGCGCGCCTGGGCGAGTGCGGCGGCGGGTGGCGGATCGAGCCAGGACAGCGCAGCCGGATCGCCGTTGCCCGAGGCGGCGAGCGTCAGCAGCAGCGGCGCGAGATCGGCTTCGCGGATTTCCGGTGGTGCGTAAGGCGCAAGCTGCGCCTGCTCGCGCTCCGGCCAAAGACGATAGGCTATGCCGGGCTCGAGCCGACCGGCGCGGCCGGCGCGCTGCGCCGCAGCGGCTTGCGAGACGCGTGTCGTGACCAGCCGCGTCATGGCGCTCGATGGATCGAAGCGCGGGCCGCGCGCGAGCCCGCCATCGATGACAATGCGGATGCCTTCGATCGTGAGACTGGTTTCGGCGATCGAGGTCGCGAGCACGACTTTGCGCCGGCCATTCGGCGCTGGCGCCAGCGCCGCGTCCTGCGCGGTCGGCGGCAGATCGCCATAGAGCGGTGCGACGATGATGTCGCCGCCGAGGTCGCCGAGCAGCCGTTCGACACGCCGGATCTCGGCGCCGCCGGGGAGGAAGACGAGGATGCTGCCATCATCCTCATCGAGGGCGTGCCGGATCGCGGCAGCGACGCCCGCCTCGAAGCGATTGGCCGGCGGGCGATCGAGATAGCGCAGCTCGACCGGAAAGCTGCGGCCGGCGCTGGTGACGCGCGGCGCATCGATCAACGCGGCGACGCGCTCGCCATCGAGCGTTGCGGACATGACCAGCAGCCGCAGTTCCTCACGCAGGTAGCGCCTTGTCTCGAGCGTCAGCGCGAGGCCGAGATCGGCATCGAGGCTGCGCTCGTGATATTCGTCGAAGATCACGACGCCGACGCCATCCAGCGCGGCGTCGCGTTGCAGCATGCGGGCGAGAATGCCCTCGGTGATCACCTCGATGCGCGTCTTGGGGCCGACGCGCGTTTCGAGTCTTGTCCGGAAGCCGACCGTCGCCCCGACTTCTTCGCCGAGCATCGATGCCATGCGCCGCGCCGCCGCGCGCGTCGCGAGCCGCCGCGGCTCGAGCATCAGGATTTTCTCGCCCTTGAGCCAGGCGGCATCGAGCAGCGCCAGCGGCACCAAGGTCGTCTTGCCGGCGCCCGGCGGCGCTTCCAGCACGGCCGCGCCCCGTTGGTCGAGCGCCGCCCGTAATTCGGGTAAAGCCGCGCCGATCGGCAGGCTGGTGGTAAATTCCTGGAGATCGCGCGGCATGGCGCCGCCACTATAGCGCGACCCGTTTGGCCGTTGGCGCGTTCGGGCTTATGCTGTGTCGCACCAGGGAGGCCGCCCATGCGCTTGGCTCGGCTCGGATTGCTCGCAACCCTCGTGGCGATGGCGCTCGGTGCCGCGCCGCTCAGGGCGCAGCAGCGCGTCGATATCGCGCTGGTGCTCGCCGCCGATGTGTCGCGCAGCATCACCACCGACGAATTCCAGCTTCAGCGCCAAGGCTATGCCAAGGCGATCGCGGATCCCGACGTCGTGCGCGCGATCCAGGCCGGCGCCAATGGCGCGATCGCGTTGGCCTTCATCGAATGGGCCGGCAGCGACGAGCAGCAGGTCGTCGTCGATTGGCAGATCGTCCACGATCCGGCGTCGGCGAAAGCTTTCACCGACACGCTGCTCGCGGCGCCGCGCGCTTTCTATGGCCGCACCTCGATCAGCGCCGCGCTCGACTTCGCGATGGAGCGGCTGAAGGCGAGCGGCGTCAAAGCCGAGCGTCAGGTGATCGATGTTTCCGGCGACGGCACCAACAATGCGGGCCGGCCGCTGGAAGAAGCGCGGGCCGCGGCGCTGGCCGGCGGCGTAACCATCAACGGCCTCGCGATTATCAATGAGAGCGCGGCGATGTTCGGCGGTTTCTCGGGCCACACCCAGCCGCCGGGCGGGTTGCCCAAATGGTATCACGACAACGTCACCGGCGGCCCCGGCGCGTTCCTGCTGACGGTCGAGGATTTCGAGAGCTTCGGCGAGGCGATGACCAAGAAGCTTCTCAACGAGATCGCGGCAACTCGACCGCCTTTCGACCTCGCGCAGAGCGCGCCCTTGCGATTTAGCGCGCGCCGCGATCTGCCGCGGTGAGGTGTTCCTCGCGGCTGCGATAGAGCTTGTCGTCGGCATAGCCCATGGCTTCCGGCCGTGCGCGGCCGAGCATCACCTGGAAATAGACCGGCTCGAGGCTGCTGTTGATATAGCCGTGGATCACGCCGGCGGGGCAGGAGATGCAGTCCCACGGCCCGAGCCGCGTGACGATGCGCTCGCCCGTCTCATCTTCGATGAAGACGTCGAGCATGCCACGCAGGACAAAGAAGACTTCTTCGACCTCATGAGTATGCGAGGCGTTTCCCTGACCGGGCTCGACATACATGATGGAGAGGGTGAAGTTGCCGGGCGGGATCGCGTTCACGTCGCCATGCTTGCCCGAGCCGCCCGCGCCGATGAAGCGATGCTGCGCGCGCTTATAGCCCTCGATCTTGGCGTCCTCGAAGGCCGCCCAATCGGGAACGCGGTCCTGGAAGCGGGCGACATAGCGTTTGGCGATGTCGGTGATCGGCACGTTCTCGAGCTCGGCCGAACGCGGATGCCGTGCGACGCTCATGACGTGCCTCCCTCTGGTTTATGAGGGCGAGCTTAGGCGATCGCGAGGTGAGAGAAAACCGGCCGGACTATTCCGGCATCTTGGCGCCGTCGGTCTTGGCGCCGGTAAGGGTCGCGCCGGCGAGATTGGCGTCGGTCAGGTCGGCGCCGGTGAGATCGGCTTCCGTGAAGTCGGCCTTGCTGAGATTGGCCATGCGCAGATTGGCGCCGATGAGCTTCGCGCCTTTGAACGACGCGGCCGAAAGATTGGCCGGCCAGAACCGGCCGGAGAGGCTGCCATCGGGCTTCCTGAGCTCGACAGGGCCCAGTTGCGCGCCGGTGAGATCGGCGGCGGCGAGATCGGCCCGGGCAAGATTGATGCCGCACATATTCGCTTCAATGAGCTCGGCGTGATTGAGATCGGCGTCCGACATGTTGGCCATTTCGAGCCGCGCCTTCTTGAAGACGGCGCTGCCGAACTTGCATTCGGCGAGGCTGGCACCGGACAGATCGACGCCGGCGAAATTGATGCGGATGAAATTGCGCTTCGCGAGCTCGGCGCGCTTGCCTTTGGCGCCCTGCGTATCGGCCCAGCGCAAATGCTCGGCGATGATCTTCTGGATGTGCTCGGCGAGCGTCGCGATCGACAGGGTGATGCGGGCATCGGCGAGGCTGGCGCGGGCGAAATCGACGCCATCGATGTTCGCACCGGTAAAATCGCTGCCTTCGAGGTTGGCGTTCTCGACCACCGCGCCGGCGAGGTTGGCGCCGGAAAGATCGACCTTGATCAGCGCGGCGTTGCTGAGATCGACATCGGTCATCGTCGCGCCGCGTAGCACCGCGCCCTGGAGATTGGCGCGGGTAAGCTTCGCGCCGGTGAGATCGGCGTTCGAGAGATCGACCGAGGTGAGATTGGCGCCGTCGAGCTTGGCGCCTTTGAGGCCGGTGGCGCCGGCCTCGGCCGACGTGAGATCGGTGACGCCGTTGGCGGAGCCGTGGAAATTCATCGTGCCGCCACGCTGTGGCCCCATCAGCGTGCCCATGCGCAGATCGGCGGAATCGAGCGTCGCGCGGCGCAGCTTGGCGCCGCGGAAATTGGCGCCGCGCAGATCGGCCTCGGTCAAATCGGCATCGGTCAGATCGGAGCCATGCAGGTCGGCGGAGAAGAGATCGCATTGCCGAAGATCGGCACCGGCGAGGCGCGCAAAAGAGAGATCGCAGCCGGTGAGCTTGGCGGCGCGTAGGACGATGCCCTGAAGATTGGCGCCCGAGAGAACCTGGAAAGTGAGATCGGCGCGAACGCCGCCGTTCTGCTTCTTCAGCCAGCGCTCATGCGATTCGAAAATGCGAACGATCTCCTCCGGCGTCTTCGGCGCAGGGGAGTAGTCGTCCATGGCGAAATTAACCGCGGCACGCGGCATGGTCGCTGGCATCGAGGCGTTGTTATTTCTGGCGGAAAGCCTAAACGCTGCGGAGTTAAGGCCGGCTTAAGGATTTGGTTACCGAGCGGTTAAGCCGTGCTGACGGGCGCCGGAATCCGCGCGGCCAGCGCTTTTTTCATCGCCTCTGGCAGGCCGCTGTCGCCGATCCGGGTCCGCAGCGTGACGAGATCGGCCGCGGCGGCACCCTCGAGCGCGTCGATCGCATCGCGCAGATATGTTCCGATGCCTTGCTGTTGGCGGCGCGCGACGACGGTCTTCTCGGTGGCGAGTAATTCCGCGATCCGCTCCATCGGCTCGGTGGCGCTGAGGCGGATGTCTTCGACGCCGCCGACGATGTCGAAGCGGCGCGAGCGCCGGGCGAGCGCGGCGACCATGGCGGGGCCGCCGGCGAAGAGGCCGCTATCGTCAGCGAGCTTGTCCATCAGCGTCTCGAATTGGCGGCGCTGGACCAGCGGCGCCTCGCGCGACAAAGGCTTGTCGGTGGCGAGCTCGCGCTGCAGCCGGTCGTAGAGCACGCCACGCGTCTCGGGCATCGCCGCGTTGCTCATGAGGTCGGCGAAAGCGGCGAAGCCGGCGGGCGCGCCGGCAAGGGTCGGCTCCTGATGCCCGGCCGCGAGATCGGCGAGCGCGGTCAGCGCGGCGCCAAGATGCGGCTGATTGCCAAGCGTGTCCTTGATCATGGTAACCGCGCCCATCACCCCGGCGCAAAGCTCGTCGATCAGCGGCAGTATCGCCGGCGGCGGATCGGCTCCTGCCCAAGTCGTCACGCGTTCGAATTTCGCCGCCAGAGCGTTCATATCTTCGAAGGCGCGCGCGACGGCATAACGCTGCCAGAAGCCGTGCTCGGCCGGGTCCTTGACGCGCTCGCCGATCGCTTCGGCAAGGGCGAGCAGGCCATCATCGCCGAGCTTTGGCGCCGCGCGCGAGGCGAGCGCGTCACGTGCCTTGTTCGAGGCTTCGTTGACGAATTTGTCGATCGCATCGCTGCAGGCGCGGCGGTCGAGCTTGCGCTGCTCGGCTTGGAGCGCGGCCATGCGCTGAAGCGCGGAGGGCAGGAGCGATTCCTGATTGTCGAGAAGCTTGATCCAGCGGTGGTTGTGCAACAACTCGGTCGGCGTGATCTGATAGCGGTCGAGGTAATTGCGCAACAGCCGCGCGATCGCGTTGCGGCTCGACGGGCCGTAGAAATCGCTCAGTGTCTCACACCATGCATTCTCGTCAGGCGCGGCGGCGAGGCGAAGCGGCGGTTGGCCGCGGCGCGCCTCGCGCTTCCGTTCCATGATCTGCGTCTCGAAGGAATCGCCGCCGCCGCCGAAATGCGCGCGTACCACGCGGACGGCGGCGATGCTTTCGTCGGCATAGAGTTCTTCCGCGCGAGCCAGGGCGTTGACTTCGGTCGCCACGTGGCAATCCATGACCCAGCGCCCGTCGCGCTGCGCCATCACCTCGTAACGCCGTCCCGGCCGCTCGCTCATCCGATCGCTTTCCCCCATCCCCGGTGGAAATGCTACGCGATTGCTGCCTATGCGGGAAGGCCGCATACTCGGCGTGGCATGAAATATCTCGCGATCATCGTCGCGATCGGCGCGGCGATTCGATTTCTACGATTGGAACAAGACGCAAAGCTGCGCATCGACCGGTGGCCGCAATTGCGGCGGCGCCGGTCCGGTGCAGCTCAGCCACTGAAGCGTGATCGGATATGGAGCCGATGCCGGCCACCGGTCGGACGATGATCAGCGCGCGAAGGAGATGCTTTGCAGCCGCTGCCAGGTGCGTCTTTCCCGATGGCCCGCGCCCGACCGGGCTGCGCGCTATGGCATCGGCTCCGCGTCGCTAAAGCCTGAAGCCAAAAGACGAGACGTGGCTAGCGCCGCTTTTCCAGCGCCTCGACCTGCGCCCAGCCGGCCTCGGCGAGGCGCTTCGCGCGCTTGCCGCTCTCGAGCGCCTGCGCGCTCGCGGCCGTCCCTTCGCGCACGCGCCC
>DASXCX010000258.1:0-3035 GCA_036490955.1 Allostellaceae bacterium | reverse complement strand
ACCGAAGCCGGAAATTCACGCGGCATCGATGCCAGCGTCGGCGGAAACGACGACAGCAGCCCGATCCTGGGGCCAGCCTTTGCCGCCTCTTCGATCATCGCCTCGTTCGGCTTCAACACCGGCATCGGCGACCGCTCCCCGGCAACCGCCTCGATGCAGGGGCCGAACGCCGAACAGGTGAAGAGAATGCCGTCCGTGCCCGTGCTCGCGGCATAACGGCCGATCGAGAGAAACCGGTCGGTCATCGCATCCGTCAGCTTGCCGTCGCGCGCGAGATCAGCCGAGAGGCTGTCGTCGAGCAGATTCATCAGCTTCGCTTCCGGCCAGAGTTTCGCGAAGGACGCCTCGATCGGCACGATCGAATGTTTCAGGGCGTGAACCAGGGCGATGCGCATAATGGATATTCCTAGCGATTGATGCTCTTCAAAGCCGTCTCGACGGCCGCGCCCAGACGATCGACGATCATGTCGATATCGGCGGGTGTACAGATGTAGGGTGGCGCCAGCAACACGTGGTCGCCTCGCGCGCCGTCGACCGTGCCGCCGGACGGATAGCAGCCGAGCCCGCCTTCGAACGCCGTGGCCTTGATCTTCTGGTGCAGCTTGAGCGCTGGATCGAACGGCTTCTTGCTGGCGCGATCTTCGAGCAACTCGACCGCCCAGAACAGTCCGCGGCCCCTGATATCGCCGACATGGTGGTGATTGCCGAAACGCTCGGTCAGACGTTTCTCCAGATGCGTACCCAGCTCCTTGACCCGGTCGAGCAGCTTCTCTTCCGCGATCACGCGCTGCACTTCCAGCGCCGCGGCGCAGGCGAGCGGATGCGCCAGATAAGTGTGGCCGTGCTGAAACGCGCCTGAGCCCTGCCGGATCGTGTCGACGATGCGATTGGTCGTGAGCATCGCACCGATCGGCTGGTAGCCGCCGCCAAGTCCCTTCGCGATGGCCTGGATATCGGGTGCCACGCCTTCCTGCTCCCACGCATGCAAGGTGCCGGTGCGGCCCATGCCGCACATGACCTCGTCGAGGATCAGAAGCGCACCATGCTTGTTGCAGATCTCGCGCACCGCACGGAAATAGCCCTCCGGCGCCGTCACCGCGCCCGCGGTCGCGCCGACCACGGGTTCGGCGATGAACGCCGCGACCGTGTCCGGACCGAGCCGCTCGAATTCAGCATCCAGTTCGGCCGCGAGCCGCGCGACGAAATCGGCCTCCGATTCATTGTCGCGCTTCTCGTGATAGGCGAAGGCCGGCGTGACATGGCTGAACGACGGTGACAACAACGGCGCATAGGGCTCGCGCCGCCAGGCGTTGCCTCCGGCCGATAGTGCGCCCAGTGTATTGCCGTGATAGCTCTGCCGCCGTGCGATGAAGCGCTGACGTTTCGGCTCGCCGGCTTCGAGGAAATATTGCCGCGCGATCTTGATGGCGGCTTCGACGGCCTCCGAGCCGCCGCTGACGAAATAGACGTAAGCCAGCCCACCTGGCTCGTGGCCAACCAGCTGGTCGGCGAGCGTCTCGGCGGCTTCTGACGTGAAGAATGCCGTGTGGGCATAAGCGAGCTTCGAAGCCTGCTTCGCCATCGCCTCGAGGATGCGCGGATGCTGATGGCCGAGACAAGACACCGCGGCGCCACCGGACGCGTCGAGCACCTTCCGGCCATCCTCGCGGATCAGCCAGATGCCCTCCCCGCCGATCGCCTTCGGTGGTGTCTCGCGCAAGCTTCGGTGCAGCACCCGGCTTTGGGCCATGTTGATCAGCCTTCTCTCATTTATCGCAGGTTCTTCGAAACGTTTTAACGCCCATCCACATCGATGCAAGGCGCCAGCCCATGGTTAGCATCCGGTAAATCGGGCGTCGGCGCCGGATTCCGCGGTTGCGTTTTAAACCGAATATTAGAGGCTGCCCGTTACCTTTGGTGGTATCTTGGCCCTAACACCCGCGTATCCGATGAAGCTCCCTCGACTGAGTCTGTCATCCATTGCGACTGTTGTTGCGAGCATGGCCGTGTTCGCGGCCGGCGGCCATTTCGCGGCGAACGCGATCATCGAAGGCCATCAGCAGCAACGCCTGAAGGAATTGACCGAGATCGCGTTGCGCCGCGCGGAGGTCGCTGTCGATTTCGGCGCGGCCGGCGTCGATGAAATCGCTGGTAGCGGCAAGATCGACTGCGATCCGTCCTCACTGCAGACCTTCCGTCTCCACGTCTATCAGCGCTCCGCCGTCAAGGATGTGCGCCTCGCCAATCACGACGGCTCGGTCATGTGTTCGGCCTATTCCGAGACACTGGAGTTCGACAGGGCCTGGGTCGATCGCTCCAATATGCTTCCGACCTCCGATCCCACCCTGAGACTGTTCCGCGTCGAGCAATTCGGCGGCGACGCGCTCGGTGTGATGCGTGACGTCGATACCAAGCGCTCGCTGGTCGCGATCGTCGGCATCAACTCCTTCCTGTTCGATATCATGCCGGCCGAACTGCGTGCACGCAGCGAGGTCACGCTCGAGCTCAGCAATCGACAGCAACTCGCGCAATTCTCGCTCGATGACATCGACATCCTCCACCCTGTCGAACTCACGAAAATCTCCAACCGCTATCCGCTGCGCGCCACCATTCGCGTCGAGCGCAGCTTGCTCGCCAAGGCCTATGGCCAGGGCTATTGGCCAGCGATGCTCGCCGCACTCGGTCTCGGATTCGTGTTCGGCGTGCTATTGACCAAGGCGCGGCGCGTCGAAGGCCCCGTCGCCGACCTCGATCGCGCATTGGCGCGCGGCGAGTTCAAGCCGTTCTTCCAGCCAACCTTTCATCTGACGACCGGTGCGATCCTCGGCTGCGAAATGCTGGCGCGCTGGGTCAAGGCCGACGGTAGCGTCGTGCCGCCGATGAAGTTCATTCCTCTGGCCGAGCAGAGCGGACGCATCCGCGCCATGACCTGGCAGATCCTCGCCGTCGCGCTCAAGGAATTGAACGCGCATTTGCGCCAGAACAAGGAATTCAAGCTCTCTTTCAACGTCGTGCCGAGCCATCTGTTGAGCGAT
>DASXCX010000257.1:0-60938 GCA_036490955.1 Allostellaceae bacterium | reverse complement strand
TCGCCTTGCGATAACCGATGAGATAGCGCTTCAGAACGTCGCCGCGTTCGTTGATCATCTTCGTCGAGGTGAAGAAGGCCTCGTTCTGCTGCGGCGGCAGCTCATCCCCTTGCCAGCCCAAGAGCTTGGCGCCGCCCTTGTTCATCACGGAATAGGCCGGCACCACCGTCTGCACGGCGAAATCGGTTTGGCCGCCGGTCAGCGCCGTGCCGACATTGGGATTCGATTGCAGCAGCAGGACTTGGATCGTGTTGTAATCGATATTGTATTTCTTCGCAGCCAAGGCGATCGAATATTGCAGCGGCGAGCCCGATTGGGTGATGGCGCCCTTCTTCCCGCTGATGTCTTTCAGCGAATGCAGGCCGGCGTCGTAGGCTTGGTTCGAGACCAGGAAGCCGATGCTCTGAAAACCGGGGCGCTCCCAGGTGCCGGAGCCAACGATGCGTAGCGAGCCCTGCGCCGCGAGATTGAAGAAAGCGGCCGTGACGCCGGTGGCGCCGACATCGCAGTCGCCCGAAGCGACTGCGACCGTGATCGGCTGCGCCGAATCGAAGAAGATGATATCGACATCGATACCCTGCTCGGCGAAGAAGCCCTTTTCCTTGCCGATGAAATTGGGACTGCCGCCCATCGAGCGGACGACGCCCGCTTTCACCTTGTCGGCGGCAAAGCCGGGCGCCGCCACGGTCGCCGCGAGACTCGATCCCAAGAGCAGCGCGGTCAGCATGCGCATCGGTTTCATGATGATCACCTCCCCATCCTTGCCCGTTATTGGCTCAGCGGCACGACATAGCGCTTGTCGATGATGCTGCTCGCGTCGAAATTGTTCTTCACCAAGCCTTGCGCGCGATACCAAGCCACCTGTTGCAAGACATCGGGCACGTCGAGCCGCGCGTCGGCATCCATATAGCCGAGACCCTGATCGATTACCTCGGGCACCTGGCCCGTGTGTTGGGCGAGGATCGCGAGCAGCGCCGGCGCACTCGCCTGGTCCGCGCGCTTGCCGTCGGGGCCGGTGAACGCATCGTGATAATCATGCGTCGCGCGGCGCAGCGCGTTGAGGAAGCGCTTCACTTTGTCGGGCTGATCATTCGCCGTCTTGGTGCCCGTGAAGGCGACGGCGAGCTGCCACGGCGATTCATCGCCGATATAGGCGAGCAGCTTGGCATCGCCCTTGTCGAGCGCCGGCCGGACCCAGGGCGCGATCGTCACCACCGCGTCGGCGGAATTGCCGACCACGGCGGCGACCGCGTTGGGGTTGGTCTGCAGCGGCATCAGCCGGATCGATTTCAGATCGAATTTATATTTGTCCGCGAGAAGGCCGAGATCGTAGTGGAAGGCCGAGCCGATTTGGGTGATCGCGACCGAATGGCCGGGCAGGTCTTTGACCGTCTTCAGTCCGGCATCGTAAGCTTTTGTCGAGGCGGCGACGGTGTTGGCGGGAAAACCCGGCACTTCGTGCGTCTGGCCGGCGATGATCTTGAGCGCGCCTTGCCCGGCGAGGCTGTAGAAGCCGCCGGTCAAGCCGGCGACACCGAAATCGACCGCCCCGGAAGCGACCGCCACCGCGATCGGCTCGCCCGCCTCGAAGAACGCGTAATCGGGCGTCAGGCCCTCGGCGGCGTAATAGCCTTTGTCGTTGGCGATATAGAGCGGGCCGCCGACCGGCTTCTGCATGCCGATCTTGATGGTCTCGGCAGCGGAGCCCGGGGCAAACAGGCCCGCGAGGGCCCAGACAATCGCACCAAGGCCAACCGCCAGCGAAGCCAGGCGCATGGCATCCTCCATCACACTTCTTGTTGCCGATCTTATCGCCGCCGCGCGGATGTTGGTCAATGCGCGGCCCAAACTCATTGGTCCGAGCCTCGTTCGCCGGGCCTTATCGCCTCTATCGGCCGGCGGTCACGTCGGCCAGCAAGCTGCGATAGGCGCCGAGCGTCGCTTCGCCGCCGGGCGTCTCTTTCACCCAGCGCTGCGTGACGCCAACGTCGAGCCTTTGCTTCCATTCGGCGGTCTGCGCCGGGGTGAGTGTCACGGTCGTGTGGCCCGGCATGTCCTTGTATTGCGCGCGGACCTCGATATCGAGATTTTGCCAATAGGCGCCGAAAGAGCGGCTTTGCGCTTCGCCCGCGTTGTCGAGCAGCACCTTCTGCACCGCCGGCGGCAGCGCATCGAAGGTCTTCTTCGCCATGAAGACCATCGCCGGCGCGCCACCGAGCCCGGCGTCGATGTGATAGCTCGTCACCTCGCCGAGCTTGTAGGGCGGAAACGACGTCCACGCGCCCGTCGTCCCATCGACGGCCCTGCGCTGCAGCGCCGTGTACATGTCCGATTGCTGAAAGGAGATCGGCGTCCCACCCAGCGCGCTGACCAGCATGGCGGCGGTTTTCGACGAGGTGACGATCTTGAAGCCGGTGAGATCGTCGGGCGCGATCGGCGCGCGCGTCAGATGGAAGCCCGAATTCGCCGTCGCGCAAATGAACAGCGGCACGATCTCGTCGTATTCGCTTCCCAGTCCGCCGGTCTTGTAGAGGCGCCAGAACGCGGCCGACGCGTCGTCGGACCGGTCATAAAGATAAGGCATGGAAACGACGCCGGAGCGCACGAACTTGCCCGCGATCGAGCCGGTGACGGTGAAGGCGATCTGAATGACGTTCTCGAGCACGCGGGTATAGACATTGTCGAAATTCGCGACTGCGAAGCCGTCGCGCACGTCGATCTCGACGACGCCTTTGCCCTCTGCATTGACGCGCTCGGCCCACGGATGAAGGACACGTTGGTTCAGCGGTCCCTCGGCCGGGCTGAGCGTCGCGAATTTGAGTTTGACCGGCTCGTCGGCTCGCACCGGCGCGATGAGGGCAACGCCGAGGAGGATCGCCGACACCAACAACTTCACGCGAAGGCTCATTTAAGGTGTCGCGTCCGCTTGTTCCTGGGCGAAGGCACGCCCATAGACGACGCCCTCCTGCCGCTGCTGCATCAAGGATGCCTGCTGGCGGAAATCGACCGCTTGCAGTGTCGGATCGCGGATGATGCAGAGCGGGTCTTCGCCCCTGGCAATCGCGGCGAGCGATTCACGCATCATCCTGCGCATCAGGATAATGCCGCCATCGGAAACGCCGAGATGCTCGTTCGGGCGATCGGCGATCACGCCTTGCTGCTCGACCGCCATGCGGTCCTGATCGCTCAGATCGAGGCCCCACCAATCGGCGTCCGAATGTTTGTATTCGTCGCGCGTGTCGTGGCGGATCGTGAGCTGGAAGGAGCGTTTCTCGGCCGGGACGAAACGAAGGAAGTAGAGCAGCACCGATTCATCGTCGACCGGTACCCGATAGAGCAGGCCGCGCACCAGCGCGCCGCCGGGCGCGATCGGCGGCAGGTTGAAGCGATTGACCGTCGGAAAGGCGTAGCACGAGATATGCGTCTCGTCGTCGCTGACGCCGTCGACGAGCATAACATTGTCGGCGCCATAAGGCTGCCGATCCCAATGATAGGTGATCTTGCGCCCGCCATAGGCGGGGAACGTATAGCCATGCAGCCAAGAGAGATGGCTGACGTCGACGCTGTTCTCGACGTGATTGAACCAGTTCGCGGTGAACCGGCGGATCTGGAGCGCCTTGGCGCCTGCTTCCAAGCGGAGCACGTCATAGAGCGGCAGCAGGGGCGCGGGCGGCGGCCCCATATAGCCGAAGACGAGGCCGCTCACTTCTTGGACCGGATAGGACCTCAGCCGAATTTTTTCCTTGAAGGTGCTGCCTTCGGGCTCGGCCGGCTGGGCGAGGCATTGCCCCGATTTATCGTAAAGCCAGCCGTGAAACGGGCAGCGAAGGTCGTCGCCTTCGACGCGGCCATAATCGAGCGCGAGGCTGCGATGAGCGCAGCGCAATTGCATGAGGACGGGCGCGCCGCTTTCGCCGCGATAGAGCACGAGCTCTTCGCCCAACACCTTGATGCGCTGGGGCTTGGTTGTGACTTTTTCCGAGCATCCGACCGGATGCCAGTAACGCCGCAGCATCTCGCCCATTGGCGTGCCTGGTCCAATTTTCGTGAAGAGCTCGTTTTCTTCCCGACTCAACATGCGCTCACTCCCAACCCGCCTTTCGGCCTCCTTGTCGCAATCTTATCGCCGCGGCACCGATGTTGGTCAATGCAAAGCGAGACTCATGGGAACAACAAAACGCCGGTCGACGATCTGCTCGGCGCCGGCCGCGTTCTTCAGGAAGCCGCGGTCGCGGTACCACGCGATCTGATGCATTACGTCGTCGACGTCGACGCGTCCCTCGACGTAGGCGAGGGCCGGCCGGAGCTGGTCGACCGTCTGGCCAAGATACTCGGCGATGATCGCGTAGACCGCCGGCGCATCGGCCTGGTCGGCGCGCTTGCCGTCGGGCCCGGTGAACGCGTCGTGATAATCGCGCTGCGCCTGGTGCATCGCATTGAGGAAGCGCTTCACCCGATCGGGATTGCTGTCGGAAAGTTTCGCCGAGGTGATCAACGCGCCGAATTGCCAGGGCGCGATATCGCCGGCCCAGGCGAGCAACTTCACGGCGCCGCGCTCGATCGCGGGCGAGGCGAAATTGCCGAGCGTCGCCGCGGCGTCGACCTGCCCGCCGCTGACTGCCGAGGCGACATTGGCATTCGATTGCAGCGGGCACGATGCGCAAGGCATCGAGCGGGATGCCGGATTTCTCGGCGACGAGCGCGACGCTGTAATGGAGCGATGAGCCGATCTGCGTCACGCCGACCGAATGGCCGGCGAGGTCGTTCACCGTCTTCAAGCCTCCGTCATAAGCCTTGTTCGATGCGACGATCGCGTTGGCGTGGAAGCCGGGATGCTCTTGCAGATGGCCGGAGACGATACGGAGTTGGCTGGCGAGAGCGTAGAGTCCCGCGGTCAGGCCCGTGATGCCGAAATCGATATCGCCCGATGCGGTTGCCACCGCGACCGGCTCGGCGGCGTCGAACGGCACGAGCTGAGCCTCCAATCCCTCGGCGATGAAATAGCCGCGCTTGACGGCAATGACGGTGACGGCGCTCGATGATGTCTTGAGAAGGCCGATCTTGATCGTCTCGGCGCGCGCCGGTGACGCGGCACTGGCGGCAAGCAGCGCGAGCGCGATTGTGCAAGAAGCGACCAGGCAAAAAGCGACACGTCGCAAGCCTTCCTCCCTTGTTATCCCCAATGTTTTGGGCGCTCTCGTTGTCCGCCACTCTAAAGATGTGCCGGATTTTCTGCTAGCGTGCAGGCATGCCGGAATCCGCGCGCGAACCGACGCCTCAACCGCCTGTTCAGACGCCGGCCGCTTCCACCGAAGCGACGCCGGCGATGGCGCAATATCTCGATCTGAAGCGTGCGCATCCAGATTGCCTGCTCTTTTATCGCATGGGCGATTTCTACGAGCTGTTCTTCGAGGATTCGAAGAAAGCCGCGGCGGCGCTCGACATCCAGCTCACCAAGCGCGGCAAGCATGAGGGCGAGGATATTCCGATGTGCGGCGTGCCGGTGCATGCCGCGGAGGCCTATCTCTCGCGCCTCATCCGCCAGGGCTTTCGTGTCGCCGTCTGCGAGCAGATGGAGGATCCGGCCGAGGCGAAAAAGCGCGGCTCGAAATCGCCGGTTCGCCGCGCCGTCGTGCGTATCGTCACGCCGGGCACGCTCACCGAGGATGCCTTGCTCGATGCGCGGCGGCACAATTATCTCGCCGCGCTCGCCGATGCGTCGGGCGATCTCGCGATTGCCTGGCTCGATCTTTCGACCGGCGAATTCGCGACGCAGGCCGTGCCCACCGCATCGCTCGGCGCGGTGCTGGCGCGGATCGCGCCCGGCGAGCTGTTGCTGCCCGAGCGGCTTTTGGCGAAGCCCGATCTCGTCGAATTGTTTCAGCCGCATAAGGATGATCTGACGCCGCAGCCGAGCGCGCGGTTCGATAGCGAGAATGGCCGCAAGCGGCTCGAGGCGCTCTATGGCGTGCGTGAGCTTGCAGGGTTCGGCGCCTTCACGCGCGCCGAGGTCGCGGCGGCGGGCGCTCTCGTCGACTATGTCGAGCTGACGCAGCAGGGAAAATTACCGGCGCTCAGGGCACCCAAGCGCTTCGGCAGCGGCGACGTCATGGAGATCGACGCGGCGACGCGGCGCAATCTCGAATTGACCGGGAGTCTGACCGGCGATCGCAACGGCAGTCTGCTCGCCGCCATCGACCGCACCGAGACCGGTGCCGGCGCGCGGCTCCTCGCCGATTATCTCGCCGCGCCGCTCACCGATCCGCTCGAAATCGAAGCGCGGCTCGATGCCGTCGGGTTCTTCGCCGGCGCCGAGCGGCTGCGCGAAGGTTTGCGCGACGAGCTCAGGCTTTGCGCCGACATGGCGCGGGCGATGGCGCGCTTGGGTGTCGGCCGGGGCGGCCCGCGCGATCTCGCGGCGCTCCGCGACACGCTGCGCGTCTCGGCGGGATTGCGCGCGCTGCTCCGCCAGGCCGATTTTACGACGCCGCCTCTCATCGCGTCGCTCGAGCGCGATCTCGGCGAACACTATGCGCTGGTCGATCGGCTGACGCGCGCGCTCGCGCCGGATTTGCCGTTGCTCGCGCGCGATGGCGGCTTTGTCGCATCGGGCTATGTGGCCGAGCTCGACGAACTGGTGAAGCTCCGCGACGACAGCCGCCGCCTCGTCGCCGGGCTGCAGGCGCGCTACGCCGCCGAGACCGGCATCGCCAGCCTCAAGATCCGGCACAACAACGTGCTCGGCTACCACATCGATATCGGGCCGAACCACGCGGCGAAGATGGGTGCGGGTTTCATCCATCGCCAGACCCTCGCCTCCTCGATGCGCTATTCGACGGTCGAGCTCGGCGAGCTCGAAGCGAAAATCGCTTCCGCGGCCGACAAGGCGCTGGCGCTGGAGATGAAGCTTTTCGAGGATCTCGTCGCCGAGGCGCTCGGCCAGGCTGGCGAGATCGCATGCGCCGCTGCGGCCCTTGCGGCGCTCGATGTCGCGGCGGCGCTCGCCGAGCTCGCCGTGAACGAGCGCTATGCCCGGCCGCAGATCGACGACAGCACCGCTTTCGCGATCAAACAAGGTCGGCATCCGGTCGTCGAGCAGGCGCTGCTTCGCGCGGCGGGGCCGAGCTTCGTCGCGAACGACTGCGATCTGCAAGAGACGCAGCGGCTTTGGCTGCTGACCGGTCCGAACATGGCGGGCAAAAGCACTTTCCTGCGCCAGAACGCCATTATCGCCGTCCTCGCGCAGATGGGCTCTTTCGTTCCGGCCGAGGTGGCGCATATCGGCGTCGTCGATCGGCTCTTCAGCCGGGTCGGGGCGGCGGACGATCTCGCGCGCGGCCGCTCGACCTTCATGGTCGAGATGGTCGAGACGGCGGCAATCCTCAATCAGGCCGGGCCGCGCGCGCTCGTCATTCTCGACGAGATCGGTCGCGGTACCGCGACCTATGACGGGCTCTCGATCGCCTGGGCCTCGGTCGAGCATCTCCACGACCGCAATCGCTGCCGCGCCTTGTTCGCGACGCATTATCACGAGCTGACGGCCTTGGCCGCGAAGCTCGATCATCTCGCTTGCTACACGATGCGCGTGAAGGAGTGGCAGGGCGATGTCGTCTTCCTGCACGAGGTCGCGCCCGGCGCGGCCGACCGCTCCTACGGCATCCATGTTGCGAAGCTCGCCGGTCTGCCGGCGGCGGTGATCGCGCGGGCTGAGCAAGTGCTGGCGACCTTAGAGAAAGGCGAGCAGAGCAGCGCCCTGACGCGTCTCGCCGAGGATCTGCCGCTCTTTGCCGCTAGCAAGCCGCAAACGCCGCAGGAGATGGCGGAACCCGCGCCGCTCGAGACGCTCCTCGCCGGATTGCGGCCCGACGAGCTGTCGCCGCGCGAGGCGCTCGAGCTGCTCTATAAGATCAAAGCGTTGAGCGGAGACAAATAGCCTGAGCCGACGCGGACGAGCCTGGCCGAGTTTCTTGGGTGCCCTAATGATCAAGGACAGGACGGCCGCTTGATTTGGTAGCTGTTGCCCCCATTTGTCGAGGGCGTGTGCGGCGCCTTAACCCATTGAAAGATTTCGGAAATATTTAAAATTACCAAACGAACCCAATTCGCTGCCGCGCCGCAACCAAGCCGCGACAGGCGCCGTGGTTATCGATAAAATCGCGCGATGGTCGAAATCCCGCGTCAGCGTGACATCGTCGATCGCCGTGCTCTTGCGGCGCAGCTCGACGCAATTGCCGAGAGCAGCGCCGAGCCTGATCGCAAGCGTGTCGCCGAAACGCTGAAAGCAGCGCTCGCCGCCGGTCGCGCCGAGGTACGCAAGCGCTTCGAGAGCGGCGCCAGCGGCACCGAGACGGTTCACACCCTCTCCTTCCTCGTCGATCAGCTCATCCGCGTGCTCTACGATTTTGTCGCGAGCCATGTCTATCCGATCGCCAATCCAACCGAAGGCGAGCGCATGGCGCTGATCGCGGTGGGGGGCTACGGCCGTGGCGAGCTCGCGCCGTTTTCCGACATCGATCTGCTTTTTCTCACGGCGTATAAGCGCACGCCGCATACCGAGCAGGTCGTCGAATATTTGCTCTACACGCTTTGGGATATGGGCCTCAAAGTCGGGCAATCGACGCGCTCGGTCGAAGAGACCATCCGCCACGCCGAGGGCGATCTCACCATCCGCACCGCCGTGCTCGAAGCGCGTTATATCTGGGGCGATCAGGAGCTCTTCGCTCAGCTGAAGCGGCGCTTCGATGCCGAGATCGCCCGGAAAAGCGCGACGCAATTCATCGAGGCGAAGCTCGCCGAGCGCGATCAGCGGCATGAAAAGCTCGGTGATTCGCGCTATCTCGTCGAGCCGAACGTCAAGGAGAGCAAAGGCGGCCTGCGCGATCTCCACACGCTCTTCTGGATCGCGAAATACGTCTATCGCGTCGACGATATCGACAAGCTCGTCGAGCTGAAAGTGCTGTCGGCGAAGGAAGCCCACCGCTTCGCGCGGGCGCAGAATTTCCTCTGGACCGTGCGCTGTCATCTCCATTTCATCGCCGGTCGCGCCGAGGATCGCCTGACCTTCGACCGCCAAAGCGAAGTCGGCGTGCGCATGGGCTACCGCGATCATACCGGCACGCGCGGCGTCGAGCGCTTCATGAAGCATTACTTCCTGATCGCGAAAGATGTCGGCGATCTGACGCGCATCTTCTGTGCCGTGCTCGAATCGGAGCATCGCCATCAGCCGAAATTCTCGCTGAAGCGCTGGGGTTTCGGCAAGAAATCGGTCGAGGGTTTCACCGTCGATGCCGGTCGGCTCGATGTCGCGAGCGAAGATCAATTCGCCAAGGATCCCGTCGGGCTGCTACGCCTCTTTCGCGTTGCGCAGAAGGAAGAGCTCGACATTCATCCGCACGCGCTGCGCCTCATCACGCAATCGCTGAAGCTGGTCGACGCCGAGTTGCGCGGCAATCCGGAAGCCAACGGGCTCTTCGTCGACATCCTGACCGCGAGCAACGTCAATCCCGAGATTGCTTTGCGCTGGATGAACGAATCGGGCGTGTTTGGTCGCTTCATTCCTGATTTCGGCCGTGTCGTGGCGCAGATGCAATACGACATGTATCACACCTATACGGTCGACGAGCACACGATCTTCGCCATCGGCATCCTCTCGGATACCGAGCATGGCAAGCTGAAGGACGAATTGCCGCTCGCGACCAGCCTCTTCCCGACGATCGATTCGCGGCGCGCACTTTATCTCGCGGTGCTACTGCACGACATCGCCAAAGGCCGGGGCGGCGATCATTCGGTCTTGGGCGCGCAGGTCGCCGAAAGGCTCGGGCCGCGCCTCGGCTTCTCGGCAGAGGAGACCGAGACCATCGCGTGGCTCATCCGCTGGCATCTTTTGATGAGCAACACGGCGTTTAAATTCGACATCGACGATCCGAAAACGATCGCCGATTTCGTCGCGCGCGTGCAATCGCCCGAACGCTTGAAGCTGCTGCTGCTGCTGACCGTCGCCGATATCCGCGCCGTCGGCCCGAAAATCTGGAACGGCTGGAAGGCGGCGCTGCTGCGCGAGCTCTACCACCGCGCCTTCGAGCTGATGTCGGGCGGCATCGACGCCACGGCGCGCGAGGAGCGCGTGCGCCAGGCGCAAGAAGCGGCGAAGAAGCTGCTGCCCGATTTCACCGCGGCCGATATCGATTCCTTTATCGCCAAAGGCTATCCCTTCTACTGGCTTTCCTTCGACGCGGAGACGCAAGCGCGCCATGCGCGGCTGGTGCGCGAGGCCGAGCGTAGCGGCGCGCCGCTGACCGTCGAGACGCGCGTCGATATCGACCGCGCGGTCACCGAGATCACGCTCTACACCGCCGACCACGCCGGACTTTTCTCGCGCATCGCGGGCGCGCTGGCCCTCGCCGGCGCGAACATCGTGGACGCGAAGATCCACACGCTCTCGAACGGCATGGCGCTCGATACGTTCTGGGTGCAGGACCGCGACGGCGGCGCGGTCGATCAACCGCAAAAGCTCGCCAAGCTCTCGGTGATGTTCGAGAACGTGCTCGTCGGCAAGCTCAAGCCGCATGTCGATCTTGCGGCGCCCGCGAGCATGCCAAGCCGTACGCGCGTTTTCACCGTGCCGCCGCGCGTCCTGATCGACAACAAGGCCTCGAGCACGCATACCGTGATCGAAGTGAACGGCCGCGACCGCACCGGCTTGCTGTACGAGGTGACGCGCGCGCTGACGCAACTCAATCTGCAGATATCGAGCGCGAAAATCTCAACCTACGGCGAGAAGGTGGTCGACGTCTTTTATGTGAAAGACCTCTTCGGCCACAAGATCGATCATGAGAAGCGCTTGGGCGATATTCGCGAACGCCTTGCCGCGGCACTGGCCGATCCGCTGGCGCCGGACGCAACCAAGGCTCAGGAAAAGAGCGACACGGTCGCCGCCGAATAATCGATTGCGCGGGGAAACGATGTTGAGGCCGAAACTCACGTTGCCGTTTGTGGCGCTGGTTGTGGCGTTCGCGTTTGTGGCCGTCCCAGCCGGCGCGAAATCGAGCGGCTCGAGCCACAGCTCGTCATCGCATAGCAGCTCGTCGTCGCATAACCGGACTCACACCACCTCGGCACCCCGTCCACCGACGACGATAAAATCGACGGTCAACCCTGACGGGACGCGGACCACATTTTACTCGAAGGGCAAGCAACCGGTCGTGCATGCATGCAAGACAGCGTCGTGCCGCAGCAAGCATCCGACCGGCTTCTACGCTCGGTAGCGATCGTCTCTATTCGGCACCAGACGCTTCGATGCGATCCTGCTGTTTTGGCGCTGCCGGCGCCGAGGCCGGTGGTTTCTCCGCGCTTTGCGCCGCCGGACCCCAGCGCCGCAGTGGCAATTCCTTCAGGAAAATTGCGAGCGTGACGCCAAGGATGCAGATGGCGGCGCCGACCAAATAGACGTAACGGAAGGAGTTGCCGAAGCTTGCCACGATCGCGGCGCGGACATTTTCAGGCAGCGAGGCGATCATCGCTGGGCCGCCATGTAAAAGTCCGCCCGTGGTGATACCCGGCGTGCTGGCGCTCTGGCCGGTCAGCCCGGCAAAGAGGATCGCGCCCATGATCGCGACGCCGAACGAGCCGCCCATCGAGCGGAAGAACGAGGTGAGCGAGGTCGCGCTGCCGAGATCGCGCATCTCGACGGAATTCTGCACCGAGATCGAAATCATCGGCCCGGCAGGGCCAAGGCCGATGCCCATCGCTGTCATCAGGATGATGTAATAGATGGGTGACGTCTCGCGCGTGACTTCCATCATGCCGAGGAAAGACAATGCGGCGATCGTCAACGCAACCAGCGGGATGATCTTGTAGCGGCCGGTCCAACGAATGAAGCGGCCGGCCGACAGCGCGCCGACGGTGATACCGACCATCAGCGGCGTGATGAGCAGGCCCGAATTGCTGGCGCTCGCGCCCAGCACAACCTGCAGGAACAGCGGCAGAAAGATGGTGGCGCCAACCGTTGCCCCGCCCATCAGGAAACCCATGCTGTTCCCGATGACGAAGACGTTGTTGTTGAAGAAGCGCAGCGGCATGATCGGATCGCGCGCGCGCCGCTCTTGCACCAAGAGCAGCGCGATCAGGACCAGCGCGGCGATGACGAGGCCGATGATCGGCGGCGATAACCACGCGAATTCGTTGCCGCCCCAGGTCGTGACCAGCAGCAGGGCGACGATCGCCGGCACGAGCAGCGAGGCGCCGAGATAGTCGATCTGCTTCTCACCGCCGCGGATCGGCAGCCGCTTGAGCTGCGCGTTGCAGATCCAAAGCCCTGCGATCGCGATGGGCAGGTTGAACCAAAACACCCAGCGCCACGAGGCAATATCGACCAAGAGGCCGCCCAGGATCGGTCCGCCGAGGGTCGAGACGGTGTAGACGCCCGAAAAATAGGCCTGATAACGGCCGCGTTCGCGCGGCGGCACCATGTCGGCCATGATTGTCTGCGCCAGCGTGATAAGCCCGCCGCCGCCGAGACCTTGCACGGCCCGACCGCCGATCAGCATGCTCATCGAGAAGGCCGCGCCGCAGATGATCGAGCCGAGCAGGAAGATGCCGATCGCGGAAATGAACAGGCGGCGCCGACCATAGAGATCGCTGAGCTTGCCGTAGATCGGCGTCGATGCGGTCGAGGTGAGGAGATAGGCCGCAACGGCCCACGACATGTATTGGATGCCGTGCAGTTCGCCGGCCATCGCCGGCAACGCGGTCGCGACGATGGTCTGGTCGATCGCGCCCAAAAACATGCCGCACATCGTGCCGCTGAGCATCAGCAGGATTTCGCGATGGGTGAAGCGGGGCGGCGCCGGGGTGGTGACCGTATCGGGCATTGCAGCCTATTTAGAAGCTCGGAGAGCTTAGAAGTTTCACAAGAAATTGACGAGGGTGGCTAAGTGCTGCCGAACCTCGTTCGTAAGTGCCTGTCGTCCCTCATAAAAAGATTCGTTGCAAATGATCCTCAATCGCAGCTAATGTCAACAAAAGTGCGAATGCGAATTATTCTTAACTAGGTTCTGCGCGTGACTTCTCCGCCCGATCCTTCTCCGCCTGCCGCGGCTGCGAATGCCGCGGCGCCGCGCATCGTCAGCAGCGAGGAGTTGCTCGCGGGGCGCCGCGAACTGCTCATCCAACACGGCACGGAGCAGTACCGCTTGCGGCTCACGGCCAGCAATAAGCTGATCCTCGTGAAATAGCATTTTCGCCATGTCGTCCCCTTCCACCATCACAGCGACCCAGCCAGCCATCCCGTCATGCGGCGGCCAGCCAGCCAGGAATGCTTGCCCGCCTGAGCTCTGGAGCTGTCCCCCATGTCCTGGCATCGCTGCCTTTTCGCCTCGAGTTCCGTCGCCGCCCTTCTGACCGGCTGGTCCAGCCTCGCCGGGGCGCAAGCCTACGGCAGCGGTCCGGTTCAAACGCCGACCGTCTCGGTCGATAGCGCCGCGCAGACCGGCGACTACACGACGCAACAGCCGTCGCTCAACAAGCTGACGCAGCCGATGCGCGACACGCCGCAATCGATCGACACGGTGCCGCGCCAACTACTCGACGATCAGGGCGTGACGACGATGCGCGATGCGCTGCGCAACGTCACCGGTATCAGCCTCGGCGCCGGCGAGAACGCATCTCAAGGCGACAATCTTACTCTGCGCGGCTTCAGCGCGCGCAGCGATATCTATCTCGATGGGATGCGCGATTTCGGCAGCTATTACCGCGATCCGTTCTATCTCGAACAGATCCAAGTCCTGAAAGGGCCGTCCTCGATTCTTTTCGGTCGCGGGTCGACGGGGGGCGTCGTCGAGCAAGACAGTAAACAGCCGGGATTGTCGCCGTTCATGCGCGGCGAGCTCGGTTTCGGCAGCGACCTCACCAAGCGGATCACGGCCGATATCAATCAGCCGCTCGGCGCGCTCGGTACCGGCGCAGCATTCCGCATCAATTTGATGGCGCATGATTCGAACGTCGCCGAACGCGACGTAACGCGGAATTCGCGCTTCGGTCTCGCGCCGACCCTGTCACTGGGTTTGGGCACGGATACCCGCGCCTATTTCAGCTTCTTGCATCAGAGCGAATACGACACCCCGGATTACGGCATGCCGGTGTTGTTCCAAGGCACGGCCGGCGCGCCGCGTCAGGTCGCACAGCCGGTGCCGGAAAGCGTGGGTCGCAGCAATTTCTACGGCTTCGCCGACAACGATTTTCTGCGCACCAATGTCGATGTCGCGACCGGCCGGGTCGAGCACGACGTCAACGACCGGCTGACGGTGCGCGATCAACTGCGTTACGCGCATTACACGCGCGAATTCCGCATCACCGAGCCGCAGATTGCTTTCACCCCGGTCGCGGCCGGCGGCAGCCTCAATCCCCGATTGGTCACGCCGGGCACGCCGCTCGGCTCTCTTCTTGTCTCGCGCAACCAGCTCTATGGCACCAGCCTCGAGACCACGATCGAGAACCAGATCGATGCGACCGCCAAATTTTCGACGAGCTTCGTCAAGCATACGCTGGTGGGCGGCGTCGAGATTGGCGAGGAAACCTCCGACCCGCGGCGCTTCACGACCATTGGGCCGTTCAGCACGACGCCGCTGACCAATCCCAATTCGGGGCAGCCGTACAACGCCTCGACCTTCTACGCCTCCAACACCAAGACCGATGCCGCGACCAAAGCACTCTACGTCCTCGACACGGCGGAACTCAGCGATCAGTGGCAATTGATGGGGGGCGGCCGGCTCGACCGGTTCGACGTGAATTTCTACCAGCAAGCTTTCAACAACCCGGTTACCGGGACGGGTGCCGGCTATACGGCGCTTCAGCACAAGGACGACATGGCGAGCTGGCGTGGCGGTCTCGTCTACAAGCCCCTTTCTATCGGCAGTATCTATTTCGACGCGGGTACATCCTTCGATCCCTCGGCCGAAGCGTTGTCGCTGCAGGCCTCGACGGCCAGTCTCGCTCCGGTCAAGAACAAGACCTACGAGCTCGGCACCAAATGGGATCTTTTCCACGAGGCGCTGAGCATCCGGGCCGCGATCTACCGCACCCAGCAGACCAATGTGCGCGAGACCGATCCCAACAACTCGGCGCAGATGATCCTCGCCGGCGACGCACGCGTCGACGGCTTCGAATTCGAGGCTGCCGGCCATCTGACCGAGTATTGGCAGGTCTATGGCGGCTATTCCTATATGTACGGCGTTATCGACAAATCGCCGGTACAGGGGATCGCAAGCGATCTCGGCAATCGCCTTGCCAACGTGCCCGCTCATACCTTCAATTTCTGGTCGACCTATCGCTTCGACGATACGCCCTTCGAGATCGGCGGTGGCGTCAACGTGGTCTCGACTCGTTACGCCGCCTCGAATCCGCGCTTGATCTGTCCAGCGGCCGGCACCTGTACGGCGACGACGCCCGGCGTGGTCGCCTTCCTCACCAAGGTACCCGCCTACGCCACCTTTAGCGCGATGGCGAAGTACTACGTCAATGAGCACATCGACCTGCAGCTCAACGTCTCGAACCTCTTCAACACTTTCTATTACGACCAAGTCCATCCCTCGCACATGGTCCCGGGCGTGGGTCGGACGGCGCTGCTAACCGTCGACTTCAAATACTGATGGGCCGGGGGAGGCGCGATGCTGTTGCAAATTCCAAAAGTTCTCGATGCGGGCCAGGTGGCGCGTTGCCGCCAGGCGCTCGAGCGCGCGGAATGGGTGGACGGTCGCGCCACCGCCGGCCATCAGTCGGAGCACGTCAAACACAACATGCAGGTGCCGGAGGGCCATCCGGTCGCGCGCGAGCTCGGCGACATGATCCTTGCCGCGCTCGAGCGCAATGCGCTCTTCATCACCGCCGCGCTGCCGCTCAAAGTCTATCCGCCGCTCTTCAACCGCTATCAGGGCGGCGAAACCTATGGAACGCATATCGACGGCGCGATCCGCGAGGTGATGCGTTCGCGCTATCGCGTGCGCACCGATCTCTCGGCGACGCTCTTCCTCACGTCGCCCGAGGAATATGACGGCGGCGAATTGATGATCGAAGGCACCGATGGTCTGCGGCGCGTGAAGCTGCCCGCGGGCGACATGGTGCTCTATCCCCGCAACCAGCCTGCATCAGGTCACGCCGGTGACGCGCGGCGCGCGCGTCTCCTCGTTCTTTTGGCTGCAGAGCATGGTGCGCAGCAACGAGCAACGGATGATGCTGCTCGATCTCGATACCGCGATCCAACAACTCAATCGCGCCGTACCGGACCAGCGCGCGCTCGTCCAGTTGACGGGGCTCTATCACAATCTTTTACGTCTTTGGTCCGACACATGAGTATTGCCTGGCGCGCCACGGTTCTTCGCCGTCTTCATTTGATTCTTGGCGGCGTGCTCTCTCTTCCGCTGGCGATCATCGGTTTGACGGGCAGCGTATTGATTTTCGAGCCGCAATTGCAGCCCGGCAGCGTTTTTGCTTCGGCGAGCGTCGGGCCCGCACAGAGCTACGCCGCGATGGTAGATGCCGCGCGCGCTGCGGCGCCAAAGGACTTTACGCCGAGTGCGATCTTCGCGCCGGTGGTGCCCGGCGACCTTGCTCAAATACGCTTTTCCGATCCGCGCCGTCCGGGGCCGGGCGGCGTCGAGGTCTATCTCGATCCTTCGATCTTGGCGGTGCGCGGCGTGGTGAAGCCGGGCGAAGGTTGGCTACGCGAAATCTTCTTCCTGCATGCCAATGCGGGGATGCGCGACCGCAACGGCCGCGAGATCGGTGGTTGGCTCGGCGTCGTGATGTGCGTGCTCGCGATCACCGGCATCGTCATGCAATTCCCGACGCGAGGGCGCTGGCGCCAAGCGATGGTCGTTCAGCGCGGCGCGCAAGGTTACCGCTTGCTGCGACAACTCCACGGCATGATCGGCTTCTGGTTCTGGTTGATGCTGCTCATGGTCAGCTTCTCAGGCGTATGGCTCTCGTTCCCGCAAACCTTCAATGCGCTGACGGCGAATGCGGGCGTACGCGATTTGCGGCCTGGAGTCGCCGCGCCGAAAGTCACGCCGGTCGAGGGTGTAATACCGGTCGATATCGACGGCGCGGTCGCTCTCGCGCATGCGGCGCGTCCCGATCTGTCGCTGCGCACGATCGGCCTGCCGCAACGCGCGGACCAACCTTATCGCATGACGTTAGGCGAAGCCCATGCGCTGCCGGTCATCGTCTTCGTCGATCCGTGGCGGCGGAATATCGCCGATCTACGCGATCCCCACGATTATTCGCTGGCCGAGCGCATCGTCGCTTCGATGCATGCCCTCCACGACGGCAGCGGCTTCGGCTGGGGCTGGCGCGTCCTCGTCTTCATTTCCGGATTGTTGCCGGCACTCTTTGCGACCAGTGGCATCGCGATGTGGCTGACAAAACGGCGGCTCGATCGTGCGACGCGGCACGTGCAACTGACACCGATCGGCGCGCCGGGCGAATGAGCCGGTGACGGAGGGTATGCGATGAGTGTTGCAGCGACGTTCGGCCATGCTTCGCAAGGTGACAGCAAGCGCTGGGCCGTGTGCTTCGCGTTTGTGCTCGGACTGCATGCCGTCGCGGCCGTGTTGTTGTTGCGCTGGTACCAGAACCTGCCCTCGCCGTCGCCTCTGCCGCCCTCGCTGACGATGATCGAGCTTGCCCCGCTGCCGGCACCGCCTGCACCACCTGTGGCGGCGCCGCCGCCTCCTACGCCGGAGCCGCAAGTCCAGCCGCGAGAAGAACCGGTGCTCGTCGCGAAACCGCTGGTCCAGCCGAAGCCGCATCCCATCGCGAAGCCTGTCGAGCGGCCGCAACCCCAGCCACAACCGACGCAGACGATTCCGTCGATGGCGCCCGTGACCGCGCCGCCGACACCGACCCCGCCGTCGCAACCCAGCGTCAGCGATCACGCTGTGCCGCGCTTCACCGATCTCATCGCGGCGCAGCTCGAGCGCTACAAACGCTATCCCGCGATGGCGCAACGTCGTGGCGAGCAAGGCATTGCCATGCTGCGATTCACGCTCGACCGCGCCGGCAGCGTCTCGAATCCGCGGATCGAGCGCAGCTCCGGCCATGCCGATCTCGATGCGGAAGTATTGGCGCTCGTGCATCGCGCCGAACCTTTGCCGCAAATCCCCGGCGATATCGCGGCGAACACGCTCGATATCGAGGTGCCGGTGAGCTTCGCGCTGCGCTAGCGCGTGAAATGGCTAGCGCCGCCGCGGGCCGAGATCGATGCCAAGCGGCAACACGGACAGTGCTGCGGCGGCAAAGCCGATCGGCACGAAGGCGATCCAGGAGATGTCGGTCTTGTCCCAGAGGTAGCCGCTCAGGACGGACATCAGTACCGCGCAGGGGTAGGAGATGGTGAACATCGCCGAGGCGAGGCGATGCACATCCTCGGGCGCGCTCAAGAGCGGCGGCAACGCGAGGACGAGGATGAGACCGGCGGCGTCGGCGAAGCCGAGCATCCCCGCCCAGCCGATCACTGGCCAGCCCGGCATCAGCGCCATGCCGATCACGCCGATCAAATTGAGCAGGCCGACAGTGACGTAGGCGGCGGGCACGCGCACGAGACGCGGCGCCATGCCCAGCATGACGAAGGATGCCGGCAACTGACAGATATTCAGCGAGGTCAGTGCCGCGCTGATCAATTCGCCATGACCGACCGCCGTAAGATAGTCGGGCAGGAAGGTGTTGGTCGCGAAGTAGCACGTGTTGATGCAGCCAAGGCAGAGCGCGAGGCGCCAGAGTTGCTTGTCGCGCCAATTCGGCCACCAGCGCAGCGGCGCGGCCGCGCGACGCGGCTCGTCGCGCGGCGAGAAGAAGACGATGAGCAACGCCGTGAGCACCGCGGGCACGCCCCAATAAACGAAGCTCAACCGCCAGGAGCCGTTGGCAAGCGGCAGTATCACGGGCAACGTCAAGCCGACGGCAAGCGTCTCGCCGACGAGGAGACCGTTCGTGTAGACCGCCGTCGCGACCGGCACGCGATGCGGCAGCCATGAGCGCACGAGCGGCGGCATCGCGGGTTGCATGATGGCGACGCCCGCCGCGGTGAGGATCGTGGTCAAATAAAGCGTGCCGACATCGATGGCGGCGCCGCGCGCCGCCGAGCCGAAGCCGACAAGCAGCACGCCGATGATCAGCGCCGCGCGGGCACCGAAGCGCGCGATCAGCGCCGAGCCCGGAATGGCGACCGCCGCGAGCAGCAACGAGGGCAAGGTGCCGAGCGTACCGATCTCGGCTTCGGTCAGATGCAGCTCACCATGGATCAGCGGAATGACCGGCGGCACCGCGAGCAGCGTGATGCGCAAGCAAGTGCCTGCGAGCCACAGCAGAACGAACGCGATGACATCGCGATTGGCGGTCGAAGACGGCGTCGTCTCGATCACGATCGCTATTCGCGCAGATCCTCGAAGAACTCCTTCACCTTGGCGAAAAAGCCCTCGCTTTCGGGACTGGTCTTGCGCGCGTCGCCTTCCTTCTCGAATTCGCGCAACAGCTCTTGCTGCCGCTTGGTCAAATGGACCGGCGTCTCGACGCTGACCTGCGCGAACATGTCGCCGCGCGCCGCGCTGCGCAGTACCGACATGCCTTTACCGCGCAGGCGGAATTGATGGCCGGATTGCGTTCCGGCCGGGATCGTCACCTTGGCGCGTGTACCGTCGATTGTCGGTACTTCGATCGAGCCGCCGAGCGTCGCGGTTGGCATGGAGATCGGGACGCGGCAATGGATGTTCGCACCGTCGCGCTGGAACAGCGGGTGCGCCTTGACCGCGAGAAAGATGTAAAGATCGCCGTTGCCGCCGCCGCGCAGACCCGCTTCGCCTTCGCCGGCGAGACGGATGCGCGTGCCGTCCTCGACGCCGGGCGGAATGGTGACGGTGAGCGTCTTTTCTTTGCGCGTGCGGCCCTGGCCGCCACAAGAGCGGCACGGCTTGTCGATCACCTTGCCGGCGCCGTGACAGGAGGGACAGGTGCGCTCCATGGTGAAGAAACCCTGCTGCGTGCGGACGCGGCCGACACCGCGGCAGGTGGGACAATTGATCGGCTTCGACCCCACCTCGGCACCGTTGCCGTTACATGCATCGCAAGGCGCGAGGCTGGGCACGCGAATCTGAGTCTCGCGGCCTTTGAAAGCTTCCTCGAGCGTGATCTCGAGATTGTAGCGCAGGTCGCTGCCGCGGTTATTCGTGCCGCGGCCGCCGCCGCCCATCATCGAGCCGAACATCTCCTCGAAGATATCGGCGAAACCGCCGGCGCCGCCGAAGCCGAAATCGCCGCGCCCACCGCCTTGCTCGAAAGCGGCATGGCCGAAACGGTCATAGGCGGCGCGCTTCTGTTCGTCTTTCAGGACGTCATAGGCTTCGTTGATGTCCTTGAAACGCTGCTCGGCCTGTTTGTCGCCCGGATTGCGATCCGGGTGACACTGCATGGCGAGCTTGCGGAACGCCTTCTTGATGTCGTCGCCCGAGGCCTCGCGCCCCACGCCGAGCAGCTCATAGAAGTCCTGTTTCGCCATCGTAACTACCCAATCCCCCGACTCGGAGCCCCGACGACAAACCGCCCCGGCATGCCGGGGCGGTGTCGCTTACTGGCACAGATCGATCAACCCGAGCCGCGCTTCTTGTTCTCGTCGACCTCTTCGAAGTCGGCATCGACTACTTTCTCGGCGCCGCCTGACGAACCACCCTGGCCCGCGCCGGCATCGGCTTGTGGCCCGGCCTCGCCCCCCGGCGCGCCTTGCTGCTTGTACATTGCCTCGCCGATCTTCATCGAGACTTGCGCCAAGGCCTCGGTCTTCGAGCGGATCTCGCCGACATCCTCGCCGGCGGTGGCGCCTTTGAGGGCCGCCACGGCCTGCTCGACGGCCTGTTTGTCGCCTGCCGGAATTTTATCGCCCGATTCCTTCAGCGTACGCTCGGTGGTGTGGATCAGGCCTTCGGCCTGGTTCCGTGCTTCGACCAGCTCGCGCAGCTTCTTGTCATCCTCGGCGTGCGACTCTGCATCCTTCACCATCTTGTCGATATCGGCTTGCGAGAGACCGCCCGAGGCTTGGATGCGGATCTGCTGCTCCTTGCCGGTCGCCTTGTCCTTCGCCTGGACCGAGACGATGCCGTTGGCATCGATGTCGAAGTTGACCTCGATCTGCGGCATGCCACGCGGCGCCGGCGGCATGCCGACGAGATCGAACTGACCCAAGAGCTTGTTGTCCGCCGCCATCTCGCGCTCGCCCTGGAAGACGCGGATGGTAACCGCGGTCTGATTGTCCTCGGCGGTGGAGAAGGTCTGGCCCTTCTTGGTCGGGATCGTCGTGTTGCGATCAATGAGGCGCGTGAACACGCCGCCGAGGGTCTCGATGCCCAGGGACAAAGGCGTCACGTCGAGCAGCAGGACGTCCTTCACCTCGCCCTTCAGCACGCCAGCCTGGATGGCGGCACCGACGGCCACGACCTCGTCCGGATTGACCGAACGGTTCGGGTCCTTGCCGAAGAATTGCTTCACGGCCTCGATGACCTTGGGCATCCGGGTCATGCCGCCGACGAGGATCACCTCGTCGATCTCCGAAGCTTTGAGGCCGGCGTCCTTCAGTGCGTTGCGGCACGGATCGATGGTCTTCTGGATGAGATCATCGACCAGCGCTTCGAGCTTGGCGCGCGTCAGCTTGATGTTGAGATGCTTCGGCCCGTTCTGATCCGCCGTGATGAAGGGCAGATTGACCTCGGTCTGCATCGACGAGCTGAGCTCGATCTTGGCTTTTTCCGCCGCCTCTTTCAGGCGCTGCAGCGCGAGCTTGTCGTTGCGCAGGTCGATGCCCTGCTCTTTCTTGAACTCATCGGCGAGGTAATCGATGATTCGTTTGTCGAAATCTTCGCCGCCGAGGAACGTGTCGCCGTTGGTCGATTTGACCTCGAACACTCCGTCGCCGATCTCGAGCACGGAAATATCGAAGGTGCCACCGCCGAGGTCGTAGACCGCGATCGTGCCGTTCTTCTTCTGCTCGAGGCCGTAGGCGAGCGCCGCCGCCGTCGGCTCGTTGATGATGCGCAGGACTTCAAGGCCGGCGATCTTGCCGGCGTCCTTGGTTGCTTGGCGCTGGCTGTCGTTGAAGTAAGCCGGAACCGTGATGACGGCTTCGGTGACGGTCTCGCCGAGATAGGCCTCGGCGGTCTCTTTCATTTTCTGCAGGACGAACGCGCTGACCTGGGAGGGCGCGTATTTCTTGCCGCGGCTCTCGACCCACGCATCGCCATTGTCGCCGGCGACGATCTTGAACGGGACGAGGTCCTTTTCCTTCGCGACCATCGGATCGGTCATGCGGCGGCCAATGAGGCGCTTGACCCCGTAGAAAGTACTGTCCGGATTGGTGACCGCCTGGCGCTTGGCCGCTTGGCCAACGAGGCGCTCGCCGCTTTCGGTAAAGGCCACCATGGAAGGCGTCGTCCGGGCGCCCTCGCTGTTCTCGATCACCTTGGCGTTCTTGCCTTCGATCACGGCGACGCAGGAATTGGTCGTGCCGAGATCGATGCCGATGACTTTTGCCATTCTCTAACCCCTTTTTGCGGCAGGGTCCCACAGCCCCGAAGGCACTGCGGCATCCCCCGCGGATTGATTTGTGCCGGGAACCCCCCGGCCTCGTGCCGCTCATATATGTGTGCGCCGCTCCTGCGCTGCAACCGGCCAGGGACCGAAAAGCGCCAAGTCGAAGGCTTTTTGGCCGATGCCGGCCCTTTTTAGCGCAGGCGTTCGGGTTCGCTGCCGGCGGCTTCAGGCGGAGGGAGCGAGGCCGAGCTGGCCGAGGACCTGCCGGGCGAGCGGGCTTTGCGGCTCGATCATCGAACGAATGCCCTCGAAATGATTGAGCCCGTCGAGGATCAACTCATCGGCTGCGGCGCCGCGGTCGCGCAGGGCCGCGGCGAAGGTCCGGCCCTGGCGCTGGAACTCGGGGCTCTCCTTGCTGCCATAGGCGACCGTGATCGGGCAGGCGAGCCGGTCGAGATGCCGAATGGCGCTGAACTCGTCCTCTTCCTCGGGCGTCAGTTTCACATAAGCGCTGCGCGCCGAGAGTAATACCGGCCGCAGCTCATACATGCCGGAGACGCAGGTGCCGCTCTTCAGGACATCGGCCGGCGCACCGAGACGCCCCCAATCGGTCGTCAGCAGCACACTGGTCAAATGCGCACCCGACGAATGGCCGATGACGTGGATGCGCTCCGGATCGCCGCCGAAGCTCGCGGCATTGGCGCTCAGCCAGACGACGGCGCGGCGTAATTCGGCAATCATGTCCGGCATGCGCGTCGGCGACTTCGGCGGATCGAGCGTCGAGAAACGGGCGGCGACGAGGTGCGCGCCGGCGGTCACGACCGTATCGGCGAAATAAACGAAGGAATTGTCGGGCTGTGGCCGCCAACGTCCGCCATGGACGAAGAACAGCACCGGCGCGTTCGCTTGCTTGGCCGGCACGATCTCGACCGTCTCGTGCGGACCCTCGCCATAGCGGCGCTCGAAATGCTCGAAGCGCCCGCGAATCTCGGCGCAACGCGCCTTGTTCTTGTCGCGCAGCTCCTCGAAATTCGGCGCCCAGACCGCCTGCTCGAAAGCGTCGTCGAGCTCTTTCTGCGTGTAGTCGAGATAGACTTTCGGCTCGTCCGTCATTGCCGCCTCCCCCTGCCGCCCGCGGCACTCAAACCGTCTGATCGACCGCCGATCCAGCCGAAGGCGCGCCGGCCTTGGCAACGCCGACCATCGCCGGCCGCAGCAATCGATCGTGCATGCGATAGCCGGCTTGCACCACCTGGACGATGCTGCCGCCGGGCTTGCCGGTATTCGGCACTTCGAACATTGCCTCGTGCAGATTGGGATCGAAACGCTCGCCGATCTCCGGCTCGATACGCTTGATGCCGTGGCGCTCGAAGGCCGCGAGCAGCGCGCGCTCGGTCGCCGCGACGCCCTCGATCAGCGCTTTCGTGCGCTCGTCCTGCAGGCTCGCAGGATCGATGCTGGCCAAGGCCCGACGGAAATTATCGGCGACGTCGAGCATGTCCTTGGCGAAGTTCGCCGCGGCATACTTGCTCGCATCCTCGCGCTCACGCTGCGCGCGGCGGCGCTGATTCTCGGTTTCGGCCAAGGCGCGCAGCAGCTTGTCCTTGGTGTCGGCCAGCTCGGCCTCGCTTTTATTGAGGCGGCTCGCGAGCTCGGCGGCGGCGGCTTCGGCCGGGTTTTGCGGGCCGTCGACGGCGTTGCGGTCGGGCGTCAGATCGTCAGTGCTATCTTGTGTCATTGATCGCTTTTTGCTGGTTCAGCCCAACATGCGGCCGATCACCTTGGCGGTGTAATCGACCAGCGGAATGATGCGGGCATAGTTGATGCGCGTCGGACCGACCACGCCGATCGCTCCGATTACCTGTTCACGGCTGTTGGTATAAGGCGCGACCACCATCGAACAGCCGGCCATGCCGAAAAGCGGATTGTCGGCGCCGATATAAATCTGGACGCCTTCGCCTTCGCGCGTCGCGTCGAGCAGCCGGACCATCGTCTCTTTCGTCTCGAGGGCGTCGAAGAGCGCACGCAGCCGCTCGAGATCGGTCAGGGCCGAAATATCCTCGAGCAGATTTGCCTGGCCTTTGACGATCAGCGACGAGTGGTCGCCGCCGCCCCAGGACGCCAACCCCGCCTCGACGAGCTTCGTTGTCAGCTCGTCGAGCTGCGTGCGGCGCTGCTCGATTTCGCTAAGGATCGCGAGTTTCGCTTCCTCGACGGTACGGCCGAGCAAACGGCTGTTGAGATAGTTGGCGGCGGCCTGGAGCGAGGCGGGCGGGGTGCCGAGCGGGACCTCGATCAGCCGATTCTCGACCAGCCCGTCCTCGGTGACCATCACGACCAGTGCCCGGCCCGGCGCCAGGGGCACGAACTCGATATGTTTCAGTGGCCGCTCGGTTTTCGGCGCGATGACGAGGCTGGCGCAGCGCGACAGGCCCGAAAGCGCGACGCTCGCCTCTTCGAGGGCCTGCGACAGGCTTTTGCCGGCAGCAGTGCAGCGCCCATCGATGCTCTGGCGTTCGGAATCGCTGAGTCCGCCCAGCTCCAACAGCCCGCTGACGAAGAGCCGTAATCCGGCATCGGTCGGCAGGCGGCCGGCTGAGGTGTGCGGCGCGAAAAGCAGCCCGGCCTCTTCAAGATCGGCCATGACGTTGCGAATCGAGGCTGGCGACAGGTCCAGCCGGCCGCGGCGGGCCAGGGTACGCGAGCCGACCGGTTCCCCGGTCTCGACATAGGCGTCGACGATCATCCGGAAAATCTCCCGGCTGCGATCGTTGAGCTCGGTCATCATGGATTTCGCGACAGGCGGCATTCCGGCCATAAACGCTTATAGGGCCGAGAAAATGTAGGAACGGTGTGGAGAAGCGTCAACCGAAGCGCGCCCTTTACCTGCCCAGGCTACCGGCCTAGGTTCCGGCCCTCATTTTAGAGGACCAGCCATGCCGCGCCCTTCCGGCCGCGCCCCCGACCAGATGCGCGTCGTCAGCCTCGAGCCGGGCTTCGCCAAATATGCCGAAGGCTCCTGCCTCGTCCGCTTCGGCGACACGCATGTGCTCTGCACCGCGAGCGTCGAGGAGAAAGTGCCGCCCTTCCTGCGTAATACCGGCCGCGGCTGGGTCACGGCGGAGTACGGCATGCTGCCGCGGTCGACCCATACCCGTACCGACCGCGAAGCGGCGCGCGGTAAGCAATCGGGCCGGACGCAGGAAATCCAGCGCCTCATCGGACGCTCGCTGCGCGCGGTGACCGATCTGACGGCGCTCGGCGAGCGTCAGGTACGCATCGATTGCGACGTCATCCAGGCCGATGGCGGCACGCGTACCGCCTCGATCACCGGCAGCTATGTCGCGCTCTATCAGGCTTTGCAAAAGCTGACGGAGCAGAAGCTGATCGCCAGCGTGCCGCTGATCGATGCGGTGGCGGCCGTGTCTTGCGGAATCCACGAAGCGACACCAGTGCTCGATCTCGATTACGCCGAGGATTCGAACGCCGAGACCGATGCGAATTTCGTCCTCACCGGCAAGGGCGGCATCGTCGAGATCCAGGCGACGGCCGAGCACGAGCCTTTCGTCGACGCGCAATTTTCCGCGCTGCTCGGCCTCGCGCGCAGCGGCGTCGCGCAGCTCTTCACGCTACAGCGCAAGGCGCTGAGGCTCGACTAATCCGATGGCACGGCGCCTTCTCGCCGGCAGCAGGCTGGTGATCGCGACGCATAACAACGGCAAGCTCGTCGAGATGGCGGATCTGCTGCGGCCTTACGGGCTCGAGGCAGTGAGCGCCGGCACGCTCGGCTTGCCCGAGCCGGAAGAAACCGGCAGCACTTTCGAAGAAAATGCCTCGATCAAAGCGCATGCCGCCGCTTCGGCGAGCAATCTTCCGGCTCTCGCCGATGACTCGGGGCTGGTGGTGTCGGGGATCGGCGGCGCGCCCGGCATCTATTCGGCGCGCTGGGCAGTGAACAAAGATTTCGCGCCGGCGATGGCGCGGGTCGAACGCGAGCTCGGCGACAACCCCGATCGCCGCGCCCATTTCGTCGCCGTGCTCGCGCTCGCCTGGCCCGACGGTCATCTCGAGAATTTCCGCGGCGAGGTGCACGGCAGCGTCACCTTCCCGCCGCGCGGCACGCTCGGCTTCGGCTACGATCCGATCTTCTTGCCCGCGGGGATGACCGAGACTTTCGGCGAGCTCGATAGCGAGCGGCGCATGCGCGTCAGCCATCGCACGGTCGCGTTTCGGCAACTCGCCGCGGCGTGCCTGCCGGCGCCGCAGCTTCCGTGAAGCTCACCTTCGTTAATCACGCTTGTTGCAAGCTGAACGCCGGCGATATCGGACTTCTCTTCGATCCGTGGATCGACGGCTCGGCCTTCAATGACGGCTGGGATTTGCTCATCCCGACGCCGCTGTCGCTCGATGCGATCATGGCGGGCGTCACCCATATCTGGCTTTCGCACGAACATCCGGATCATTTCTCGCCCTCTTTCCTCGCGCGGATCGCGGGCTCGCATAAGGACCGCGTCACCATCCTTTTCCAGTCGACGCGCGATCGCCGCGTTGCGCAATTCTGCCGCGGCCTCGGCTTCCGCGTGATCGAGATGGACGGCGGCGTGCCGCTGGCCCTCGGCGGTGGCGTAACGGCCACCTGCGGCCCGTATGACTTTTACGATTCCTGGCTGCATGTGACCGACGGCGCGCAATCGGTGCTCAATCTCAACGATTGCCAGATCGCAGCGCCCGCCGATCTCCATCGCGTCGCGAAGCTTTTTGGTCCGCCGACATTGCTGCTCAGCCAATTCAGCTATGCGGCCTGGAAGGGTGGCAAGGACGATCGCCGCTTTCGCGAAGAGGCGGCGGGGAAGAAGCGCAACACGCTGACCGTGCAGACGCGCATCCTCCGGCCGCGTCACGTGCTGCCTTTCGCCAGTTTTATCTATTTTTCCAACGTCGAGAATGCCTATCTCAATGATGCGATGAACACGCCGCGCACCGCCGTCGAAACTCTGACCGCCGCCGGCACGATCCCGGTCGCGCTCTATCCCGGCGAGGAGTGGGAGATCGGTGCGCCGCATGACAATGCCTCGGCGCTGGCGCGCTATGAGCAGCGCCTCGCCGAGTTGCCGCGCCTGCCGCTGCGCGGCCCCGGCGAGTCAGCGAGCCTCGATCGCTTGCGCGAGGCTTTTGCCGCCTACCGCGCACGCATGATGGCGCAAAATTCGCGGCTGCTGATCGCGTTGCTGCGCGGCCTGCCGTTTCTTGGCACGTTTCAGCCGATCACGGTTCGCCTAACCGATCTCGATCTGCTGATTTCGTTTTCGCTGCTCGACGGCATCGCCGTGTTGTCCGGCGGCGCGGTGGATGTCGCGATGCATTCCTCATCGCTGTTGTTCCTTCTCAAGAACGATTTCGGCTACGACACGCTGACGGTGAACGGACGCTTCGAATGCAGTACCGAGGGCTTTGCCAAGATGACGCGCGCGCTCGGCATCGGCTCGCTCAACGCGATGGGGATCAGCATCGCGCCGAGTCTGATCTTCAATCTGCGCATTCTCGTGATTCTGGTCGGCAAGCTGCGTCAGGTGATGGCGCGGATGAAGCGTCACGACGCCGCGCAACAAGGCGCATGAGATATGGCGCAGCCGCTCGCGCTCTACATCCATTGGCCTTTCTGCAAATCGAAATGTCCCTATTGCGATTTCAACTCGCATGTCCGCGAGCGCATCGATGAGCCCCGCTGGGGCGCCGCACTCCTCGCCGAGCTCGATCATTGGGCGCCGGCGCTTAAGGGGCGCGAGCTGGTCTCGATCTTCTTCGGGGGCGGCACGCCTTCGCTGATGGCCCCGGCGATCGCGGCGGCGCTGATCGAACGCGCGGCGCAGCATTGGCCCGCGGTGCGCGATCTCGAGATCACGCTCGAGGCCAATCCGACCTCGGTCGAAGCGGCGCGCTTTGCCGAGCTGCGGGCGGCGGGCGTCAATCGCGTCTCGCTCGGCGTGCAGGCGCTCGATGACGCGTCGCTGAAATTCCTCGGCCGCGGGCATAATGCCGGCGAGGCGCGCGCGGCGGTCGCGCTCGCGGCGCGGCTCTTCCCGCGTTTCTCTTTCGATCTGATCTATGCGCGGCCGGGGCAGACGCTCGCGGCCTGGCGCGACGAGCTCGGTGCGGCGCTGGCGCTGGCAGGCAATCATCTCTCGCTCTATCAGCTCACCATCGAGCCGGGGACGGCTTTTGCCACGGCTTTCGCGCGCGGCGATTTCCACCTGCCGGACGACGAGACACAAGGCGCGCTTTACGAGACGACGCAAGAGGCGCTCGCCGCCGCCGGCTTGCCGGCTTACGAAATCTCCAATCACGCGCGGCCCGGCGAGGAATGTCGCCACAACCTCGTCTATTGGCGCTATCAGGATTATCTCGGGGTCGGTCCGGGCGCGCACGGCCGGCTGACGCTCGGCGGCGAAAAGCGGGCGCTGAAGAATTTCCGGGCGCCGGAGACCTGGCTCGGCGCCGTCGGGCGCGCGGGGCACGGTCTGGAAGAAACGCTGGTCCTCTCGACGGAAGAGCGGCGCGATGAATTGTTGATGATGGGGCTGCGGCTCGGCGAAGGCATCGCGCGCGACGCCTTCCGCGCGGAGGCGGGCCAGGATCTCGAGACCGCGCTCGATCCCGCGCGGCTCGCCAGCCTGCGCGAGGCCGGATTTCTCGCCCTCGACGATTCCGGCCTGCGCGCGACGGCCGCCGGGCGTCAGCGGCTCAACGCCGTGCTTGGCGCGTTGCTCGCCTAGAAGCCGAGATTCTGGAAGGTCTGCGGCGCCGGATCGACGATGACGTTGCCGCCGCGCTGCACTTGCAGGATTGCCAGGCCACGCTGCACCAGCCCGTTGGGGCGGAAGCGGAAAATGCCGTCGAGGCCGGAGAAGCCATTGGGATTGGTCAGCGCCTGATCCGAGAAATTGGCGCCTTGCGGAGAGCGCGCCAGCACCGCCGCCAAGGCCGTCGCGTCATAGCCGAGCGTCGCGAGCCGCGGCGGCGCATGGCCATAAAGCTGTGCGAAGTGCTGCTCGAAGGACGCGCGCACGGAAGGCGCGGGCGCGGCATACCAGCCGCCATCGAGCGATGGCTCGGCGCCGATGGTGGGATCGTCCCAGAGGCCGGTGCCGAGGAACTTCACCTGATCAGGATCGATCTTGAAATAGGGCAGTTGCGGCGCGAGCGCTTTGATGCGTGCGCCGCCATCGGGCAGGAAAAGCGCGTCGTAATCGACGCCTTCGCCGGCGAAGCGCCGCACCGCCGCCGCCATGCCATTGACCGCCGGATCGTAGAGTTCGACACGCGATAGTGCGGCGCCATTGGCCGCGACCGCATTCTTCACCGCATCGGCGATGACTTGGCCGTAAGCGTTGCTCGGCGCGAGCACGGCAAAGCGGTTATGGCCTTGCGCATGCGCGTAAGAAGTGACGCGCGCGATCTCCTCGCTCGGCAGGAAGCCCATAAGATAGGTGCTCTGTCCGGCCAGCGTCGCGTCGGTTGAGAAGGCAACGACCGGCACGTGAGCGGCCTGGGCAATCGACTTTACGGCGCCGACTTCCGGGGAGAGCAACGGGCCAAGGACAATCTGCGCGCCCTGGCTCAGCACCTGTTGTGCTGCGGCGCCAGCTCCGTCCGGCGTGCCCTTGGTGTCGCGGGTCAGCAGCTCGAGTTGCTCGTCGGCGAGGTCATAAAGCGCCATCTCCGCCGCATCGAGCATCGCCTGGCCGAGCGCACCGCTTGGTCCGGTCAGCGGCAACAGCAGTCCCACTGTGACTTTCGCGGCGCCGCGGGGCGGCGGCGTTCCAGGCGTCGTCTCCGGCAGCGGCGTCACCGGCTGCACGAGGGTCGGCGGCGGCCCGGGCGGTATGATCGGCGGCGGCTGCACGACTTGCGGGCTTGGCGTTATGCCCGGTACTTTGACGTAGGAACAAGAAGCCAGCGTCAGCGCGGAGACGAGGAGCCATGCCGCGGCGGCAATTCGCGCATAAGGCCGGCGGAGGCAAAACGACAAGCGCGATCTCCGGACGGGGCGAGCAGGGCGCGGAGCCTATCGAGAGCCAACTCGGAAGTAAACAAGTGGCGAGCGAGGTCGGGGCGGGTACGTCGCCGCGCTTCGCGGCGGGCCTCTACATCGTTGCCACGCCGATCGGCAATCTTCGCGATATCACGCTGCGCGCGCTCGATATACTGGCGGCGGCCGATGTCATCGCGTGCGAAGATACGCGCGTCACCGAGAAGCTGATGAGTCGCTACGGTCTCGGTGGCAAGCGCATTGCTTATCACGAGCATAATGCCGAACGCATGCGCCCGTTGCTGATCGAGAAGCTCAAAGCCGGCGCGGTGGTCGCGCTGGTTTCGGATGCGGGTACGCCGCTGATTTCCGATCCGGGCTTCAAGCTGGCGCGTGCGGCGATCGCCGAAGGCATCGCCGTGACGACGCTGCCCGGCGCATCGGCCGCGCTCGCCGCGCTGGTGCTCTCCGGCCTGCCGTCCGATCGGTTCTTCTTTCAGGGATTTCTTCCGCCCAAGGAAACGGCGCGACGGCGCGTGCTCGGCGAGATCGCGACTCTCCATGCGACGCTGATCGTCTATGAGACCGCACCGCGGCTCGCGGCGACCCTTGCCGATATGGCGGCGCTGCTCGGCGATCGCCCGGCGGCGGTCGCGCGCGAATTGACCAAGCTTTACGAGGAGCTTCATCGCGGCGGTCTTGCCGCGTTGGCGGCCCATTACGCGGCGGCCGCGCCAAAGGGCGAAATCGTCATTGTCGTGGGCGGGCTCGACGAGGCGTCCGCGCGTGCCGCGGTCAGCGATGGCGATATCGACGACGCGCTCGATGCGGCGCTTGCGACCATGAGCGTCAAGGACGCGAGCACGGCAGTGGCCGAAGCGACCGGGCGGCCGCGTCGCGAAGTTTATCAGCGCGCGCTCGTCCGCGTGGGGCGCGGCGAATGACCCGCTCGCGCGGCCATCGGCGCGCCGCCGAGCGTCGCGGCAAGGCGGCGGAGCTGATCTGCCTCTGGCATTTGCGCCTCAGGGGCTATCGCATCCTGGCGCGGCGCTACAAGACACCGGCCGGCGAGATCGATCTCATCGCCCGGCGCGGCGACACGCTTGCCGCGATCGAGGTCAAGGCGCGCGCCGATTTCGATGCGGCGACCGAAGCGGTGACGCGCCGCCAGCAACGGCGCATCACGCGCGCGATCGCGCATTTTCTCGGCGGTCGCCCCGATCTGGCCACGCTCGCCGCGCGCTTCGATGTCATGCTGGTTGCGCCGCGGCGCTGGCCGCGCCATTTGGTCGATGCCTGGCGCGATGAATAGGGCGCACGCAACAGGTGCGCGGCGACTCGACCATGCGGAATGGCTTTGCTTGTCCCGCCGCGCGCGATTAGATTCTTGCCTTCACTCACGAGGAAGGTGGTTGTGACCGAACGCTTTTATCCGCGCGCGACAGTCTTTCTTGCCGTGATGCTGGCGGCGGCGCCGCTCGCCGGCTGCGTCGTGCCGCTCGTCGCGGGCACGGCCGCCGGCGGTTATACGCTCGTGACCGAGCAGCGCTCGCCCGAGCAGCTCGCGCGCGACGCGGCGACCACCGCGACGGCGCATAAATACTGGGCCGACGCATCGAGCGATCTCGCCCGCGATGTTTCCGCGACCGCGTACGACAACGAGCTGCTGATCACCGGCCTCGTGCCGAACCAACAGATGAAGGACGCGGCGGAGCGGCTCGCGCGCCAGGTCCAAGGCGTGACCCGCATTTATAACGAGGTGCAAGTCGGGCCGCTGACGAATTTCGGCCAGGACGCGCGCGACAATTACGTGTCCAACGCGTTGCGCACCCAGCTGCTCGCCGATACGCAAGTACGGTCGTCGAACTATATCGTCCATACGCTCAACGGTATCGTCTACATCATGGGCTATGCGCGCAACGGCGCGGAGCGTGAGCTCGTGCTGTCCTACGCGCGCAACCTCCCCAACGTCAGTCAAGTGAAGTCTTACATCAAGGTCGGCAGTGAGGCCGGCTCGCCACCGGCGTCGGCCGGCAATGCGTCGGGCAGCGGGCCGCCGGTACCGCCGCCGCCCGAGGCCCCGCCGGCACCCGCGCCGCGCGGCAGCGCGATCGAGGTACAGCCGATTCAATGAGGCTCGACGTCGCCATCCAGATGGACCCGATCGAGTCCATCAACGTCCTCGCCGATTCGACTTTCGTGCTCGCGCTCGAGGCGCAAGCGCGCGGTCATCGCCTCTATCATTATCTCCCGCGGCAATTGAGCCTCACCGATGGCCGCGTTACCGCGCAGGCGCAGCGCTTGCGCGTCTGGCGTGGGCGCAAGAAGCACGCGGCGCTCGGGCCCGTCGAGACGCTCGACCTCGCAAAGATGGATGTGATCCTGATGCGCCAGGATCCGCCGTTCGATATGGCCTATATCACCGCGACGCATCTGCTCGAGCATGTCAGCGGCAAGGTGCTGGTCGTGAACGATCCGGCGGCGGTGCGCAACGCGCCGGAGAAGCTTTTCGCGACGCATTTTCCCGGGCTGATGCCGCCGACCTTGGTGTCGTCCGATCGCGCTGCGATCGTCGCCTTCCGCAAGCAGCACCGCGACATCATTCTGAAGCCGCTGTTCGGCAATGGCGGCGCCGGCGTGTTCCGCATCACGCCGCAGGACGAGAACTTCAACGCGCTGTTGGAGAGCTTCGCCGCGCATAATCGCGAGCCAATCGTGGTCCAGCGGTATCTTCCCGCCGTGCGCAAAGGCGACAAGCGCATCATCCTCATCGATGGCGAGCCGATGGGCGGGGTGCTGCGCGTGCCGGCGAAAGGCGAAGCGCGCGCCAATCTCCATGTCGGCGGCAAAGCGGTAAAGACGAAATTGACGCGGCGCGAGCATGAAATTTGCGCGGCGATCGGTCCGACCTTGAAGCGCCAAGGGCTGATCTTCGTCGGCATCGACGTGATCGGCGATTACCTCACCGAGATCAACGTCACGTCGCCGACCGGCATCCAGGAGATCAACCGGCTCGACGGTCTCACGCTCGAGAAGAATGTCTGGGACGCGATCCAAAGGCGGCTGGCCTAATTTAGGTTGCTTCGCGTAGGGCCGACGCTGCTCGCGCGGGTCATCCCCCTGGATTTCACCGCCGGGACATGTGATAGACCGTAACATGAGTTGGTCTGGCAAAGGCGGCAACGAGCGGCGTGGCTACCATCATGGCAATTTGCGCGAGGCGCTGATCGATGCCGCGTTGATGCTGCTCGCGGAGAAAGGACCGGGAGCCTTCACCATCGCCGAAGCGGCGCGGCTTGCGGGTGTCAGTTCGGCGGCGCCCTACCGCCATTTCCGCGATGCCGAGGCGCTGCTCGCAGCCGTTGCGGAGCGCGGCTACGAGCGCTTTGCAGCAGCGCTGGCGCAGGCATGGAATGACGGACGGCCCGATCCGCTGCGCGCCTTCGAAGCCCTCGGCCAGGCTTATCTCGCCTTCGCTCGCCGCGAGCCCGCCCTTTATGCCGCGATGTTCGAGACACATATTGCGTTTGATGCCGTGCCGTCATTGCAGACGGCGGCCGAGCGCGCTTTCGCGATCCTGCGCCAAGCCACCGACAGGGTCGCCGCGGCCTTGCCCGAGGGCAAACGCCCGCCCTCGCTGATGATGGCCCTGCATATCTGGGCGCTGTCGCATGGCATCGCCTCGCTCTTCTGCCGTGCGGATGGCGCGCGACGCAAACTACCGATGTCACCTGAAGAGCTGCTGGAAGCGGGCGTGCTGATCTATCTCCAGAGTTTCGGCCTCGCCGGCGGTAACGTGGAAATAAAAACGAGATAGCCGCCCGATCAGCCTTGACTTCGAGACAGCGTGCACTAATGTAAGTGTCTCTTACATTCACGTGAGGTCTGCCATGACCAGTGCCGCGCACGACGAGTCTTACGGCGATTCCCGCTGGCGTCATCGCCCGCGCGGTCCTTGGGGAATGTGGGGCGGAGGGTGCGGCTGGCAGCAGGCGAGTTGGAGCGGCCGCGATGGCGAAGGCTCCTGGAGCGCGCAATCCTGGGGCCCGCCTTGGGGCGCCGGCCATCCGTTCTGGAGACCGCATTTCATCCCAAAGCCTTTGCTCGTCATAGCCATGGTCCTCGGGTTCATTTGGTGGTGGCCCGTCGGCCTGGCGCTGCTCGCGGCAATGCTCTGGCGGCGCCATATGTTTTGCGGCTATCGCCGCTGGTCCGGAGGGCCGAGCGCAGAGTCCGGCTCGGGTCCAAGCGCGGCATCGGGCGGATGGAAGAACTGGTTCGGCGGCAAGCGACCCCCGGGCGGTCCGTCAAGCGGCAATCGCGCCTTCGATGAATACCGCACGGAGACGCTGCGCCGGCTCGAGGAAGAGCAAAAGGAATTTTCCGAGTTCTTGGAGCGGTTGCGCTTCGCCAAGGACAAGGCCGAATTCGATCAGTTCATGAATGATCGCCGCAACCCGCCATCGGGAACGCCGCCAGAGCCGCCGCCCGCGAACTGAGGGTTCTATCGTGAGGTAAAGTCCCTCGTTCCGGTCGGACGACGGACTTCGTTCTCTAAAGCCCCGACTCGCTGATGAGATGCGCCTTGATGGGCGCATTTTCGTCATGGCACCGCGCCGGAGCGCCGCTGCCAGCCAGCGAGCGCTGCCAAGCTTCCGCATGCGCCAGGCGATAGCCGCCGGCGCCGCCATAGAAGAAGAGATTCAGCACGCAATCGGCGGCGCGATATTGCCAGAGTTCGGCCGGTGGCTCGTCGCGGCGTAAATCCGGCTGGCCGAGAATTGCCACCACATCGGCGGGCTTCAGCCCGGCGAGGTCCTTGATCGCCGGCGTGCGCGAGGCGGCCTGAGGAAGGTCGGGAAGCGCAGAGCCCGGCGTGGCTGCGCTCGCTCCCATCGCGGCGCCGTTCGGCGAAGTGCAAGCGGAGAGCATTCCAAAAAACGCGAAGGCTGCCGCGATGGCGGCAGCCCTCCTCTTGAAGTCCATCCCAAATCCCCGGGCGATCGCGCCGGCCGATTCCCCGGCCTTGGCGTTTCGCACTTGCCCACATTAACCGCGCAATGTCCCGTAAATAAAGCGATTTCGTGCGAGATCGCTTGTTTCGGCGCGGTCCGCCCCTATACTCGCGCGCTTCATTCATCAGCCCGGAAATCCTTATGGCGACCCCTACCCTCGATGTCGTCGGCATCGGCAATGCCATCGTCGACGTCCTTGCTCAAGCCGATGATTCTTTCATCCAGCAGGAAAAGCTCGCCAAGGGCACGATGGCGCTGATCGACGAGGCCCGCGCCAAGACGCTTTACGGCAAGATGGGCTCGGGCATGGAAGCCTCGGGCGGCTCGGCAGCCAATACGATCGCGGGCATCGCCTCGCTCGGCGGCAACGCCGCCTATATCGGCAAGGTCGCCGACGACCAGCTTGGCCAGGTCTTTGCCCACGATCTCCGCGCGACCGGCGTCAAATACGACACGCCGCCGCTTAAGGGCGGGCCGGCGACGGCGCGTTGCCTCATCCTCGTGACGCCCGACGCGCAGCGCACGATGAGCACTTTTCTCGGCGCCTCGGTCGAGTTCCAGCCCGGTGACATCGACCGCGATCTCATCGCGTCGGCGCAAATCACCTATCTCGAGGGCTATCTCTTCGACCGGCCTTCGGCGAAGGAGGCTTTCCGCCAAGCCGGGGCGATCGCCCACCAAGCGGGCCGCAAGGTCAGCCTCACCCTCTCGGACCCGTTCTGCGTCGACCGCCACCGCGCCGATTTCCGCGATCTGATCCGCGGCCATGTCGACATCCTCTTCGCCAATGAGGCGGAGATCTGCTCGCTCTACGAGACCCAGGATTTCGAGAAGGCCGCCGCCGCGGTGCGCGGCGAGGCCGAGATCGCCGTGCTGACGCGCAGCGAGAAAGGCGCCGAGGTCGTGACGGCCAAGGATCGCGTCAAAATACCGGCATCGCCCGTCGCCAAAGTGGTCGATACAACCGGCGCCGGCGATCTCTTCGCCGCCGGTTTCCTCTATGGCTTTACCCGCGGCAAGGACATGGCGCATTGCGCCAAGCTCGGCGCGCTCTGCGCCGCCGAGATCATCTCGCATTTTGGCGCCCGGCCGGAAGCGAAGCTCGCCGATCTTGCTGCTAAGGCCGGGCTTGCCTAACTAGAGCACGCATGGATATCCGCAACATCGCCATCATCGCGCATGTCGATCATGGCAAGACCACGCTCGTCGATCAGCTCCTCCGGCAGAGCGGCGCCTTCCGCGCCAATCAGCAGGTGATGGAGCGGGCGCTCGATTCGAACGATCTCGAGCGCGAGCGCGGCATCACCATCCTCGCCAAATGCACCTCGGTGCAATGGCATGACACGCGCGTCAACATCGTCGATACGCCGGGCCATGCCGATTTCGGCGGCGAGGTCGAGCGCATCCTGAGCATGGTCGACGGCGTGCTGGTGCTGGTCGATGCCGCCGAAGGACCGATGCCGCAGACGAAGTTCGTGGTTGGCAAGGCTTTGCGGCAAGGCTTGCGACCGATCGTCGTCATCAACAAGATCGACCGCAGCGACGCGCGACCGGTCGAGGTGCATAACGAGATTTTCGATCTCTTCGCCGCGCTCGACGCCAATGACGAGCAGCTCGATTTCCCGACGCTCTACGCGTCGGGCCGCTCCGGCTGGGCGGTCGCCGCGCTCGAGGACGAGCGCAAGGATCTGGTGCCGCTCTTCGAGCTGATCGTCAAACACGTTCGCCCGCCGGCCGCCGATTTGAACGCGCCTTTCGCGATGCTGGCCACGACCTTGGAGAATGACTCCTATCTCGGCCGCGTGCTAACGGGCCGCATCCACAGTGGCGTCGCCAAGATCAACATGCCGGTCAAATCGCTGTCGCGCGACGGCAAGGTGATCGAGACTTCGCGGCTGACGAAGCTCTTGGCTTTCCGCGGCCTCGAGCGCCGGCCGATCGAGGAAGCGGAGGCAGGCGACATCATCGCCATCGCCGGCCTCGCCGAGACCACGGTCGCCGACACGATTTGCACGCCTGAAGTCGAAACCGCGCTGCCCGCGACGCCGGTCGATCCGCCGACCCTCGCCATGAGCTTCGTCGTCAACGATTCGCCGCTGGCAGGCCGCGAAGGCAGCAAGGTCACCTCGCGAATGATCGTCGAACGCCTCGAGCGCGAGGCCGAGGGCAATGTCGCGATCCGCATCCAGGAAAGCGAAGAGCGCGATGCGGTCGAGGTCGCGGGCCGCGGCGAGCTTCAGCTCGGCGTGCTGATCGAGACGATGCGGCGCGAAGGCTTCGAGCTTGCGATCTCGCGCCCGCGCGTGCTTTTCAAGATCGATCCTGCCACCGGCGACCGGCTTGAGCCGATCGAAGAGGTCGTCATCGATCTCGACGAGCCGTTCGCGGGCATTGTCGTCGAGGAGATGTCGCTGCGCAAAGGCGAGATGCAGGAGATGCGGCCGACCGGCGGCGGCAAACTGCGGCTCGTCTTCCACGCGCCGACGCGCGGCCTCATCGGCTATCTCGGCAAATTTTTGACGGATACGCGCGGCACCGGCGTGATGAGCCGGATTTATAATGGCTATGCGCCCTGGCGTGGCTCGGTCGAAGGCCGCCGCAACGGCGTGCTGGTCTCGACCGCGAGCGGCGAAGCGGTGGCTTATGCTTTATGGAACCTCGAAGAGCGCGGGCCGATGTTCGTCACGCCCGGCACGCCGGTCTATGAGGGCATGATCGTCGGCGCCCATACCCGCGGCAACGATCTCGACGTCAATCCATGCAAGACCAAGCAGCTCACCAATATCCGCACCAAGGCAGCGGATGAGGCGATCCGCCTGACGCCGCCGATCATCATGACCTTGGAGCAGGCGATCGCTTATATCGCCGATGACGAGCTCTGTGAGGTGACGCCGAAATCGATCCGCCTGCGCAAGCGCTTCCTCGACCCCAACGAGCGCAAGCGCGAGAGCCGCAAGGCCGAGACGGCTTAGAGGACGCCCGTACGGCATGCTAGGATGGCGGCCCGCCGAGGGAGCGCCGCATGACCGAACCGATCTGGAACAAATTCCTCACCGAGCGCGACAAGGTGTTTCACGAGGCGCGCGGTCATTCGGCGCGCCAAGGTTTCGGCAAACGCCCGGCGCTGCTCATCATCGACGTTAATTATGCGTTCTGCGGCGACAAGCGCGAGCCGATCATGGAATCGGTGAAACGCTGGCCAACCTCTTGCGGCGAGGATGCTTGGGATGCGCTGCCCGTGCTGGCGCATGTGATCGAGACGGCGCGCGCGCAAGGCGTGCCGGTGATCTACACCACCGGCATCAGCCGCGAGGACAAATGGGATATGGGAAGTTGGCGCTTCAAGAGCGCGCGGTCGGGTGAGGCGCCGGCGGCGCGGCAGAGCAACCACGACGGCAACGAGATCATGCCGCAGATCGCGCCCGGCCCACGCGATATCGTTGTGCCGAAGCAGAAGCCATCCGGCTTTCACGGCACCAATCTCTTGAGCTATCTGACGATGCTCGGCTGCGACAGCGTCATCGTCGGCGGCACGACGACCAGCGGCTGTGTGCGCGCGACGGTACTCGACGGCTTCAGCTACAATTTCCGCGCGGCGGTGATCGAGGACGGCTGTTTCGACCGCGCGCAGGCGAGCCACGCGCTCAATCTCTTCGACATGCAGGCGAAATACGCCGATGTCGTGAGCAGCGACGAGGTGATCGCCTTCCTCAAATCGCTACCGGCGCAACAATACGATTTGCCGCCCGGTCCTCGGTAGGTGCGCCAAAGCAGCGCTCATGGGTCCGATGCGTTGCGCCTGAAATTGGTGGCGGCGCGCTTCGCGCGCGCCGCCGGCCCATCCCCCCGAGCGTCGCTGCTTGTGGCAACGTGCGCCGGCATGGGCCAACCCCTGTTCAATCAGGCGCGCGCAATTAACGCTGTCCGCGGTGGCGGCGCCTTGATCTGGCTCAAATCGGCGACGGAATTTCCCGTCTTCCGTGCCTTCTCCCAGCAGAGCCGCTCGGCTATGGTCGCGAAACCAGTGCAATTAATTGTCGATGGGTCGCACAATGTTCAAATCCGTCCGCTTTCTTGCCCTCGCGGCCTGTCTTCTCATCGGTTTCATCGTCCCGGCGATGGCCGCCGATCTCGAGAACACGCTTTATCTTGACGTGCCCAAGGGCCGTGTGGTGATCGAATTGCGTCCCGATCTGGCGCCCGCCACCGTGGCCCGGGTCAAGGAACTCGCCCGCACGCATTTCTATGACGGGCTCAAATTCCACCGCGTGATCGATGGGTTCATGGCCCAGACCGGCGATCCGCGCGGCGATGGCACCGGCGGCTCGGGCAAGAATCTCAAGGCCGAATTCAACGACACTCGTTTCGTACGCGGCACCGTCGGTATGGCGCGGGCCCAGAGTCCCGATAGCGCCGACAGCCAGTTCTTCATCTGCTTGGCACCGGCGCCGTTCCTCGACCACAAATACACCGCCTTCGGCCAGGTCGTGTCGGGCATGGAATTTATCGACGCGATCAAGAAGGGCGACCCGGACCAGAACGGCGTCGTCGCCAATCCCGACAAAATCGTCCGTATGCAAGTCGCCGCCGACGCCGAAAAGGCGGGGCACTGAACGCCAACCGAACCGACAGGAGGTCTCCCGATGGCCGATCTCGAAAACACGCTCTATCTCGATGCACCCCAGGGTCGGGTCACTATCGAATTGCGCCCGGATCTTGCGCCCAACCATGTCGCGCGCATCAAGGAGTTGACGCGCGCCGGCTTTTACGACGGGCTGAAATTCCATCGCGTGATCGAAGGCTTCATGGCCCAGACCGGCGATCCGCGCGGCGACGGCACCGGCGGCTCGGGCAAGAAGCTGAAGGCCGAGTTCAATTCGGCGAATTTCGTCCGCGGCACCGCCGGCATGGCGCGATCCAACGATCCCGATAGCGGCGACAGCCAATTCTTCATCTGCTTCGAGCCGGCGCCGTTCCTCGACGGCAAATATACGATCTGGGGTCAGGTGACCTCGGGGATGGAAGCGATCGACGCGATCAAGCGCGGCCAAGGCCAGAGCGGCACGGTCGCGAATCCGGATCAGATCGTCCGCATGCAGGTCGCCGCCGACGCCGACAAGGCCGGTCAGTGATCGCGGCGGCGCCCCGCCGCGCATGAGTTCCTGGCTGCGCTCGCTTCGCGTCTACCGCGATCCGCGCATCATCGCGATTATGCTGATGGGTTTCGCCAGCGGCTTGCCGCTGGCGCTCACCGGCGCGACCCTGGCGATCTGGCTGAAGGAATCCGCCATCACTCTGACGGCGATCGGTCTCTTCGCACCGGTCGGGATTTCCTACAATCTGAAATTCCTTTGGGCGCCGGCAATGGATCGCGTGCGCCTGCCGTATCTGACTGAGCGTTTCGGCCGTCGGCGTGGCTGGGCGCTGCTGATCCAATTCCTGCTGGCGCTGGCGATCCTGGCGATGAGCTTGTCCGATCCCGCGACCAATCTGACCCGCGTCGCCATTTGCGCGATCATCGTCGCCTTCCTCTCCGCGAGCCAGGACATCGTCATCGATGCCTACCGCGTCGAGCTGCTCGACAAGGACGAGCAAGGCGCCGGCGCGGCGGCGACGCAGATCGGTTACCGCATCGGCATGCTGGCCTCGGGCGCGGGTGCGCTTTACCTCGCGCAATATTTCAGCTGGAGCACAGCGTACGGCGTCATGGCGGCGCTGGTGCTCTTGAGCATGATCGTGATCGTCGCGACGCGCGAGCCGCAACGGCCGCCCTTGCTGCGTGGCCGGTGGTTCACGACCTCGGTCGTCGCACCCTTCGCCGATTTCGCCAAGCGCCGCTACTGGCTGCTGATCCTGGTCTTCGTCGTGCTCTATAAATTCGGCGACGCGCTCGCCGGCGTGATGTCGGGGCCGTTCTATATCGAGCTCGGCTTCGAGAAGAGCGAGATCGCGAGCATCACCAAAGTGTTCGGCGTCATCGCCAGTATTGTCGGCGTGTCGCTCGGCGGCATCGCCGTCTATCGCTGGGGCTTGATGCGGGCGCTGCTGATTTGCGGCGCGCTGCAGATGGTGTCGAACCTCATGTACATCGTCCAGCTCTGGGCTGGGCACGACATCGGCACGCTGGCGGTGACGATCGCGGCCGAGAACATCACCGGCAGCATGGCGTCGGCGGCCTTCGTCGCTTACCTCTCGAGCCTCTGCAGCCCCGCCTTCACAGCGACGCAATACGCGCTGCTCTCGGCCCTCGCCGCGACGGCGCGCACGCTGCTGGCATCGTCCGGCGGCTTCTTCGCGGATCATCTCGGTTGGGGCTCGTTCTTCGTGCTGGCGACCGCGTGCTGCCTGCCCGGCCTCGCGCTGCTGCTCTTTTTGATGCGCCCCGACCATGATCAGACCGGGGAATCGCCCTCGGCGATTCCAACCGGTGGATGATCATGGTCTAAGCTATTAAAGCGACGGGAATTGTATCCTTCGCAAACACGGCCGGGTCAGCGGTCGCCGAAAGACCGGAAACCGCCAAACCCTCCCACATAAGGCCTAGGGGGAGGATTTTGGCATCCTGGATCGCCTTGTTTCGCAGTTAACTTGCAATCGCCGTATAGGAACGAACCGAGGTATGTGTGTCGTATCGTTGGCAACCCAAGCCAGATCGCCACGGCGACGACAGCCGCAATCAGTAGATAATATGATCGTCGCCACGGCATGGTTCACCTAGCAGCCTGGCGCTTTGGCTCGTCCCTCGGCTTCTGCTTAGCCACCCGCTCTAGCGCCTCGTCAAACTCGCGCCCTTCCTCGCTCGCGCCCGCCTCCAGCGCGGCTTCGATGAATCGGTCGCGCTGGCATTGCAGTTTCTTCTTTTTTTCGGCCACGATAGAAGCACTCGCTTACGAACGCCTGTCTGTGGCGGATGAGAGATGAAATCGTTACGATCTTGCCCTAGCCGATGCGCATCAATCGCAGGCGGTTGCGGTTGAGCCATAGCCGATCGGCTTTCGCGCCGGGGTGAAGCTTCTCGACGACGCGCCAAAAGCGCTTGCTGTGATTCATCTCGACGAGATGCGCCACCTCATGAGCGACGACATAGTCGATCACGGCTTCGGGCGTGAAGATCAGCCGCCACGAGAACGAAAGATTGCCGCCATGGGCGCAACTGCCCCACCGGCTGACCGTATCGCGGACGGTGACGCGCTTCACCTTGCGGTCGACCAGCGCTGCCATTTTCTCGGCGCGCGCGCTGAGATCGCGCTTGGCGAGCCCGCGCAGGAGATCGCGCACGCGCCGTGCCAGGAAGGCAGGGTCGCCAGCGACATGGATCTCGCCGTCTTCGATCCAGGCTGGGCCTTTCCCGCGAATCGATCCCATCGCCCGGATCCGATGCGGCATATCCATCACCGGCACGAGCGCGCCATCGACGAAGGGAATACGCGGCGGGAGCTGGGCGAGCCGCGCATCGATCCAGCCGCGGCTCGCCTCGAGGAAGCGCAGCGCTTCGCTGCGCGAGCAGCGGCGCGGCAGCACCATTTCGACCGCATCGCCGGCGTGATCGATCTTCAGCGCGATACGCCGGGCGCGCGGATGGGCACGCACGATGAGCGGCACGGCGCCGCCGTCATAGGGCCAGGACGTCGGAAAGACCGGCAGGGAATCGGGCACGAAGCCGATTCTAATCGAAGCGGCGATTCAGAGATAGCGTTGCAGCGTCGCTGCCATCACCTTCGGTGGCAGGCCGGCCGGCATTTCGCCGAGGTAGCGGCCGTTGGCTCCCATCACATAGATGATGGAGCTATGATCGATCAGATAATCGTCGCTGCCCGATTGCGGCACCTTGGCGACATAGATGTGGTACTCGCGCTCGACCTGCTTCAGCGTGTCGGGTGCCCCCGTCAGGTAAAGGATGCCGGGATGGAAATTCGCGGCATAGGATTTGAGCTGAGTCGGCGTGTCGCGTGCCGGGTCGACCGAGATGAAGATCGGCTGCACCTTGTTTGCCTGGTTGCCGATCATATCGAGCGTCTGGCTGATCGCTTGCAAGGTGGTCGGACAGGCATCCGGGCAATAGGTGTAGCCGAAATAGATCAGCATGACCTTGCCGCGGAAATCGCCGTCGCTGCGCGCCGCACCGTTTTGATCGGTCAAGGTAAAGGGCCCACCGACGGCGGGCGCCGCATTCTCCGCGCCGCCCAGCCAGAACTGCTCGTAGACGACGCCACCCAGGATGACGGCAACCGCGGCGATGAAGATATAGAGCCCGCGACGAACGGCTTCGGACATGGCCTCGATATAAGCCCGCGGCGCTGCGACCGCCAGCGACGAATCAGCGCGCTCGCGGGAGCGTGCTCGCTGCCAATTGGCCGAGCCAATCGAGCTCGCGGCGCAGCGTCACCACCGGGCCGATGGCGATCAGCGCCGGCGGCTCGATCGCGGCGTCCGCCGCGTCCTTCGCAGCGGCGGCGAGGGTCGTTTCGATAACCCGCTGCCCAGCGGTCGTCGCCTTGCTGATGATCGCGACCGGCTCGTCGGCCGGGCGGCCCGCCGCGATCAAGCGGCGCGCGATTGCGTCGAGATTGCGGAGCGCCATGTAGAACACCAGTACGGCGCTGCCGCGCGCCATTGCTTCCCAATCGACCGCGCTCGGCAGTACGCCGCCGCTGGTCTGGCCGGTGATGAAGGTGATCGCCGAATTCGTGTCGCGATGGGTCGCCGGAATGCCGGCATAGGCGAGGCCGCCGATGGCCGCCGTGATGCCGGGCACGACGCGGAAGGGGATATGCGCATGCGCCAGCGCCAAGCCTTCCTCGCCGCCGCGGCCGAAGACGAAAGGATCGCCGCCTTTGAGACGCAGCACGCGCTTGCCTTCGCGCGCCAGCGCGACGAGGCGCAACGAAATATCCGGCTGCTGCGCCGACGGCTTGCCACCGCGCTTGCCCGCATGTTCGAGGACGGCGCCTGGTCGCGCCAGTTTGAGGATCGAAGGCGCGACCAGCGCGTCGTAAACGACGACATCCGCCGCCTCGAGGGCATGCAGCGCCAGCACGGTCAGCAAGCCGGGGTCGCCCGGCCCCGCACCGACGAGCCAGACACTGCCCGGCGCGAATTCCGGAAGGTTGAGAGCGGCGCGCGTCATGGCAGGCGAGACTACATCGCTGCTGGCAGGGTCGCCAACGCGCTGTCGCGGCGCTGACGGATCTTTCCTCGCGCAGTTGATTGCGCCGCGGGCGGTACAACGGCCGCTTGCTGGCGCAAGGATCCGTTCACCTTCGAAGGTGAGGGCGGTATCATCGCGCGTGATGTGGGTTGAGGATATGAGTGCGATGGTCAGAAGACGTTTGAAGAATATGGACGGTACGGCGCTGATGCGTCGGACGATGGTGGCCGGCGCGGTGTTGCTGCTGCTCTGCCCGCGGAGCTTTGCGCAGGGGGCGGATTTCTCCGGGTTCAACGATGTCGCGACCGTCGCCGCGCATGGCAAAACCGACGATCTCATCCGCATCTTGCAAGGCGGTCGGCCGCCCGATGTTCCCGACGATAAGGGCGAGACCGCCTTGCACTATGCGGCGCAACTGGGCGACCAGCGTATGGTGCAGGCGTTGCTTTACTACAAGGCGTCCGTCGACCCGCGCGACCAATTCGGCAACACGCCGCTGCATTGGGCCGCGCAGCGCGGCGATCTCGCAATCCTCCAGATGTTGATCGACGCCAAGGCGGCGATCGATCCGCAAAATAGGCAAGGCGTCACGCCGCTGATGATGGCGGCTCAGGCCGGCCAGGCTCAAGCGGTCCGGTTGCTGCTGAAGGACGGCGCCGATCCGCATCACGCCGATTTCACGGGCCGCGATGCCGCCGGCTGGGCCAACGGCAAGCCGGCGATCGTGCAAATACTGCGTGCCGCGAAATAGATTAGCGGACGGCGATCTGCTGCGCTCACTTCGGTATGCGGCTGTAAAGCGTCAGCCGCATACCGTGGCCATTGGAATAATCGAGGCCCGATACCGTGCCGAGGGCTTGCGGAGCGAAATTACGCCCGGCGAGCGCGGCGCGGAAGGCGTCTTCGGAACGCGTCTCGATCAACGCACGTCCATCAGGGGTCGTGGCGAGATAGTCGGCTGCGGCATCGGCCGAGACGAGCTTAGTTTTGGTGCCGAGAAGGAAGACGAGGCTCGGCTCGGCATCGCCCGCGATCGCGACCGGTAAGCTGCGCGGGCCGCCCGCGCTTGCGACGAGCGCGGCCGCGCTGCGCGACAGCCACAGCGCATCGAGTGCCGGTGCGACGAACTCGAAGCCGACCGCCAAGACGAGCAGCGCCATCACCGTCGCGCGGATGGCGAGCGCCGGCGTGACGCCGCGCCATGTCTGGCGCAGCAATCGCTGGCCGAAATAGAGCACAACGAGTGCCGCCACCGCGCCGCCGCCAAGCGCGCCCGACCCGTAACGCAGCGGCACCAAGGCCAGCGCGATGGCAACGCCAAGACTCGCAACGGTCCAGAGCGCCATGACACCGCGATCGAGCGCCCGCCACGAAACCAGCCGCTGCTCGCTCGCCGCGACCAGCGCCGCTCCGATCATCAGCGCCAGCGCCGGATAGACCGGCAGCAGATAATTCGGCAGCTTGGTCGGCACGAGCTCAAGCACGATCCAGAAAGGCACGCTCCAGGTGATAAGGAAGCGCTCGGTATCGGCGCGGCGATGCTGCCAGCCCCAGGCAATAGCCGGTCCGAGGAACAACGTTCCTGGCCAGAAGCTGATCATCAGCAGCGCGAGGTAATAAAGCGGCGGTGCGCCGTGCGCCTCCTGCGCGCCAATCAGCTTACCGAGAAAATCCTGCCCCAAGGAATCGCTGAGGAATTGACCCTGCGTCGCGGTCGAGATCAGGATCAACCAGGGGAGCACAATGAGCAGGAGCAGGATGATCCCGGCGATCGGCCGCAACTCGCGCAGCCAGTTCGCGCGACGCTCGCTGACGCACAGCGCGGTGACGGTCAGCGCCGCAATCAGCGGCGCCACGGGCCCTTTGACGAGGATGCCGAGGGCGAGCGCCGCCCAGAACAACAGCGCTATGCCAAGCGGGGCTCGCATGCGGGCCTTCGCATCGAGATAAATCCGCGCCAGCGCAAGCTGCGCCGCGGTGATGCAAGCGAGCAGCACGGCATCGGTTTTGGCGAGATGCGCTTCGATGCCGAGACCCAGCGAGGCCGCGAGCAGCCCGGCGCCGAGGAACGACGCTTTGCGTCCGGTGAGCCGCGTGCCCATGCCGAAGGTCAGCAGAACCGCCGCGGTCGCGCCGAGCAGCGATGGTACGCGATAGGGCCAGATCGCGTTGCTCTCGGCGTCGGCGAACAGCGCGACCGATGCCGCTTGCAGCCAATAGATGCCGGCGGGCTTCTTGTTGCGCGCCTCATCCTGGAAGCGGATGGCGATCAGGTCGTGAGTCTCCAGCATCTGCCGGCTCGCCTGCGCGAAACGCGCTTCGTCGCGATCGGTGACCGGCAGATTGACGAGGCCCGGCAGATAAAGCCCAAGGCAGAGCAGGGTGAGCAGCGCGTAGGGCCGCCAGCCGAAAAGCGCACGCTCGATCATCGCGGCTTGCGCAGGCTGGATTGCGTCCCTGTCATCGCCGACGCCGTAGCACACCGGCTCGCCGCCGGCCAGCGCCATGCGTACCCCTCACATCGTTGATGCAGGCGTACTATCGATGATCTCGGCGATGCGATCCAGCAGGCAATCGAGCAACAAGGGATGGTCGCCGAGATAGGGTGTCTTGATGATCTCGATCGCGGGATGGTCGGCGGCGACCCGGTCGCAAGCAGCGCCGATGCGCTTCACCAGCACGCCCGTGAAGAGGAAATAAGGGAAGACGACGATGCGCTTGAAACCGAGCGTCGCCGCCTGGCGCAGCGCCGGCTCGGTCAGCGGTGCCGCCGTGCCACTGTAGCTAACCTCCGCCCGGCCGAAGCCCATCGCTTCCCGCAGCGTACGCGCGAGCGTGCCGATATCGGCATTGGCCTCGGGATCGTTGGCGCCGCGACCGATAACCAGCAGCAAGCTCTCCGTGCGAGTCGCGGCGCGCGTGCCGCGCCGCTCGCCTTCTTCGATGCGGGCGATGGCGGCATTGAGCAATTTCGGCTCGATCGATAATGCGCGGCCGAAGCACATCTCGATCTGCGGGAAATCGGCCGAGAAGCGGTTGATCTCGCTGGGCAGGTCGGTCGTCACATGACGTGCCGCCAAGAGCATGACGGGAACCGCCAAGATACGCTGGGCCCTGCGCGCGGCGAGCATCGCGAAACCTTCCCGAATCGTCGGTCGCGCGAATTCGAGATAGCCGTGTTCGACGTCGCTTTCCGGCAGCCGCGCTTTCAAGCGCGCTGCCATCCGCGCGAATTCGGCGGTGGCCTCGGGATCGCGGCTGCCATGGCCGCAGATCATCACTCCCGTTTTCATCATCCTCGCTTTCCGCTTGTCTTTCGGGCAGCGCGCAGCCGATCTTGCCCCATGTTCCTGCCGTCCGCATCCGATCCGTTCGCGATTTTGTTGCTGGCGCTGGCGATCGATCTGGCCTTCGGCGATATGGCGGTGGTCTTCCGCTATCTGCCGCATCCGGTCGCGATGGCCGAGCGCGCGATCGGCGTTTTCGACCGCCGCCTCAATCGCGAGGGCCGCAGCGATGTTGCGCGCCAGCTCCGCGGCGCGATGACGGTGGCCGTGCTGATCGGCGCAGCTTTCGCGATCGGCTGGGCGCTCGACGAATATCTCCGCGTTGTGCACTACGCCTGGGCGATCGAAGCACTGCTCGTCGCGGTGTTGCTGACGCAACGCAGCCTTTTTGAACACGTGACCGCGGTCGGCAAAGCATTGCAGTCGGAAGGGCTGCTGGGCGGTCGGACGGCGGTCGCAAAACTTGTCGGCCGCGATCCCGAAAGCCTCGACGAATACGGAGTCGCGCGCGCCGCGATCGGATCGCTGTTCGAAAATTTCAGCGACGGCGTGATCGCGCCGGGCTTCTGGTATCTGCTGCTCGGTCTGCCCGGCCTTTTCGCCTACAAGACCGCGAGCGCGCTCGCCAGCACGATCGGCCATCGCTCGCCGAGATATCTTTATTTCGGGTGGGCGGCGGCGCGGTTCGACGATCTGCTCAACTGGATCCCGGCGCGGCTCACCGCGGTGCTGATCTGGCTCGCGGCGCTGGTGCTGCCCGGCGCGCACGGAGGCGCCTCGGTCCGAACCACCCTCGCCGATGCACGCAAGCACCGCTCGGCCAATGCCGGTTGGCCCGAAGCCGCGGCGGCCGGCGCTCTCGGCCTCGCCCTCGGCGGGCCGCGTCGCTACGTCGGGACGGTGATGAACGAGCCATGGCTCGGCGATGGCCGTGCCCGCGCGACCGTCGCCGATATTGGCAATGCGCTGCGGCTCTATCTCGCCGCCGGAGCGTGTTTCGCGGCGCTGCTGCTTATCGCGCTCGGCGCGCGGCATTTCCGCTAGGCGAGAGGCGGCACGGCGCAGAGCGACGAGTCCGGAAAACCTTCCTTCGAGAGTCGTACGATTGCTTGTGCGCGGATGCCGTCGGCGATCCAGGCGTAGAAGGCGATGTAGCCGTGTGGCGGCGCGTCGATCTCGCTGACTCGCGACGGCTGCATCGCGACAATAACATTGCCAAAGCGAGCCGCCCGTATCGCGAAGGCGCCACAATCGAGCCGGCTTTCACGGAAAGCGGGATCGCGTTCCGGCGCGCCCCAGCGCTGGGTGACCTTATCTTGCAACGCGCGCGGCAAGGTCGCGAAATAGACGCCGTAATCGCCGCGCGGGAAGATCTCCTCCGCATCTCCGGCGAGCAACGCGTGCATCAATGCGTCACTATCGGCGGGAATATCCGCGACGCGATAGCCATCGGCTTGCAGCCCGCGCAGTCTCTCGACCGCCGATTGCGGTGCATCGGGATCGAGAATCAGCACGATCTTGCAATCGACTTTGTCCATCGCCGTTAGCCTTTCAGTATCAGCGGCAAGCCCGCCGCCACGAAGACAACGCGCTGGGTCAGCTTGGCGACAGCTTGATTCAATCGCCCGGCATGGTCGCGGAATTCACGCGCCATCGCGTTGTCGGGCACGATGCCGAGCCCGACTTCGTTCGCCACAATCACTACCGGGGTTTGTGCTTTGGGCAGGACCGAAAGCAGCCGCTCGATCTCGAAGCCGATATCGCGCTTCGCGCCCATGAGATTGGACAGCCACAGGGTCAGGCAGTCGATCAGCACCGGCCGTGTCGTTTCGGCGAGCAGGACGTTCACCAGTTCGAGGGGCTCCTCGACCGTCGTCCAATTGGCGCCGCGGCGGGCGCGGTGCGCGGCGATCCGCGCGCGCATCTCCTCATCGCGGGGCTCGGCCGTGGCGAGATAAAGCGCCGCACGCGTCGTGCTCTCGATCAACTCCTCGGCGAAGCGGCTCTTGCCCGCGCGTGCGCCGCCGAGGACGAGGGTGATCGGCGGCAAAGCGGCTGTCGTCATGTAGCTGTGTTTCCCGGCGAAGCTCTCGCCAATGGCGATGCTTCGCGGGCGAAACGCTAGCACGCGCTCTTCGCGGGCGCTATCGTTGGGCCATGGCGCAATACGACGTAACCCTTGCTGCGGAGCGGCCTTTGACGCCGGCAATCCGCGAGCTGGTGCTGAAATCGAAAGACGGGGCGGCGCTGCCTTCTTACGGTCCGGGCGCGCATATCGAGGTCGCGGTGGAGCTCGCCGATGGCTCGCAGGCGAGCCAGCCCTATTCGCTGCTTGGCGGCACGGTGACGGGCGATGATTCCGCCGATACCTATCGCATCGCGGTCGAGCGCCGCGAGGATGGGGCCGGCGGCTCGAAATTCCTCACCGATCGCGAGGTGGGCGTTACGCTCAGCATTTCGTCGCCGCGTAATGATTTCCCGCTCGAGACGCACCCCGCCAATCGGCTGCTGGTCGCGGGCGGCATCGGTATCGTGCCGATCTTTTCAATGGCGCGGCGGTTGAAGCGCGAAGGCCGCGCCTTCACCCTTGCCTATGTTGCGCGCGATCTCGACTTGATGGCTTATCGCGACGAGGTGTCGGCGCTCGCCGGGGGGCACGTCATCCTGCACGAGGAATCAAGGGAGGCGAAGCCGCTCGATGTGAGGCCGCTGGCGAAGAAGCTCGCCTACCCGTCCGAGGTTTATGTCTGCGGGTCCTACGCGCTGAACAAAGCCGTGACCGCGGCAGCGGGGGCGGCGGGTTTGTCGAAGCTGCAGATCCATGAACAATGTTTCGCGCCGCCGCCGGTCTTCCGGCCGGAGAACAACGCCTTCCATGTGACCTTGAAGCGCTCGGGTCTCGAATTCGATGTACCGGCCGAGGCGAGCATTCTCGAGACGATGATGATGTCCGGCCACACGCCGAAATTTTATTGTGGGCGCGGCGAATGCGGCATCTGCCCGATGACGGTGGTGTCGTCCGATACGCCGATCGAGCATCGCGATCACACGCTGAAGCCCGATGAGCGCGCCACCACTTCTTCAGGAGGGCGCATCTGCATCTGCGTCTCGCGCATCAAGGGCGGCAAGCTGGTGCTCGACGCGTAGCCAATTCCCGACGCATGGCCGCTAGTGTCGTCATTCCCGTGAGAGCGGGAACCCGACGATTGTCCTGGACTCCGGCTTTCGTGGGGGTGATGAAAAAAGCTCAATATGCCGTCTTGTTCACTTGGCCGGCGCCGGTCACGTACCAGCGCTCGCTCGGGAAAGGCTTGCCGGCGAGCCGGGCCATCATCCAATCGGCGGCCAGCACCGGCGGGCTCGGGCCCAGCGCGCCACCGAAGGCACACCGCTAAGGCCGTGCCGCGCGTCCTGGTAGACGACGAGCCGCTTCGGCGCTTTCAGTTGCGCGAAAAGCTTCTCGGTGTAGCGGAGTGGCGACAGTTCCTCGGCTTCGCCGGCGAGGCAGAGATAAGCGCATCTGATGCGCTCGACATGGCCTTCCCAGGTCAGCGTTTTGACGAATTCGTCGAATTTCGCTTCGTCGGTATAGCCGGCCATCCACATGAAGCGTTTCTTGAAGGTCGGCGAGGCCTCTTCGAAGATCGTATGGCAGCCGGGTTCGAGACACGTCGCCGAGACCGCGGCGGCGCGAAAGCGCGGCTCGTTGGCGACGACAATGGTGCCGAAGAACGAGCCGAAGCTCGCACCGACGACGCCGATCTTGTCGGCATTTATCTCGGGCCGCATCGCGAGCCAGTCGTAGAGCGCGGGCGCGGCCGCGATCCAGTTGTCCATGCTGGCACGGATGCCGAGCAGCGGCGCTTCATACTGGCCGGGTCCGTCGACGGCGAGCACGGCGATGCCGCGGCTGAGCCAGCGATCCCCGTAGAGCGCGACGCCGCATTCCTTGAAGCTGTCCATGCCCGGAATCGATACGACCGCTGGGACCTTCTGACCGTCGACGTAATCGGGCGGCAGGTGGTACCAGGCCGGGAGCGCCGTGTCCTTGAACGCGATCCACACCGGCTCGACGCGGTGATCGGCGAGCCGCGCATAACTGGCGTAGCAGGCGCGTTTTTTTTGGTTGAGGAAGATGTTCTGCTCGTTGTTCTCGTCGAAGGTCCATTGCGACGCGCCCCAATGCACCGCCGCTATGAAGTAATTGTCGCGCGCCGAGATCATCTCGTCGGCTTCCTCGGCGAGCCGCGCGCGCTGCTCGCGCCGCCGCGCGGTCGCTTCAAAAGCGGGGCCGATATCGGCCATCTTCTTGACGCGCTGACGGATCGCGGCGAAATCGGCAAGCGATTCGATGCCGCAGGGCGCCTGCAGATAGAAAGAGCGCGCCTGATCCCAGTCGATGCCGTTCGCCTGGATGATGTTGTCGAGCGTCCAACGCTGCTCGCTGAAGCGCCGACAATGCGGCTCGCCGACATGCTCGATGATCGGTTGCGGGTGTGGTGTGCTCATCTTTTTATCCTCCGTTTCACTCTATTCTTCTCAAACGGGCGGCTGGTTCACGGTGCCGACGCGCCAGAGCCGCGCGCCGCCCGGGCCCGGGATGTGGTCTATCCGCGTCAACGACAGATTGTCGACGCTGAAGGACAGAGCCGTTTCCGGCGCGAGGCCGAGCGCCAGCGCCAGCGCGGCGCGAATCGTGCCGCCATGCGTCACGGCGAGGATATCGCGGCCGCGATGAGATTCGCTCAGCCGCAAGATGGCGGCGTGCACACGCTCGGTTAGCGCGACGAAGCTTTCGCCGCCGGGCGGGATCTCGTGCGCCGGCGCCAGCCAGAAGCGATGCCATTCATCGCCGCGCCGCGCCGCGAGTTCGTCATAGCGCACACCCTGCCAGTCGCCGAAATGCTGCTCGATGAGATCGGGCTCGATAACGATATCGGGGCCGGGGATGTCGCACGGGCCTGTAAGTCCCGCTTCGACCAGCGCCGCCGCGGTCATATGCGTGCGCTTCAAGGGCGTCGCGACCCACACCGCTTCTCTCGGCAGGCGATTGGCCAAGCTCGCGAAACGCGCCCTATCGGCGACATCGCAGGGAAAATCGGTCTGACCGTAGCAGCAGCCCTTGTTGACGGTGACCGGCGCATGCCGCACCCACCACCACCGCGTGGTGTTGTCCTTGCTCACGGTCTCGCCTGGTTCACGACCATGCCGCCGCGGCAAGCAGCGCCGCTGTCTCGGCGCTTTGCTCGATCGCGCCGAGTACGTCGCCGGTCTGGCCGCCGATCTGGCGCTGTGCCAGCCAGCCGATCGCCATAGCGACGATCGCGGCCACAATCGCGGCGCTAAGTCCTGGGCGCAGTCCAATTGCGACGATGGCGATCGCTAGTGCGATCGCCAATGCAATGAACACCTGATTTTGCTCGGGCCGGCCGGCTCCAGCGCCCAATCCGTCATCGCGTGCCGGATCGAGCCGGTGCATCGCCGCCGGCAGCACGCCGCGCGACAGAACATGTGCCGCTATCAGAGCGGCGAAGACGTGCCAGCGCAGGCCGATGTCCGCGACGGCGGCGCTGCGCAGCCCGATGCTGACGATCAGCGCGATCACACCGAACGTGCCGATGCGGCTGTCGCGCATAATGTCGAGCTTGGCCTCGCGCGTCGCGCCGCCGCCGAAGCCGTCGGCGGTATCGGCGAGGCCGTCTTCATGCAATGCGCCGGTGACGAGCGCCGTCGTCGCCACGGCAATGAGCGCGGCGGCGAGCGCGGGTAGCGCCAGCGCGCTGGCGATGGCATAGGCGATCCCGCCGATCGCGCCGATAACCAAGCCGATGATGGGAAACGCCCAACTCGTATCCGCCAAACGCGGCAGCGGCGCATTCGCCGCCGCGCGGCCGGTTGGCAGACGCGTCAGGAAGGTCAGCGCGGCAATAAGCTCGTCGCGCCACGTGTCGCGGAAGGCGCTCATGCGAAGAGTCTTATCCCAAGCCCCCAATTCCCGCTAGCTTGGCTCCGGTCGCTTAGGGAGGCATCAGGCCATGGCCGAAAGACGTGTGCCGGCAACGCTCGATGAGATGCGCGCGATCGTCGCGCAATTCCCCGGTCCGGATCGAGACGTGGCGCAGGAGACGGCTGCGCGCGAGGCGCAGCTCACCAAGCCCGCGGGCGCCCTCGGCCGGCTGGAAGAGATCACGCAGTGGATGGCGACTTGGCAGGGCAAGCATCCGCCCTCCTGCGTCCATCCGCGCGTCGCGGTATTCGCCGGCAATCACGGCGTTGCGGCGCTCGGCGTGTCGGCCTATCCGGCGGCGGTGACGGCGCAGATGGTGAAGAATTTCGTCGATGGCGGCGCCGCTGTTAATCAGCTCTGCCGCGCGGTCGATGCCGATCTGCGCGTCTATGAGATGGCGCTCGACGAGCCGACGGCGGATTTCACGCAAGCGCCGGCGATGAGCGAAGAGGAATGCGCCATGGCGCTCGCCTACGGCATGATGGCGGTCGAGCCCGGCATCGATCTGCTGGCGATCGGCGAGATGGGCATCGCCAATACGACATCGGCAGCCGCTTTGGCGACGACGCTCTATGGCGGCGGAGTGGCCCAATGGGTTGGGCCCGGCACTGGCGTCGCCGGCGCGGGGTTGGAGCGTAAGATCGTGGTGGTCGAGCAAGGCGTCGCGCGCCACAAACCCGCCGTGAACGACGGATTCGATCTGCTGCGTCGTCTTGGCGGGCGCGAGCTCGCGGCGATGGTCGGCGCGATCATGGCGGCGCGCATGGCACACGTGCCTGTGCTGCTCGATGGCTATGCGTGTTCGGCGGCGGCGGCATGCTTGGCGGCGATGGATGCGCATGCGCTCGATCATTGCCTCGCCGCGCATTGCTCGGCCGAGCCCGGGCATCGCCTGCTGCTCAAGAAACTCGGCAAGAGGCCACTCATCGATTTCGGCATGCGGCTCGGCGAAGGGTCAGGAGCGACCCTGGCGATCGCCATCGTCAAGGCGGCGCTTGCTTGCCATAACGGCATGGCGACCTTCGCCGAGGCCGGCGTCAGCGGCAAGGAATCCTCCTGAGCCAAAGGCCTTCCGCCGGGCACAGCAAGGCCGCCATCATGTCGGCTTGGGCGGAAAGGGTAATCAGATCAAGCGCTAGCGGCGTTGACTCGCCTCGGCGGCACTCCCATCATCGCGCGCGAGAGGAGACCGAAGGATGCCGACCGTCACCCAGGAACGCGATAAGGTTATCAGTGGTCCGCCCAAGGGCATGACTTTCGCCCATGTCAGCATGCCGTGCCGCGATCTCGAGGAAGGCAAGCTGTTCTACGGCAAGGTCCTCGGCGGCGAACTTCATGTCGATACGCCGACCTTTGCGTCTTTCCGCCTCGGCGGCGTCGATGTCGGCATCGGCACCGACGGCTGCACCTACCTCGAGCCTTCCACCGAATATCCCCATTTCGCTTTCTTCTGCGGCCCCGACGAGCTGGTCCAGATGCGCGAATGGCTCACGCGCTGCGGCATCCCGACTTCCAATCTCTGGACGCGGAGAGGCGTCGAGGCGCTGATGTTCTTCCGCGATCCATCGGGCAACATGATCGAGCTTTATTGCGAGCACGGCGTCGCCGGCGCGGATCGATTCCCGCGCGGACCGGCGCGCGGCCATGGCACGGCGGTCGATATCGACAAGCTGCGCTACACGAATTGGAAACTGCCCTAATCGGCCAATCGGCGCGGCGCTGGCTGCGCGGCAAATTACGCAACCATCGCGACCGACGCCGGCATGGAGCCTGGCGGGACATGTCCATGAGCCTGTCGAGCGATACGATGCATACGCCGCCCTCGACCGATGTGTCGGTCAGCCTGCGGCGGCTGGTTCTGATCCGCTGGATCGCCGTTCTCGGCCAGGCGGCGACGGTGCTCGTCGTGCATTTCGGCTTCGGCTTCAAGCTGCCGCTGACCAGCACGTTCATCGTGATCGCGGCATCGGCCGCGCTCAACATCCTTGCGTCGCGTCGCCGCTTGCCGACCGCGCGTCTCGGCGACCGCGAGGCCGCGGCCTATCTCGCCTATGACACGCTGCAACTCGGCATCCTGCTCTTCCTCACCGGCGGACTCGAAAATCCGTTCGCCATCCTGATGTTGGCGCCGGTGATTGTATCGGCGACCATCCTGTCACGCTCCTCGGTGATTGGCCTTTCGGCGCTGACGGTCATCGCGATCAGCGCGCTGGCGATCTGGCACTTGCCGCTGCCGCAGCGCGCCTTGCTGCCCTTCGAGCCCCAACCGATCTATGTCCTGGGATTCTGGACGGCGCTGGTGTGCTCGACGGTATTCATCTCCGGCTACGCGTGGTCCGTCGCGCTCGAGGCGCGCAGAATGCGCGATGCCTATGCCGCAACCCAGCTTGCTTTGGCGCGCGAGCAACGCGTCTCGGCGGTCGGCGGCCTGGCCGCGGCGGCGGCGCATCAACTCGGCTCGCCGCTGGCGACGATCGCGGTTGTCGCCAAGGAGCTGGCGCGCGATCTGCCCGCCGATTCGCCCCATGCCGCCGATGCCGAGCTGTTGCTGAGCCAGAGCGAGCGCTGCCGCACCATCCTCGCCGATCTTGCACATCACCGCGAGGCGGAGACGGCTTCGCCCTACGAGCGCCTACCGATCTCGGCGCTGGTCGAAGCCGCCGGCGAGCCTCATCTCAGCCCCGAGATCGTGGTGCAATATGCGGTCGAAGCCAGCCGCGACCCCGACGGCAAACCGCTCGAAGAGCCGTTGGTGCGGCGCAGCCCCGAGATACTCCACGGCATCGGCAACCTCATCCAGAATGCGATCAACTTCGCGCAGCAAGAGGTCGAAGTGACGACGAGCTGGAACGCCGATAAAGTTTCGGTCGATATCGCCGACGACGGCCCGGGCTTTTCCCAAAGCGTCCTCGCGCGTATCGGCGAGCCCTATATCTCGGCGCGCCAGCTTGGCACGTCCTATCATCCGCAAATCGGGGCACAGCACATGGGTCTCGGCATCTTCATCGCGCAGACCTTGCTCGAGCGGACGGGTGCGCAACTGATCTTCGACAATCTGTCGGATGGCGGAGCGCATATCGGGATCGAATGGCGGCGCCAGCGGCTTGATGCGCATGAGCCAGGACTTTTTCTGCGTGAGGCAGGCGAATGAACGACGAGCAAGATCGAGGCAATTCCGACACGGCGGCGGCTGGTGCGCTGGCGGGGCAACCCGAGAGCGAGCGCACCTTGCTGATCGTCGATGACGACGAGCCGCTTTGCCAGCGCCTGGCAAGGGCGATGGAGCGGCGCGGCTTCGTCGTTCAGACCGCGGACAGCGTCGCGGGGGGAATCCGGCTCGCCGGCGAGCGGCCGCCGGCTTTTGCCGTGGTCGATCTTCGTCTCGGGGATGGCAGCGGACTCGAGATCGTGAAAGTGATCCGCCGCACACGACCGGCGGCGCGCATCGTTATGTTGACCGGCTACGGCAATATCGCGACTGCGGTCGCGGCGGTGAAGGCCGGCGCGGTCGATTACCTACCGAAGCCGGTCGATGCCGACGCGGTGGAGCGCGCCCTCCTCGCGACAGACGCGGCTTTGCCGCCACCGCCCGAGGACCCGATGTCGGCGGATCGCGTGCGCTGGGAACATATCCAGCGTGTCTTCGAGCAGTGCGACCGGAACGTCTCGGAGACCGCGCGCCGGCTCAAGATGCACCGCCGCACCTTGCAGCGCATCCTCGGCAAGCACGCACCGCGTAGTTAACGCGCGTTAAGCTTTAACACGATTTCGCGAGGGTCGCGGAGATTGGCCGCGGCTTTGCAATGGTCATTTACCTTTCGCAAAAACTCCTGCGGTAGCTTCGACCAAATGCGGAGAGTTGCCGGCGAGCAACTCGCAAATAGGTAGAATGGTGCAGGTAGCAACCGACAGAACGCCGAACGTCGAGCATTTGCTTCACGACTTCACCGGGCGGCTGGAGAGGCACCCCTTCGGCTGGCGCGCGGTGGTGCTCAATCTTTCCCGCCTGCGTCCCGACAATCGGCGCGCACAGCAGATTCGTGTTGCTGCGAATACTTTCGAAGGGCTGGTCCGGCATTTTGAAGGCCAGATCTTCCTGCTCGCACAAGGCGACATCGTTTTCATCTGCAAAGATGCCGATGTCAGCGCGGTCGACAGTGCCGTTAACAAGGTGCGCTATCTCTTCGGCGACGATCCGCTGGCGACGGCGATCGATGATATTCAGTCCGACGGCTTTTCGACCTGGTACGATCTCTCGCGCGACTATGTGAAGTTCGCCGGCTTCGTCGACAATCTGTATGCGGAAGAGCAACGGCGGTTGAAACGGCTCGCCACGATCGCCGGCGATACGCAGCGCGACGTGCGCGAGCCGATGGATCCGACGGCGCTGGCGGAACTCGTGAAAATTATCGAGCGCGCCGACCTTACGAATGTTATTCGCCGACAGGCGATTTGCGCGATCGTCGCGAACGAGGCGCCAAAGCCCGTCTATCGCGAGGTCTATGTCTCGATTCCCGATCTGCGTAACTCGGTGATGCCAAAGCGCGATATCGCTTCCGATCGCTGGCTGTTCCAATATCTGACGCAGACGCTCGATCGCCGCGTGCTGACGATGCTCCGTCGCGGCGACGACAGCGCGCTCGCCCATTCTTACAGCGTGAACCTCAACATCTCGACCTTGCTGTCGCCCGAGTTCCAAGCGTTCGATCAAAGCCTGCGTTCGGGCACGCGGGGCAGCATCATCATCGAGGTGGAGAAGGTCGATATCTTCAACGATATCGGCGCCTATATCTTCGCGCGCGATTACGTGCACGAACGCGGCTATCGCATCTGCCTCGACGGCGTGACGGCGCTGACCTTACCCTATATCGACCGCGAGCGTCTCGGAATCGATCTCATCAAAGTCTTCTGGTCGCCCGACATCGGCGATCCCGCGCGTCCCGAACGCGCGGCCGAGGTGAAAGCGGCGATCGAGCGGGCCGGCAAGTCGCGCGTGATCATCGCGCGTTGCGACAACGCCGATGCGGTGCGCTTCGGTCACGAGAGCGGCGTCCATCTGTTCCAGGGCCGGCATATCGATCGGATGCTGTCAGCCGGCAGTGCCCCGGCCGCCGCGCGTGGGAAGCTTGCGCCGCCGAGTCAGGTGGCGGCCGGGGGCGCCCGCTAATATTCGGGGCTTTTAAGGTTTTCCTTGCCAGGACACGGATTGTCCACTTAAAGACGGCCAGTGAACCCTACTGACCTCATTCCACTGGTCGAGCGCCTCAGAGAGACGCAGATCCTCTGCGTCGGCGATCTGATGCTCGATCACTATATTTATGGCCGTGTCGAGCGGATTTCGCCCGAGGCGCCGGTGCCCGTGCTTCATATCGAGCGCGAAGAACGCACGCTCGGCGGCGCCGGCAATGTGTTGCGTAATCTCCACTCGCTCGGCGTTGCGACTTGTTTTATTTCGGTGACCGGGACCGATCCCGCCGGCCGCGAAGTCGCGCGCATGGTCGCGGGTCTGGGTAGCGCCGAGGCACATGTGTTGGCCGAGCGCGGCCGGACCACCACGCTGAAGACGCGCTACGTCGCCGGCACGCAGCAATTGCTGCGCGCCGACCAGGAGCATGTCGCGCCGTTACCGGCCGAGTTGCGGGTCGATCTGGTGAAGATCGTCGTCGATGCGCTGCCGCATTATAAAGTCGCGATCCTCTCGGACTATGCCAAGGGCGTGCTGAGCGGCGGGACCGCGGCTGAAATCGTCGCCGCGGCCAAAGCCGCGGGCCGCATCATCGTCGTCGATCCGAAAGGCCACGACTACAGCATCTATCGCGGCGCCGACGTGCTGAAGCCCAATCGCCCCGAGCTCGCGGCCGCGACGAAGCTGCCGGTCGGAACGGACGAAGAGGTCGTGATCGCGGCGCGAACGCTGATCGCCGCGCACGGCTTCGGCGCGCTGCTGGTGTCTTGTGGCAAGGATGGCATGCTCGTGGTCGAGCCCGAAGGCGAGCCGCTGAAGCTCTCTGCCGAAGCACGCGAGGTATTCGACGTCTCGGGTGCCGGCGATACGGTTGTCGCGGTGATGGCGGCGGCGCTTGGCGCCGGCGCCAGTCTTGCCGATGCGGCACGGCTGGCGAATGCGGCCGCCGGCATCGTTGTCGGCAAGGTCGGGACCGCGGTGGTCGAGCCGACAGAGCTCGAAGCGAGCTTGCTCGATCGCGATACGATCGAGCATCGCAAGACATTACCGCTTTCTCTCGCGCTCGATCAGGTTGCGCGCTGGCGGCGCAACGGGCTGACCGTCGGCTTCACCAATGGCTGTTTCGATCTGCTGCACCCGGGTCACGTCGCCCTTTTGGGCCAGGCCCGCGCGGCCTGCGATCGGCTCATTGTCGGCATCAACAGCGATGAATCGGTGAAGCGGCTGAAAGGCCCCGATCGGCCGGTGCAAAACCAGGAAGCGCGCGCGGCGGTGCTTGCCTCGCTCGCGGCCGTCGATGCGGTCGTGATCTTTGATGAGGACACGCCCGAGGAGCTGATCACCCAGCTCAAGCCGGACCTATTGGTCAAAGGCGCGGATTACCGGCTCGATCAGGTCGTCGGCGGCGATATCGTCAAAAGCTATGGCGGGCGTGTGATCCTGGCGCCGATCGTGCCCGGCTTCTCGACCACCGCGACGATCGCGCGCGCGGCGCGCTAATCCTTAGCGTCAGATAAAGGTTTCGGGATCGCCGGCGCCCGGATCGGTCAGCCGCAGCAATCTTGCGCCCGCTACGTGCGCGAAGCGGAGATGCAGCGCGCGGCGCCGCGCCGGATCGAGCTTTTGGGCCGGCGCTTCGCGCAAAATCGCCGCACCGAACCCGTCGGCCAGCATCAGCCCGCACTCCTCCGGGATCAACTCCAG
>DASXCX010000256.1:0-22416 GCA_036490955.1 Allostellaceae bacterium | reverse complement strand
GCTGCGCGTCGTGCGCTCGCCGCTCTCGCCGTTGCAGCAAATGCGATTGAGGGGCCCGCGCTGCCGCGTTGACAGAGCCGCATCGCGCGGCCGACAATCCCGCCATAACCCAAGGGGAGAGAGGCGATGGCAACGGTATTCGCGTTACGCGACAAATTGGCAAAAGGCGAGACGGTCTTCGGCATCTTCGCCTCGCTGCCTTGCGCCTTCGCTTGCGAGGTCGCGACCATCAAGGGCGTCGATTACGTCTGCGTCGATCAGCAGCACGGCGTTACCGACTATCGCGATATGATCGAAATGGCGCGCGCCATCGATGCGCGCGGCGCGGTGCCGCTGACGCGCGTGCCGGCCAACGAAGATTGGATCATCGGCAAAAATCTCGATGCCGGCGCGCAAGGCGTGATCATCCCGATGGTCAGCAATCCGGAGCAGGCGAGGAAAGCAGTCTCGGCTTGCCGCTATCCGCCGAAAGGCGAGCGCTCGAACGGCCCGGCGCGCGCCGCGATCGTGATGGGGACGCGCGACCAGAAAGCACTGGGCGACGGTGTGCTCTGCCTGCCGATGATCGAGACGCGCGAGGGCCTCGAGAAGGTCGAAGAGATCGCGGCGACCCCGGGTCTCGACGGCCTCTATATCGGGCCCAGCGATCTTGCCATCTCGCTCGGGCTTGGGCCGGGCCTCGATCGCGACGAGCCCGAGCATGTCGCGGCGGTCGAGAGGATCCTCAAAGCCTGCCAGAAGAACAACATCATCCCGGGCATCCATACCGGCTCGCCGCGTTTCGCCAAGCAATTCGCCGCGAAAGGCTTCCGCCTCGTCACCTTCGGCGGCGACGCAGGCTTGCTGCGCGCCGGCATCGAGCGCGCGGTGGGAGAACTGAAGGGCTGACGCCGCTCTCACTCTTTTGTCATGGCCGGGCTCGCTAAAAAGCGCGGTCGTAAGGAGAGACGTTACCGCCGCTGGCTTTCCATGATCTGGCCGAGGATGGCGTCGAGGCGGGTCATTTCGCCCTCGATCTTATCGACATAGCCGGCGCCGTTGGAACGCAGATCCTTGGTCGAGACATCGCGCAGGCCGGTCAGCGTCTGGCAGAGTTTAACCCCGCCGACATTCGCCGCGCCGCTGCGGAGACTATGCATTAGGTCGCGGAATTCCCGGATATCGGCTCTTTCGGCAGCGCCTTTGAGTTGCTCGACGATGCGGGCTCCGTCCTTACGGAACGTGTCCACGACCTCGAAGACGAAATCGCTGCCGCCGAGATTTCTAAGCGCCTCGAAGGTCGATTCATCGACCGTCGCGGCGGAATCGGGGATGAACCGCGGATGCGCCGTGATGGGGGTCACCACCATCGGCGGTGCGCCGACGGCAAGACGTTCCGGCCGCATCAGCCGCGCATGGATTTCATCGAGGGTGGCAAGAAGCTGCGCCGCCTCGACCGGCTTCAACAGCACCGCATCCATGCCGGCTTCGCGGCAAAGCCGCTCGGTCTCGCTGGTCGCGTCCGCGGTCAGCGCGACGATCGGCAGCCGCCATTCGCCGATATGGCCGACGCGATAGAGCTTCGTGACCTCGTAGCCGCTGACCTCGGGCATGTGGATGTCGAGCAGCGCGAGGTCGAACCGCGTGCGCTCGAGCGCGGAAAGCGCCGCCTCGCCATCGGTCGCGATCTCGACCTCATGACCGGCGCCTTCCAGTACGCCTTTCAGCACTTTCATATTGCCGGGATTGTCTTCGGCGATGAGGATTTTGAGCGGTTTGGCGGCCGCGATCGAGGGAATTTCGGCAGGTTGCGGCGCCGGCGCCGCGGCCGGTGCAGTTGCTGCCGCGGTTGCGAGCGCTTCGTTTGGCGCAGGATTTGCCGTCGCCGCAGGCGCAGCGAGCGTAACGCGCTGGACCGACGGTTCGGTCTCGGCGAGCTGCGCCATGTGCTCGTCGCCGGCGAGAATGCCGAGCAGCGCGCCGGCGAGATCGGTATCGGACAGCGGCGCTTCGATCACCGCGGCGAGTTGCGAGGGAGCGAGCCCGGCAATCGCGTCGCTGCCGCGCGTGGGTGCGATGAACAATATGACCGGAGGCATCACCATCGCGGTCGTTGCGCGATGCGCGAGCGACAATCCGGCAAGGGGATTCTGCGTTCCGTCGACGATAACGACGACCGGCCGCTCGCTCTTGCCGACGAGAGCGAGTTCGCCCAGCGCCTGTTCGGCATTGCCGATCCATTGCACTTCGCCGCGCCAGGAGCGCAGGCGTGCTTGGAGCAAGCCGGCGAATTCGGGATCGCTCGAGATCAGCACCAGCTTGCGACCCAGAAGATCGGGCGCGCGGATCTTGCCGCTCGTATCCTGATCGAGCGTCAGCGTCACGGTGAGCGTGCTGCCTTTGCCGATTTCGCTCTGTACCGCGATCCCGCCGCCCATCGTCTCGACGAGTTGCTTGGCGATCGCCAGGCCGAGACCCGCCTCCGCGCCCTGCCGATCATCCGCTTGACCAAAGGCGTCGAAAATATGTTGCTGATCGTCGCGGGCGATGCCGCCGCCTTCATCGCGCACGACGAGCGCCAGCTTCACCCTGCCCTCGCCCTGCGCGATCAGCACAGAAGAGAGGGCGATATGGCCTTTGGGGGTGGACTTGATCGCGTTGGCGAGGAGGTTGGTTACGACCTGGCGCAGCTGCAGCGGCGTGCCGCGATAGGCGGGCGGCAGGCGCGGGTCGATGCGCAGGGTCAGCGCCAGACCTTTGGCTTTGGCTTGCGGACGGACGATCGCAATCGCGCCGCCGAGCACCTCGTGCAGCTCGAAGAATTCGATCGGCGACGCGATCTTGCGGCCGTCGAGTTTCGAGAGATCGAGCAGGTCGTTGATGATGCTGACCAACGTGCGCGTCGAATGCAGCATCGTCGCCAACATGTCGCGTTGGTCGTCGTCGAGGTCGGTACGCGCGATGAGCGAGCCCATGCCGATGACGCTGTTAAGCGGCAGATGCAGCTCGTTGCTCATCACCGCGAGGAAGCGGCTCTTGGCCTGCAAGGCTTCCTCGGCCTCGGCTTTGGCGGCGATCAGACTGCGCACCAAGCTCGCGGCATAGCTCGGCAAGAGCACCAAGGCCATGCCAAAGCCCGCCGCGACCGGCCAGCGCAACTGCCAATAGGGTGTCGACAGGAAGACCGCGGCGAAACCGGCGGCGGCGAGCACGGCGCAGGCCGCAAGCGCGCCGATGCCGAAGCGGAAGCCGAAGCCCAGGACCACCCACAGATAAATCGAGAACCACGGCGCGGCATATGGCCCGCCGATATGGAGAAACACCGAGATCAACGTGATGTCGTTGAGCATCGCCGCGCCGCGCCGCGCCAGTGACGGCTCTGGATCGGCCATCAGATGGACGAGGAGCAGCCAACCGGTCAGAACGCCGGGTACGCCGACAGCGAGCAGCGGCAGGATCGTGTCGCCGCCTTTGCCGAGATAGGCGAGGCCGGCGACATAGACGAGCACCGCACCGGCAATGAAGAGTCGGATGATCGCTTGCTCCGGCTCGGTGTCTGGGCGGATCGTGAGATCGCCCACCACGGTATCGAGGCCGCGCCATGCGACGGTGATGGCGGCGAGCCCCGGCCCGAGGAGCGTGAGCCCGAGCCCGATCATGATGAAATCGGGCGAGGGGACCGGAACCAGTTTCAAGGACACGAAGCCGGCGACCGCCAGCGGCGTGGCGACGGCGTAGAGCGCCAGCGCGACGATCACCCAACGGGCGGCGCGGCTAAACGCGGCAGGCGGCAAGCTCTCCTGGTGAACGGTCACTGACTGACTGGCGCTCATGAACGCGGCTGTCCGGCCCCCGGCCCGGAACAAGTGGCGCTTTCGCCCAATCGAAAACGCCAAACGAGAATCATGCAGGTAAATGGTAAAAAAATCTATACCTTGATAATGACCGACTTGTCATAAACCAGATGTTGATAACTTGTCGCGGCTGCTGGCATGCGCGTATCCGTAGGCACAGACGAGACCAACTGCCGGCACGATCAGCGGCCAACGTAAGGCCGTAAAACCCGCCGCGCCCAGCGCAGCGCCGATCGCATAGCCCAGCCACGCGATGCCGTAGATCGCGAAGGGCGCCGGTTTGTGCCCAGCATTGGGCATGGAGCGGCCCACGAGGCCTTCCGCAAAGCGCAGAACGTCGCCGGTGATGAAGGTTGTGCTGAGCGCCAGGCCAAGCCGCTGCGCCAGCGGATTCTGCAGCCCCATGGCGATCACCAGCACGGCGATCGCCCACGGTCCGGCGATGATCTCGGGCAAAAGCAGCGCGACGGCTTCCCCGATCAGAAGCACGAGCGGCGGGCAACGTCTGCGCAAGGCGGCGAAAGCGATGAGAGAGGTGACGAAGAAGATTGCCAGGACGGCCGCGTATTCGCCGACCGGGAGATCGGCGCGACGGAAAAAGGCCAAGCCCATGAGCACGGTGTTGCCGGTCATCATCCCGGCAAAGGCCTTGTAGCGGAGATAGCCGATCGCATCGGCATAGCCGGCGATCGCTGCGAAGGCGAAGGCCAGCGGCACGCGCGCGGCGCCTAGCAGCCCTTACGCGGAAGCAGCGATCGTCGTCGCGGTGAGGGCGCGCTCGCGCGGCAGAATGAAGCTCACCGTGGTGCCGGCGCCTTTTTGGCTGTCGATCGCGAGGCGGCCGCCATGCAGCTCGACCAAGCCGATCGCCAGCGGCAGACCCAGCCCGGTGCCGGGATGGCGGCGGCTCCAGGCGCTCGCCACCTGGCCGAAGCGCGTAATCGCGGTCTCGATCTCGGCCGGATCCATGCCGATGCCGTGATCCATCACCGAAATCTCGTAGCCCTTATTGTCGAAGCGTGCCGAGAGCAGCACGCGGTCGCCGCTCTGGCTGAACTTCACCGCGTTGGTGACGAGGTTGAGCAGTACCTGTTTCAGCTTCAGCGGATCGGCCTTGAGACGCGGCAGATCGGGCGCGAGATCGACATCGACGCCGACCTCCAGCGCGCGCGCCCGCTCGCCGACGAGCTGCATCACGTCGCGCACGATCATCGAAATCTCGGTCTCTTCCTCGTCGAGCTCGACCTTGCCGGCCTCGAGCTTCGAGACGTCGAGGATGTCGCTGATGATGCCGAGGAGATGCTGCGCGCTCGAGCAGATGTCGCGCGCATAGCCGACATAGCGCTGGCTGCCGAGCGGACCCATGATCTCCTCGGCCATCACCTGGCTGAAGCCGATGATGGCGTTGAGCGGCGTCCTCAGCTCATGGCTCATATTGGCGAGGAATTCGGTCTTGCTGCGGCTCGCGAGCTCGGCCTCGTCCTTGGCGTGGAGAAGCGCAAGCTCGGCGGCCTTGCGATCGGTGATATCGAGCGCGGCGGTGACGACGAGCGCCGGCCGGCCGGCCGCGTCATGCAGCAGCGCTTTGGTGGTGAGCAATACGCGGCGCTCGCCCGTCGGGCCTTTCTCGCCGGGCGCAGGCGGCAGGTTTTCTTCGAACGAGCCGGGCTGATCGATGCCGGCCATGATGCGGCGGTCGCGCTCCATCTGGCCGCGTGCGGCCAGATCGTCACGCACCTGCAGCGGCGTCAGGCCGATGATCTCGTTCGCCGGCTTGCCGATACGCCGGGCGAACCAGTCGTTGACGAAGACATAGCGCCCTTCGCGATCGGTTGCCGCGACCATCACCGGCACGGCGTCGATGACGCGCATCAGCAGCTCGTGGCTCTCGCGCAGCGCGTCGCGATGGCGCTTCGCATCGGCCTTCATCTTTTGCTCGAGCGAGGAGGCGCGCTCCTTGAGCTGCAATTGCTGGCGGCGGAGGGTCAGGAGGTTGCGTGAGCGCACGCGGAATTCGTGGTGATCGACCGGCGAGATCAAGAAGTCGGTCGCACCGGCTTCGAGCGCCTCGTAGCGTAGTGCCCGGTCCTCGTAAGAAGTGATGACGATCACCGGCACATCGGCGCAGGACGGGATGGCGCGAAAGCGGCGGATGAATTCCGCGCCGTCGAGCTCCGGCATGTTGAAATCGGTGATGATGAGGTCGGGCGGGTCGAGCGGCGCCGCGTCGAGCACTTTCTGAGGCCGATCGAAGATCTTCACATCGATCCCGTCCATCAGCGAGCCCGCGAGCCGCTCCAGAATTTTCAGATTGGTCGCGCGGTCGTCGATGATCGCGACGGTCTGATGCCTGAAGCTGGTTTCCGGTCGGGCCAAGGTCGACGCTCGCACTTATGGTCTCCCGAGTATTCCTAAGGCCGAGCTCCCGCTGCAAGCGGCAACGGGATTTACGGGCTATTAACTTTGGTACCCGGATGGTTAATAAAGGGTGAAGACCCGGTTAATTCCTAGAGTCGGAAATATTTACGGGGTCCGCGGGGCGGCAAGCCGCGACGCTATCCCCGGAAGGCGTTGAATTGCTTGGCTAAGGCGAGGCCCTGGCCCTGGTAGTTGGATTTGAGCCCGGCGCCGTAAAGCCGGTCCGGGCGGCCGGCCATTCGCTCATATTGCAGCCAGCCGACGGTTTGGCCGTCTTCCAGGGTGAACGGCACTTCATGCGAGCGCACCTCGAGCACGGCGCGGCTCACCGCATCGCCCCAGCCGAAGCCCGGATCGAAGAAACCGGCGTAGTGCACGCGGAATTCGCCGACCGACGTGTCGTAGGCGACCATCTCGGCGGCAAAATCCGGCGGGATGCGTACCGCTTCCTTGGTGACGAGGATATAGAACGCGTCGGGATCGAGGATCAGCGGAGGGTCGCGGTGATAATGCAGCGGCTCCCAGAAATCGAGCGGATCGTAGTGACCGATCTTCTCGATATCGATGCGATCGGTGTGTTTCTTCGCGCGATAGCCGATGAGCCCGCCTTTGCCGCCGCCATGGAGGTCGACCGAGAGGCGCAGCATCTTGCGCTCGATGAAATTCTGGTCGGTGGCGTTCGACAGCATGAGCTGGCCTTCGTCATGCAGCCGCTGCAGCTCGCTCGCCGCGATCACCGGCGAGCCGCGGCGGAAGCGCAGCTGGTTGAGCCGCGTGCCCATGCGCACGACGACACTGAACGTGCGCGGCGCGATCTCGACATAGAGCGGGCCCTGATAACCCTTATCCAGCCGGTCGAAACTCGGGCTGCGATCGCCGATCAGGCGCGTCAGGATGTCAAGACGGCCGGTCGAGCTCTTCGGATTGGCGAAAGCGATGACGCCGCTTTTGAGGCTGAGCGATTCGAGCAACGGCACGACATAGACGCAGCCTCTTTCCAAGACCGCGCCGTTGCTGATATCGATCTGATAAGCATCGAGCGCCTGGATCTTGTCGAGCACCGTGCTCTCGGGTCCGGGCAGGAAACTTGCGCGGACGCGATAGGCGATCGGGCCGAGGCGCAGGTCGAGGCTGGCCGGCTGGATCTGATCGGCGAGGATCTCGGCCTTCGACCAGATCTCATGCTCGCGCAGCATGGCGTTGATCGCCTGGAACGGCAGAATGCCGGTGCGCGCCGCATTCTTCGCGTCGTCGGGAAAGAGGCTTGTGCCAGAGCTTTCGGCCATATGACAGACTTTAGACGCTTGCCTGCGTGGCGGCAAAGCGCATCACGTACACAATCGATCCACAGCCTTGTCGAGGATATTCACAGGCGAAGCTGTTGAACAACAAGCACGCTTGGACTTGCGCCCAATGTTCAACGTCGTGGCGTCGATTTACCTCACCGCTTGCCGCGCTTTGCGGCAGGGCGTTTCGGCGCCGAGCGGAGCGCTTTCGCCACAGTGAGGCCTTGCTCGACCCATCGCGTGAGCGCCGTCGCGGTGCGATAGCCCGGTGGATCGATCAGCACGAAGCCGCGTGCCGCGCGCTTTCCGATCTTGAGCGGACGGGCGTGTGGCCGCGCGAGCGCTGCGGCGAAATTCTCGCGCCCAACGCGGACCATCAGCGCATCGCCGGTGACGCCGCAGCACATCGCGCCGCCGGCCATGAAGCACAGCGCGCCCATCATCTTTTTCTCGCTGATGCCGCGCCGCCTTGCGAGAACGGCGCGCAATCGCGCGACGGCTTTTTCGTCGATTGCCATCGGCCGTTACGCTTAGCGATGCAACATCTCGTGGACGAGATTCTGCGGCTTGGTTTGCTGCACGCTGGGCCGCGCCATCTGGCGATCGACGAAAGCTTTGAGATGCGGCGACTTGGCCATGAGCGCGGCGCTTTCGGGAACCGCGTTCATGTAGAAGGCGATCGGCGTCAGATAAGCGTCGGCGAGCGTGAAGCTGTCACCGACCAGGTAGCCGGTCTTGGCGACGGCGCGGTCCATGATCGCGAATTGCGGCTCCATGCGCGGGATCGCGGCGTCGATCATCGAGCGGTCGACGGCGCGATTGCCGCGCACCGCCAGAACGTAAGCCGCATAGTATTGGCGCAGCCACAGCGGATCGAGCGTCGTGCAGACGATCGAGGCCCATTGCTCGACCTGCATGGCGGCGACCGGATCGCGCGGGATCAAGGACGGACCGTCGAAGTTGCGATCGATATAGGAGATGATCGCACGCGACTCGCACAGCGTCATGTCGCCGTGGCGCATCACCGGGATCTTGCCGAAGGGATGGATGGCATCGACCTCGGGCGTGTGCGGCATGGCGGTCACATGCTGATAGGGCACGCCCTTCTCGGCACAAAAGATACGCGTCGTCCAGACGAAATTGCTTTGCGGTCCGCCGATGATCTGCAGCTCAGCCACGATGTGCCTCCTTCATGACGCATGTTGTGTTGCGCGAAACTGCCGATCAGCGCGCCCCAGCCCTGGGTGAAGCGCTCGGCCAGCGCCATGCCGCCGGCGCCCATGCGCTCGAGATGACGGTGTTCGAGTTCGACCAGCGTGCCGCCGTTATCGGGGGTGAAGCGGATTTCGACTTCAGTGAGCAGCGCCGGGTCGTATTTGAATTCGTGATTGATCTGCCAGGCGAGCAGCAATCGCCCGCCGCCGTTATTGCCCGGCGGCTCCCAGGCCAGCACCTTGCCCCAACTGTTTTCGCTGCCGTCTTCGCCGCGCTCGAACCAGCGGCCGCCGGCGCGCGGCTCCATGACGATGTCCTTGATCGGCGATTTGGTAAGGCTGATGCTGAAATTCTTGAGCCACCAGCGCGACGCGCCGGCGGTGAATATCTCGAAGGCGCGCGCCGGCGCGGCTTTGACATGTACGCTTTTGCGTATCGGCGCCGGCGTGATCGTTGGCGTCATTTCTCGGCCTCCCTGTCGCTTTTCGCATCGGCTTCCGCCTTAAAGGCAGCAAACGCATCGTCCCAGAAGCGGTCGAGCCATTGGCGCAGCGCGCCCAGCCCGGCCGGGTCGATCCGATAGATCCGCCTGGTACCGTCGGCGTGGTCGGTCACGAGCCCCGCCTCTTTCAACTGCTTCAGATGCTGCGATACCGCCGGCCGGCTGATCGGCAGGCCGCGCGCAAGCGCTCCGACCGACCGTGGCCCATCGCCGAGCTGTTCGAAAATCGCCCGCCGCGTCGGATCGGCGAGCGCGGACAAAGCATTAGAAATGTAAGTCATAACTTACCGTAAGTTATAACTTACATTCCGTCAAGCGAATTGCAGTTGAGCCTCGCCGATGCCTTCGAGCCGTGCCGTGACCGTCGCGCCGGCCGGGGTATCGAGCATGCCGGTATGGCTGCCGGTCGTGATAATCATCCCGGCTTTGAGTGGCCGGCCGCGCGCCGCCGCGTGATTGGCAAGCCAAGTGAGCAGGCGCTTCGGATGGCCGCCCGGCGTGCCGGCTTTCGCGCGACGTACTTCCACGCCATCGATCCAGATGCTCGCTTCCGGCGTCGCGACATTGAGGCCGCGCCAATCCTTCACCGGCGCGCCGTAGCAATAAGCGCCATTGTTCAAGAGATCGCCGAGCACCGCGTACTCGGAAATCTTGCGCCGGTCGATGAAGCTCGATTCCAGCACCTCGATGCCGACATGCAACGTCGCCATCGCTTCCCAGACCTCGTCTTCGCCATAGCCCTGCGAGCGCGTCGGCAGATCGCGGCCGAGCGTGAACGCGACCTCGCCTTCGACGGTACGGAAGGCGTTCGCCGGCATCGCAAAGCGTGCGGGGCCCGGCTTCAGCCGGTCGCCGAGGATCGGGCCGGCCTGCGGCTCGGCGGTCGGCGCCGCGGCGCCGACCTTCCAGCCGGCAATGGGAATGGCCAGGCGCTCGAGGATCGCGTCCTGCACCGCATAGGCTTCCGCGGCATTCGCGGGAATTTCGTCGGTCGCGAGCGCGGCGAGGCGATCGAGGCTGCGCCGCGTCGCGATCAATTTCTCGGCGAGGCGCTCAACGTCCATGGCCGGCAGCGTTGCCGCCGAAATATTCGACCGCCGCCTGTACGCCGCCGGCTTTGTGCTTCACGCCGGCAAGACCGAGGCCGAGTTCGACGCCGGCGATGCCGCCGATGACCATCAGCTCGTTCATCCAGCCGAGATGGCCGATGCGGAACACCTTGCCAGCGACCTTGCCGAGACCGGCGCCGAGCGAGACATCGTAATTCTCGAGGATGATCGCGCGTAGCTGATCGGCATTAGCTCCTTCCGGCACCATGATCGCCGTCAGCGCATTGGCATAGGCCTTCGGATCCTGGCAGAGAATCTCGAGCCCCCACTGGCGCACGGCGCGCCGCGTTGCTTCGGCCATGCGCTCGTGTCGCGCGACGACATTCTCGAGCCCTTCCTCTTCCATCATGGCGATCGATTCTTTGGAGGCCAGGAACATGCTGATCGCCGGCGTGTAGGGGTAAGAGCCGGTCGCGTTCGCATCGACCATCGGATCCCATTCGAAATAGGCGCGCGGCAGTTTCGCCTTCTTATGCGCTTCGAGCGCTTTCGCCGAGATCGCGTTGTAGCCGAGGCCTGGCGGCAGCATCAGGCCTTTCTGCGAACCACAGATCGTGACGTCGACGCCCCAATCGTCATGGCGATAGTCATGCACGCCGAGCGACGAGATCGCGTCGACCATGAGCAGCGCCGGATGCTTCGCCGCATCCATTGCTTTGCGCACCGCCGGAACGTCGTTGAGGATGCCGGTCGAGGTCTCGCTATGGACGATCAGCACCGCTTTTATCTCGTGACCCTTGTCGGCGGTGAGGCGGCGCTCGATCTCCGCGGGATCGAGCGGATGGCGCCAATCGCCCGGAATGAAATCGATTTTGAGCCCGTGCTTATCGGCCATCACCTTCCACAGCGTCGCGAACTGACCGCTCTCGAAGGCGAGCACCTTGTCGCCCGGCGACAACGTGTTGAGCAGCGCAGTCTCCCAAGCGCCGGTGCCGGAGGAGGGATAGATCGCGACCGGGCCCTTGGTGCGGAAAATGCGCGCCATTCCCGCGGTGATATGCTTCACGAGATCGAAGAATTCTTGGCTGCGGTGGTCGATTACCGGATTGCCCATCGCCGCCAGCACGCGATCGGGCACGTTGCTCGGTCCCGGAACGTGCAGGAAATGTCGGCCGCGCTTCACCTTGGTCGCCATCGTCTCGTTACTCCTATGCGAAAGCGCCGGGAATGTGCGCCGGAAAGGCCCGGTTTCGCAAGCCCGCGCTTGCCCACCTGCGGCACTGTGTTGCAGATATCGCTAACGCTTAGCGTTGCGGCACGGGCACGCGATGCAGTTTCATGGCGATCGCGACGGTGCTGTAATAGCCCAGATAGACCAGAAGATCGGCGAGACCTTCCTCGCCGAGCGCGGTGACGGCGCGCGCAAAGATTGCGTCGCTCGCCGGATCGGCGTCGGGCGCGGTCAGCGCGATCTCGACCACCGACGCTTCGCGCCGATCGGAGAGGTTTGGCACGCGCCCGGCCTGAATATCCGCGATCACGCTGTCGGCAAAGCCTTGCTCGCGCGCGATGCGCGAATGCACGGTGAAGACGAAATTGCCGTGCCAATGGCGCGCAATGCACAGGATGGCGAGCTCTTGCTCGCGCGGCGTCAGTGACGATTCCTTGACAAGGAAAGTGCCGAGCCGCTCTAGCCGCTGCATCAAGATCGGGCTGTGGAGCCAGATCTTGTAGGGGCCCGGAATACGGCCGCGGCCGCCGATCACGGCCTCGATCGCCGCTTTTTGCGGCGCGGTCAGTTGCTCGGGCGGGATCTCACGGATCCGGCTCGGTCCTTCATTCGCCATGACGCCTCTCCCTCGTTTGTTCTTAGCGTCCGCCGCCGCAGAGGCAGCGGGAGAAATCCCCGCTTTGGTCGCTGCCGACCGAGCAACGATAGACCGAAAAATTTTGCAACGTCACGGCCGCACTCGCAGGTCCTTGCACGCCGTAAGTCTGGATCCAGCGTTGCTGCGCCGCCTCGGATGTGCCGAGGCGTTGGTAAAGCGTCTCGAGGCTCGCGGTATCGAAGCGCGGCAGGTTCCAACTGCGCTCGAAGCTTGCTTCGGCGCGCCATTGCGGCTCCGCGCCTGCGACGGCGTCGCCGAGATTGGCGATATAATAGGTGTTCACCGCGCTGATCGCGCCGTCGTCACCGAGCGTAAAGCGCCGGAATGAGGGGTTCTGGCCGAAGATCGGGCTGATCGCCGGCGCGATCATGATGAAGCCGAAAAGCTTGTTATCGCTGCGCAAGATGCGGAACGCGTCGGTGTGGAGATGCCCGGCGATATTGGCGACGATCGTGCTCTGATAGCGCTGCATCATCGCATGCAGCTCGCTTGCATAGGGCTCGGCCAACAATGGCGCCGGCGTGACCGGGCAGGCATCGTGGCGCGCGGTGGCGAAGGCATCCGTCCCCGGCGGGATGTGATAGAGGAGAATGACCTTGCGCTGTGCCGCGGCGGCATCGGCAAGGGCGTTGGTGAGCCATGCAAGTGTCGCGCGGCCGGGATTGCCCTCACCGTCGCCGCCGCAGGAATTGCGGTAGTTCGTCGAGAAGTAATTGTCATTGAGACCGATGACGCGGAAACCTGGCAACGCCGGCGGGTCGACGGCGTAGTTGCCGAGTGCGGTCCAACTCGCGGCGAAATCCGCGCCGGCGGATCCTGCGACGATTGAAGGGCCAATCATGCCGGCGACGATCGCTTCGGTGTCGGCGAGATAAGCGCCGCCCGGTCGAACCGCATAATCGCCGCAATCGGAATCATTGTTGCCGAGCACCGGCAGGAGCGCGGTTCTCGGAAACGCGTTCGCGAGTTCCAGCGCCAGGAAGCGCATGGTCTGGACGACGAAGCGATGATAAGCCGCATCGTCATGCGCGGCGACACTGCCATTGAAACTCGTGCGAAACCCATGCGCGAGGAAATCGCCGGCGAGCAAAACCACGTCGGGCTTCTTCTGGGCCTGCAATTCGTCGAGCGTTGCGCGCAGCAGCTTCCAATCGCTGTCCTGGCTGTAATTGCTCATGCGCTCGCTGCCGCGGTCGATGATCGTGGGCCACTGCTCGGCTGGCGCTTCGGCAAGTGCCTCGGCGAGCGCTTTGTCGGCGAATGGATTGAAATGGATGTCGGTGAGGACCAGGACTTCGCTTGCTGCGGTTTTGTTACAACATGCAAGCAGCAGCAGAAGCGCGACGAACAGGTTTCGCATATCAGTTCTCGAGACCGACGAGGCTGCGCGCGAAATCCGTGGCGACGAAAGGACGAAGATCCTCGGCGGTTTCGCCGACGCCGATGAAATGTACGGGCAGGCCGTAAGCTTGTGCGAGGGCGACCAGCACGCCGCCTTTCGCGGTGCCGTCGAGCTTCGTCATGACGAGACCGGTGACACCGATCATGTCGCGGAAGGTCTGCACCTGCGAATGCGCGTTCTGCCCGACGGTCGCATCGAGCACCAGCAACACCCCATGCGGCGCGCTCGGCTCGGCTTTTTTCAATACGCGCACGATCTTTTCCAGTTCCCCCATCAGCGCTGTCTTGTTTTGCAGCCGGCCGGCCGTGTCGATGATGACGATATCGGCGCCGCTGTTCCTCGCGGCGGTGACGGCATCGAAGGCGAGGCCGGCGGCGTCGGCGCCGGCCGGGCGCGCGATCACTTCAGCCGTGGCGCGTTCGCCCCAGATCTTGAGCTGCTCGACCGCCGCGGCGCGGAACGTGTCGCCGGCGGCGAGCACGACTTTCTTGCCGGCATCGCCATAGAGCTTGGCGAGCTTGCCGATCGTCGTCGTCTTGCCGCTGCCGTTGACGCCGATCACCAGCAGCACGAACGGCTTGTGCGCCGCATCGATCGCCAGCGGCTGCTCGGTCGGCTTCAGCGCGGCGACGATGCTTTCGGCCAGCGTTGCGCGGATCTCCTCGCTGCTGACCTCCTGGTTGAAGCGCGTGCTTTTCAACTTTTCCGTGATCTGCTGCGCGAGGCCGAGGCCGAGATCGGCGCCGATCAACAACTCTTCGAGCTCGTCGAGCGACGCCTGATCGAGCTTCTTCTTGGTGACGATGCTGGTGATGCCCTCGGTGAGGCGCTGCGCCGAGCGCGTCAGTCCGGCTTTGAGGCGACTGAAAAAACCGGGCTTATCGCTCATTCAATCGCGCCCACCAACGCCCCGCGTGCGGACTCGACGATACGTACCGGCACAACAATGCCGATCTCGGCTGCGCCGGTGAATCGCACCGGCGCGTAATGCTCGCTATGGCCAAAGCCCTCTTTCTCGACCAGCACTTGCGCGATCGTGCCGATGCGCGCGGCAAGGGCGCGCGCCGTTGCCGCCGCGCCCGCTTCGCGCAAGCGAGCCGCGCGCTCCTTGACGATATTGCCCGGCACCCACGGCATGCGTGCCGCCGGTGTGCCCGGCCGCGCGCTGAACGGGAAGACGTGAAGATAATCGAGCGCCGCTTCCTCGACGAAAGCGATACTGTGCGCGAACATTGCTTCGTCTTCGGTCGGGAAGCCCGCGATCATGTCGGCGCCGAGGGCGATATCAGAGCGCAACGCGCGCGCGCGCCGGCAGGCGGCGAGCGCATCCGCGCGCAAATGCCGGCGTTTCATGCGTTTCAAGATCAAATCATCGCCGGCCTGGACCGAGAGATGGAGATGCGGCATCAGTCGCGTCTCTTCGCCGATCAGCCGCCACAACGCGTCGTCGATCTCGACCGGATCGAGCGAGGAAAGCCGCAGCCGCTCGAGGCCGGGTACGAGCGCGAGCAAGCGGCGGCAAAGCTGGCCGAGCGTGGGCTGCCCCGGCAGATCGCCGCCGAAGCTGGTGATGTCGACGCCCGTCAGCACCAGCTCGCGATAACCGGCCTGGGTCAGCCGCTCGGCTTGGCGCACGATCTCGCCGACCGGGACCGAGCGGCTGTTGCCGCGGCCGTACGGGATGATGCAGAAGGTGCAGCGATGATCGCAGCCTTGCTGCACCTCGATGAAGGCGCGGGCGCGGCCCTCGAAGCCATCAACGAGGTGCGCCGCGGTCTCGGTCAGCGTCATGATGTCGCCGACCGCAATGCGCGTATCGCTCGGCGCGTAGCTCTCGCGCTTTAGCTTCTCGTCATTGCCCAGAACGAGATCGACTTCCGGCATCGCCGCATAACGCGCCGGATCGATCTGCGCCGCGCAGCCGGTGACGATAAGCCGCGCTTGCGGACGGTCGCGGCGCGCGCGGCGAATCGCTTGCCGCGCTTGGCGCTCGGCCTCTTTGGTGACGGCGCAGGTATTGACGATGATGGCGTCGTCGAGCCCCGCTGCGGCGGCGTGGCCACGGATCACTTCGGATTCGAAAGCGTTGAGGCGGCAGCCGAAGGTCAATATTTCCGTTACCATTGCTTAACCCAAAACGCCGAGATCGATCGTGCCGCGGAAGCTCGTCGCGACCGCGCCGGTCATGATGACGTGGTTGTCCGCTCGCCATTCGATCTCGAGCGCGCCGCCATCCGCGACGATCTCGGCGTGGCGCTCCGTCAGACCGCGGCGCGCCGCGGCGACCAGCGTCGCGCAAGCGCCGCTCCCGCAAGCGAGGGTCAGCCCGTCGCCGCGCTCCCAGACGCGCACGCGGATGCGCTTCGGCGAAGCAATCTGGGCGACACCGATATTGGCACGTGCCGGGAAGATCGGATCATGCTCGAGCTTCGGGCCGAACGCCGCGATATCGATCATACCGAGATCGGGCACGAAGAAGGTCGCATGCGGATTGCCCATGCTGGTGCAAACCGGATCGCTCAGCGGACCAAGGCTGAGCGGCACATGCAGCGTGTCGCAATCCTTCGCCAACGGAATCTCGCGCCAGCCGAGATGCGGCTCGCCCATATCGACGGCGATGCGGTGATCGCCGGTGCGCGCGGCCGAGACCGGCCCGCCCAGCGTCTCGAGGACAACGCGATCGGTTTTGATCTGCTCCATCAACAGCGCGGCAACGCAGCGCGCGCCATTGCCGCACGCCTCGGCCTCACTGCCGTCGGCATTGCGGATGCGCATGAACGCGGTGCCATCCGCGCTTTTCGCCGGCTCAATGATGAGAATCTGGTCACAACCGACGCCACGATGGCGGTCGGCGATGGCGCGCGCAGCGCCGGTGTCGAGCGTCAGTGCATGGTCGCGCGCGTCGAGAATGACAAAGTCGTTCCCGAGCCCGTGCATCTTGACGAAATCGAGGGCGCGCATCGCGCGGTTATAGAGCGCGCAAACGGGCCGACCAACCCCATGAGTCCGTCCGGGCAATCGAGGCTGGCTCGGCGGTGATGGCGCGGGCGCAAAAAAGAAGCGCAAGGCTTTAAAGCCCCGCGCTTCCTCGCTTCTCGGTACGGAGAGGTCGCCGGTACCGGGATTAGTGCTGGACGGTCGCGCCGGTCGAGGCGTTGGCACCGGCCGAGCCGCCAACCGGCGGGACGGCGGGGGTCGCCGGCTTCGCGGCGGTCTGCTCGTGCACCTTGTCCTTGGTGTCCTTCGACTGCTTGTCGATCTTCTTCTCAGTCGAGGCCTTGCCCTGGTCGACGTTCTTGTCGACCGAGCCCTTTGTCTTATCGATCGACGTGCCGACATTCGCCTTGGTGTCGGTCGAGACCGACGCGCCCGGCGCCGGTGAAGATGGCGCCATATCGGCCGCGAAAGCCGGTAGGCCGGAGACGGCGAGGATGCCGGTGAGTGCCAGCGCCTGAAGGGTAAGTTTGTTCATTGCTAAGAGGTCCTGTGTTGGGGTGTTCGTTGCCTCGTGAGCCGAGACAGCAAGACAACGCGGCGCTCGCGCGCTCCATCCCGGATTACACTCATTTCATCTGTTCGCCATGACGGGTGACATGTGTGATCAAGGCAAAGCAGCGGTATTGTGGTGGCGAAGGCGAGACCCGTGCTTAAGTGAAAGAATCACCGATAAGACGGGAAGAAATGCAGTGCGCGGCCGTTCTCGGCAATCCAGCCCGGCATCGGGCAAGAGCGACCGCGCGCTCGATCTCCTTAATTTCTTCGTCGCCGATCTGAATGGCGCGTTCGGTCCTTATCTCGGCATCTTTCTCTTAACCGAAGCCGGCTGGAATCAAGCCGCGATTGGCTTCGTCGCGATGATCGGAGGCTTGGCCACGCTCGCGGCCCAAACGCCGGTTGGCGCCTTCATCGATACGACACGGCGCAAGCGCGGCATGATCGTGCTCGCGGCGCTCGTGCTCGCGATCGGTGCCGTGGCGGTGGCGCTGCAGCCGAATGCGACGCTGGTCACGTTGGCGAGCGTGCTGATGGCTCTGGCCGGCACCGTGTTTCCGCCGGCAGTGGTCGCGATCACACGCGGCATCGCGAAGCCGTCGGGTCTCGTCAGGCGGCTCGGCCGCAACGCCGCGTTCGATCATGCGGGCAATGTCACGATCGCGCTGACCGCTGCCGCCATCGGGACAATGATCTCGCAACGCGCTGTCTTTTTTCTCGTCCCGATCTGCGCCGCTTTGGCGTCGGCTTCGGTGCTGGCGGTTCCGCGTGCGGCGATCGACCATGCCCAGGCGCGCGGTCTCGAAGACGGTGCGACCGCGGCCCACGCCAAGCCTTCATCGTTGCGGGCACTGCTCGCTTGTCCGGGGCTCGCGATTTTTGCCTGCTGCGTGGCGCTGTTCCATTTTGCCAACGCACCGATGCTGCCGCTGGTCGGCCAGAAGCTGGCACTCGATCATAAAAGCGAGGCAACGGCCCTGATGTCGGCCTGCGTGATCGCGGCGCAACTCGTCATGCTGCCGATGGCCATCATCGTCGGCCGCACTGCCGACCGGATCGGCCGCAAGCCGGTTTGCTTGGCCGCTTTCGCCATCCTGCCGATCCGCGGTGTGCTCTATACGCTTTCCAACGACCCGTTCTGGCTGGTGGGCGTGCAGATCCTGGACGGGGTGGGCGCCGGGCTGTTCGGCGCGCTGACCCCCATCTTTCTGGCCGACATGACGCGGGGCACCGGCCATTACAATCTCAGCCAGGGCGTGATCGCCACTATTCAGGGTGGAGTCGTGGCGGTTAGCGGCTGGCTCGCCGGGCTGCTGGTCGTGTGGGCGGGGTACGGTGCCGCCTTCCTGGCTTTGGCGGCCATCGCTTGTCTTGCCTTGTTCGTCCTTCTGCTCGGCCTGCCCGAAACGCGACCAAATGCCGGCGAATTGCCTGTTTCCGCGCCCGCAGGAGAGCCGGGTTCAATTGACATAAGGGCCTCAGGCACCTAGTTTCCTGCCACTTCCGAGGAAGCAATTCGAAGCTTTCGCCCGGGTGGGTCGGTCGGTCCGCGAGTGTCGCGCACCGGCTGTTTTCGGTTTTGCACGCGTACAGCCTGGCAATGGAGCCATGTTCGAAAGTCTGAGCAATCGTTTCAACGATGTCTTCGACCGGCTGCGCCGCCGCGGCGCGCTGAGCGAAGCCGATGTCGATGCGGCGATGCGCGAAATCCGCGTCGCGCTCCTCGAAGCCGACGTTGCCCTCCCGGTGGTGAAAAGTTTCGTCGACGGCGTTCGCGCCAAGGCTGTCGGGCAGGACGTGCTGCGCTCGGTTTCGCCGGCGCAGATGGTCGTGAAGATCGTTCACGACCATCTCGTCGAGAGCCTCGGCTCCGATCAATCGGGCGCGCTCAATCTCAATGCCGTGCCCCCGGTCGTCGTGATGATGGTCGGCTTGCAGGGCTCGGGCAAGACGACGACTTCGGCGAAGCTCGCACGGCTGTTGAAAGACCGCGAACGGCGCAAGATCCTGCTCGCCTCGCTCGACGTGAACCGTCCAGCCGCGCAAGAACAACTCGCCGTGCTGGCGCAGCAGGTCGGCGTGCCCTCGCTGCCGATCGTCGCGCTGGAGCGGCCGGTCGCCATCGCCAAGCGCGCACTCGATACCGGGCGGCGCGAAGGCTACGACGTCGTCATCCTCGATACCGCCGGCCGGCTCCATATCGATGAGCCGCTGATGATGGAAGTCGCGGCGGTGCGCGACGCGACGCAGCCGACCGAGACGCTGCTGGTCGCCGACGCGCTTACCGGCCAGGACGCGGTCAATCTCGCCAAGAGTTTTGCCGAGCGTATCGGCATCACCGGCATCGTGCTGACGCGCATCGATGGCGATGCGCGCGGCGGTGCAGCGCTCTCGATGCGCGCCGTCACCGGCAAGCCGATCAAATTCGTCGGCACCGGCGAAAAACTCGATGCGATCGAGGCGTTTCATGCCGACCGCATCGCCGGCCGCATTCTCGGCATGGGCGACGTCGTCGGCCTCGTCGAGAAGGCCGCCGAGACGATCGATCGCGAGGAAGCGGAAAAGCTCGCGAAGAAGCTGCAGAAAGGCGGCTTCGACCTCGACGATCTCGCCAGCCAATTGAAGCAGCTCCGGAAGATGGGCGGCATGGGCGGCGTCATGGGCATGCTGCCCGGCGTCGGCAAGATCAAGAAGCAGCTCGAAGAAGCGAATATCGACGAGAAGATCATCAAGCGCCAGGAAGCGATCCTCTCGTCGATGACGGCGAAAGAGCGGCGCACTCCGAAACTCATCGACGGCTCGCGCCGGCGCCGCATCGCGGCGGGTTCGGGCACCACGGTGCCCGAGATCAATCGGCTCCTGAAGCAGTATCAGGACATGGCCGACATGATGAAGCGCATGAACAAGCTCGGAAAGAAAGGTTTGGCGCGCCACGGCGTTCAGGCGCTGCTACCAGGTGGCGGCCTACCAGGCGGCGGGCTGCGGCGGTGAACATGATCGATCATCTGTCGCTTGGCGTGCGCGATCTCGCGCGGAGCCGTGCTTTCTATGACGCGATCCTGGCGCCGCTCGGTTATCGGCGCGGCGCCGATCACGCCGATGTCGCGGGCTACGGCGTGCCGGAGAAGCATCCCTTGGGCGAACAGGCGCTGCCGTTTTGGATCGGTGCCGAGCCCGCAGGCGCTGCGCTTAACGGCCATGTTTGCTTTTGCGCGTCCGACCGTGCCGCAGTCGATGCTTTCCACAAAGCGGCGCTAGCCGCGGGCGCATACGACAACGGCGCGCCGGGTCTCAGGCCGCAATATCATGCTTCCTATTACGCCGCCTTCGTCATCGACCCCAACGGGCATCGTCTCGAAGCGGTGTGTCATCAACCGGAAGAATCACGCGAAATATCGAGATAAGGAGAATTCATGGGTCTTAAAATTCGCATGTCGCGCGGCGGCGCCAAGAAGCGTCCCTTCTACAGCATCGTTGTCGCGGATTCGCGCAGCCCGCGCGACGGCCGCTTCATCGAGAAGCTCGGCACCTACAATCCGATGCTCGACAAAGGCCATCCCGAGCGGGTGACCCTGAAGACCGAGCGCATCGAGCATTGGCTGAAGGCCGGCGCGCTGCCGAGCGATCGCGTCGCGCGGTTCCTCGGCGATGCCGGAATGCGGCCGAAGCCCAGCTACAACGAGACGCCGAAGAAATCCTCGCCGAAAGCCAAGGCGCAAGAGCGCGCCAAGGCAGCTGCCGATGCGGCCGCCGCCGCTTCGGGCGAAGCCGCCGCGGCGCCGAGCGCCTGAGGTTGATGCAAGACGATGCTCGCTTTCTCTCCCATGGCTGATCGCCAACGCGATCGTGCAGCGCCGCCGCTGCCTTCCGCGACGGAAGGCCGGGACGCGGGAGATTCCGCGCGCATCTGTCTCGGCATCATCACCGGTGCGCATGGCATCAAAGGGTGGGTGCGCGTGAAAAGTTTCACCGCCGATCCCGAAGCCATCGGTAACTATGGACCGCTTTCCGACGAAGGCGGTGCGCGGAGCTTCGATCTCGATCTCGTCGGCGTCCAAAAGGGCGTGCTTCTGGCGCGGATCAAAGGCGTCGATGATCGTAACGCCGCCGAGCGCTTGAAAGGCTTGCGGCTCTACGTGCGCCGCGCCGATCTGCCGCCGCCCGAAGAGGGCGAGTTCTACGAAGCCGATCTCATCGGTCTCGAAGCAGCGCAGGAAGACGGCACGCTCTTCGGCACAATTCGCGCGGTGAATGATTTCGGCGCCGGCGCCAGCCTCGAGATCGAAGATCCGTCGGGCAAGATGGTGCTGGTGCCTTTCACCAATGCCGCGGTGCCGGTGGTCGATATTGCGAAGAAGCGCGTCGTCGTCGTCCCGCCGGCAGGCCTGCTCGATGCGTCCCCTCGCGATGGACTTGTGCGCGATGTCGGCGACGAAGACAGCGACGACGAAATGGGCGAGGGCTGACGCCATGACCTCGACCGCGCCTTGGACCGCGACCGTGCTGACGATCTTCCCCGAGATGTTCCCGGGCCCGCTGGCGCATTCGCTCGCCGGCAAGGCGCTTGCCGAGAACATCTGGCGGATCGAGGCGGTCGATATCCGCAGTTTCGCGCAAGACCGCCATCGCACGGTCGATGACGCGCCCTTCGGCGGTGGGCCGGGCATGGTGATGCGGCCCGATGTGATCGATCGCGCGCTCAACGAAACGCCGGCGGTCGGCCCGACGATCTGCCTCTCGCCGCGCGGACCGCGCCTCGATCAGGCACGCGTCGCGGCCCTCGCCGAGGGGCCCGGCGTGCGGCTGCTCTGCGGCCGTTTCGAGGGCATCGATCAGCGCGTGATCGACGCGCATCGGATTGAAGAGTTGAGCCTTGGCGATTTCGTGCTCTCGGGCGGCGAGCCGGCGGCGATCACGCTGCTCGATGCGGCCATCCGGCTGCTGCCCGGCGTTGTCGGCGATGTCACGACCTTGGAAGAGGAGAGCTTTCAACAAGGGCTCCTCGAATATCCCCATTACACGCGGCCCCAGGATTGGCAGGGCCGCGGCGTGCCCGAGGTGTTGCTGTCGGGCCATCACGAAAATATCCGCCGGTGGCGGATGGCGGAAGCGGAACGGGCGACGCGCGAGCGCCGGCCCGACCTTTGGCAACGATATTTGGCCCGGGAGGGCCGTCACTGAAACTGAAGGCTTAGGTTGGAGAGAAAGATGAACCTGCTGCAATCGCTCGAACAGGAAGAGATCAAGAAGCTGGCTGCCTTGCGGCCGACACCGGAATTCCGGCCGGGCGACACGCTGCGCGTCAGCGTGAAAGTCGTCGAAGGCGAGCG
>DASXCX010000255.1:0-7262 GCA_036490955.1 Allostellaceae bacterium | reverse complement strand
GTGCCGCCGACCCGCTCGCGCATGATGCTGCGCTCGGCGGTCGCGTGGGAAGGACTCGGCGAGCGCTGGTTCACGACTTTCGGCGGCGTCGTAATGGTCGAGGCGGTCAAAGAGATCTACACGCGGCCAGTCGTGGTCAGGAAGCCGCGCACGCGCCGCGTGCTGCTGCCGATGCCCGGCACGCCGAGCCCGGTGGGACGATAGTGCGTCGTCTTAGAAAAATTTCGCCTTTCGCGCGAAAGCGGGGACCCGCGACAACAGACGAGATGCATCGACGGATTCCCGCCTTCGCGAGAACGACGATTACAAGCGATCTACCACTTCGCCTTTAAGTCTTCGGCGAATTCCGCGCGCCAGTCGCTGCCGGCGGGGACGAGCCCGTCATGCGGCCGGATGCTGCGATAGGTCGCGGCGTCGTTGCCGCGCGGCTTCTCGCCGCGCTCGACGGCGCTCACCGCTTCCAAGAGCAGGCGCCGCATCACCGCGATGGCGCGGTCCGAGGTGCCGAGATGCTCCTCGGTGCGGTCGGTGATCGGACCCATGCCTTCTTGCAGCGCGACGTCCTGCGTGTTGATGCCCTTGATGCCGGTGAAGCTCGTATGCTTCTGCTCGGCGCGGTCGATGAAATAATCGTTCGAGAGATTGGCCTTCAGCTTGAAGGTGCGCGGGATGTAATCGTTCTGGCCACGGCCATACATCACCTCGAGCTGCTCGGCGTAATCGGCATCGAGCGCGCAGTTCCGATCGGCGCCGTAGCACCAGTTATAGACGTTGGTCTGCTCGTCATCGATCGGCACCCAGATATGGCCGTCGGCGCGCGGCACGGCGCGATTGGACGACAGGCCGTTATTGACCATGCTCGGCCGCATCTGCTGGAACGGCATCGCGTACTGATAGACGCGCACCCATTGGCGCTCGGCTTCGACCGTGCGCGTCGAGACGTAGTAATAGCCGTAATCGGTCTCGTGCACGTCGATCTTCGGCGCGCCGTCGCGCGAATAAAGATTGCGGCGGTCGCCGATCTTATTGTTGTGCAGGAAGCTGACATGCGCGGTGTCGAGGCCGCCTTCGAGCCCCTGAAGGTAGTTGCACGCCTGATAGGACTTCGAGACGTGACGGTGCGTCTCGGGCACGCGCGTCCATTCGTAATCGGGCTCAGGCGGCATCTGTTGCTTGGGCCCGAGATAGGCCCAGACCACGCCGCCGCGCTCGGCCGTCGGATAGGATTTGATGCGGATACTGTTCCGCATCGGGCTGTCGGCCGGCTCGCTTGGCAGATCGACGCAATTGCCGTCGACGTCGAATTTCCAGCCGTGATAGACGCAGCGCAGTCCGCATTCCTCGTTGCGGCCAAAGAACAGCGGCGCGCGGCGGTGCGGGCAATAAGCATCGACCAGGCCGACACGGCCTTGCGTGTCCCTAAAGGCGATCAGGTCCTCGCCGAGCAGGCGGACGCGGACCGGAGCGCCGTCGCGCTCGGGCAATTCAGATGACAAAGCCGCCGGCTGCCAGTAGCGGCGGAAAAGCTCGCCTGCCGGCGTGCCCGGTCCGACCCGGACAAGGCGCAAATGGTCTTCGCTCCGCATGAGCGCGGCTCCTACTGCAACTTCCCGATGCGCCTACCTTAGCTCAAAGCCAGGCGGAGCGCTTGAAGCGGTAGAAGAGAAATGAGCAGAGCCCGACCATGAACAACATAATGGTGGGATAGCCATATTCCCAATCGAGCTCGGGCATGAATTTGAAGTTCATGCCGTAAATCCCGGCGATGGCGGTGGGCACGGCAAGGATCGCGGCCCAGCTCGCGAGCTTCTTGACGATGTCGTTCTGCCGCGCCGAGGCCAGCAGCAGGCTCGCTTCGAACGCCGAGGCGAGCCGCTCGCGCAGATCGGCGATCGCGTCGTTGACGAGCTGAACGTGGTCATGGAGATCGTGCAGATAGGGCACGATCGCCTGTTCCGTCGCTGGGAATTCGTGGCGCGCAAGCCGATTGCAAATCTCCAGCATCGGCGAAACGACGCGGCGCATGCCTTGCATCTCGACGCGCAGGCGATAGATGCGCTCGATTTTTTCATTGGCGGGCGTCGTCGCGAAAATCTCGCTCTCGATTTCTTCGAGCTCGCCCTCGATCGCGTCGAGCACAGGGAAATAGTTATCGGCGATGAAATCGAGAATGGCGTAGACGATGAAGCTCTCGCCGATTCGCATCAGCTCGTGCGAGCGCTCGCAGCGTGCGCGCACCGGCGTGTAGGACGCGGACGCGCCGTGGCGGATCGAGATGACGAAGTTCTTGCCGACGATCAAGTGCGTCTCGCCGAAATCGATGCGCTCGCCGGCGAGCTGGGCGGTGCGAAGCGCAAGAAAGATGACATCGCTGTAGACATCGAGCTTCGGACGCTGGTGCGCCTGATGCACATCCTCGATCAGCAACTCGTGCAGTTTGAACTGCGTCTGGATGCGGCACAGCATCTCTTCATCCGGCTCGTAAAGACCGATCCAGACAATGCCCTCGCCAGCTTTGGCGGCGGCGCTCGCTTCCTCGATCGACATGTTGCACCGCATGCCGTCGCGGTAGAGCGCGCAGGCTACGATCCCCGGCGCTGCCGCGGGAGGCCCGGGTGCGGCGACGGATGTTTGTGCCGAAGCTGTCGTCGTATCGCTCATTTGTCCGACCCCCCTGTCGTTCCTTGGCCGCGATATTAGGATGGCCTATGAGACAGGATTGCGACAGGCCATGCAACGGGAGGAGAAGATGCCGACACTGAAGCGCGCCGATGCCGAGATCTATTACGAGGAATATGGCAGCGGCTATCCGGTGCTGCTCCTGGCGCCGGGCGGCATGCGCTCGCAGACGGCGATGTGGCATTCCCCGGCGGGCGGTCCGCCGCGCGCCTGGAACGACTGGACCGAGGTGCTGGCGAAAGATTATCGCGTCATCGCGATGGACCAGCGCAACGCCGGCAAGTCGCGCGGCGCCGTCGCCGCCAATCACGGCTGGCAGACCTATGCCGCGGATCAGATCGCGCTCCTCGATCATCTCGGCATCGCCCGCTGCCATACGCTCGGCGGCTGCATCGGCTCGAGCTTCTGCCTGATGCTGAGCCAGACCGCGCCGGCGCGGGTCAGCGCCCAGGTGCTGCAAAACCCGATCGGCCTCAACCCCGAATTCCCGACCTATTTCCAGGAAGCGTTCGCCGATTGGGCGAAGGAGCTGAAGGCCTCGCGCGGCCCGAGCTCGACGATGCGGCGCTCGCGGCGTTCGGGCGCAACATGTGGGATCACGAATTCGTCTACTGCATGCAGCGCGACGCGGTGCCGAGGATCGCGACGCCGAGCCTCGTCATGCCGGGCGACGACAAGCCGCATCCGACCTATGCCGGGCTGGCGCTCGCGGAGCTCTTGCCGCATGCCGAGATGCTGCGCCCGTGGAAGGCCCCGGCGCATCGCGACGCGGCGCATGACCGCGTGCTCGATTTCCTCGCCAAGCACACGCCAAAAGGCACTGCGGCCGCGGCCTAGCTAAGCGGACCCCCGCCGCTTGAACCAATCGCACCGATCCCAAGATCAATAGTTTACTCAGGCCGTGCCGCTCTGAAATTGGCGAGGTTACCCTTTACGATAGCTGCCTGAACCCTTAGCCGGCAGTAAAAGCGAGAAGCCCCGACGGGGCGGAAACAGGGTAACTAGGTCATAGAAACGACAGATTCGACGCGCACGGTCGCGATTCTAGGAGACGGCCGATGGCCTTCGACGGTTCACGCGCGACCTTCTATCGAGATCAAGCCCGCAGGATTCGCGAAATCGCGGAGCGTTGCATCATCTCGGATATCAGGGATCAACTCGAGCGCGTCGCCACCCAGTACGAGACATTGGCACGCCAAGTAGAGTGTGGAGATATAGGCCGCTAGCTTTCCTTGGGTTGGGCGTTTCTCTTCGAGGCTTTTTAGAGACGCCTTCGACGGCCTAAAGCCTTCGGGCCCGGCTTTCGGAACGAAGGTGTCTACGCGGTATTGAATCCCAAAGAACCCGCGCCGGATGGTAATCCATGCCCCATCGCGATATCGTGACGATCGGGGCCTCCGCAGGCGGAGTCGAGGCCCTGCGCTTCCTCGTCGGGAAGCTTCCGGCGAAGTTCGACGCGAGCGTGCTCATCACCATGCACCTCGCCGAAGACTTTCCATCGACGCTCGATCACATCCTGACGCGTGCCGGATCGTTGCCGGCGCAATTCGCGCGTGAAAACGAGAAGATCGAGCGCGGACGGATCTATCTCGCGCCGCCGAAGCGACATCTCCTGCTCAGCGGCGACCGCTTGGAGCTGGGTCATGGTCCGCGCGAAAATAACGCGCGTCCGGCTATCGATCCGATGTTCCGCTCTGTCGCCCTATGTTGCGGCGGGCGGAGCGTTGGAGTCGTGTTGAGCGGCATGCTCGGCGATGGCGCCGCCGGACTCCGGGCATTGAAACAATGCGGCGGCTTGAGCGTGGCCCAGAAGCCCAGCGATGCCGCCTTCCCCGAGATGCCCGCCACGGCGGTGCGGCGTGCCCTGCCGGATCACGTCGTAGGCCTGGCGGAATTGCCCGCGCTGCTGAAGAAGCTCGTGCAACAGCCGGTTGGCGAGGCGCTTCCCATACCGCACGGGTTGTCGTTCGAAGTCGAAATCGCAAGAAGCGGTGGGCTCACCATGAAGGAAATGGATCGGATCGGCCGGCGGTCTGTGCTGGCCTGTCCCGACTGTCATGGCGTGATGTGGGAGATCGATGAGGGTGATCTCGTCCGCTATCGCTGTCATGTCGGTCATGCCTATACGGCCGAGTTGATGAAGTACGCCATAGACGAAAATCTGGCACGTGCCTTGGGCAGCGCGTTGCGTGCGCTGGACGAGCGCATCGCGATCACGGAGAAATTGCACGCCAAGGCGGCCGACCTCCGCCACAACAATTCCGCCGAATGGTGGCAGCGCCGGCTGGACGACACGCGGCGCGAGGCCGAGGTCATCCGCGAGGCGATCATGCGGATGGAGCGGATCGGGACGGAGAAGGTCGAGAGTTAGCGCCGATACCGGCATGAATTGAAACAGACGTTAGACGGTGGGAGCGAGGCGCTCCAGCTTCAGTTCGATGACCGGCAAGAAGTAGGCGACCGCGAAGTAATGACCGCTACGAGTTTACGGCGTTGCCCATGATTTCGGCGGGGCGCTTCCGTTCTTGGAGGCCTTTACCCATCCTATTTTCTCTTTTTCTTGGCGGCTTCTTCGGCGCGCGCTCTCTCCCCCAAATCTGCGATCCGGTCATATGAACGCGCGATAGACTCCATGGAGGCCTTGGCTTTCGGATGGTCAAAGGTGTCTGCCGTCGCCCGTGCCTCTTCCGCCCGAGCGCGCCAGTATTCGACTTCAGTGAGGGACGGGACGTGCTTAAGCGCCATGAAACCCAGTCGATAAACCTGTTCGCCAACGCTTGCTAAGCAGGTCGGTTTTGCGCCGCGCTGTCAAGGGTCCCGAGCCGGACGGCTTCGGAGGCTAGAATTTCAAACCGAGACGGTGCCGCTTTATGGCGCGGCTGACGCGGGGTCGCGATTAGCGATATAATCCCGGGGTCTCGCGCTCGGAGTTGGAATGGCGCAAAGAAAAAAGAAGTCGAAAACGCCGCGTCGATCGGTGCGGTTCCTCGAAGAAGAGGCGCAGCCGCGTCGCGTCGCGCCCAACAAGCGCGGGAACAGGAAGACCGAGCCTGCCGCCGATCAATTTCCCATCGTCGCGGTCGGCGCGTCGGCGGGCGGCATCGAGGCTTTCGAGGCCTTCTTCCGGCCTTCCCCCGCCAAGACAGGCATGGCGTTCGTCGTCGTGACGCATCTCGATCCCCGGCACGAGAGCCTGTTGCCCTCGATCATCAGCCGATGGACGGAGATGCCGGTCGTCCACGCGAGCGACGGCGACCGCGTGATTCCCGACAAGGTCTTCGTCATCCCGCCCAACTCGGTGATGACGATCGAGCAGGGTCGTCTCCACATCCGCAAACGCGTCACCAGCGCCGAGCGTTTGCCGCTCGATACGTTCTTTAGTTCTTTGGCGGAGGACCAGGGACCGCGCGCCATTGCCGTCGTGCTTTCAGGCAGCGGCTCCGACGGCTCGCTCGGCATCAAAGCCGTAAAGGAAGCGGGCGGATTGACGCTGGCGCAAGGCAGCGACGGGACCGAACCCGCTTTCAAGGAAATGCCGGAAAGCGCGACGGCAACGGGGTTGGTCGATCTCGTCCTGCCCGTGCAGGAAATGGTGAAGCGCCTGCTGCGCTTTGTGGGCGATGGCGGCCATTTCGAGGAAGCGCCCGAAGCCACGTCGACGCGCGATACGGCCGACCTGCGCCGCGTCTATACGCTGGTGCGATCGCGCGTCGGCCATGATTTCACCCGCTATAAGGAACGCACGTTCCTGCGGCGCGTGCAACGCCGGATGCAGGTGCTGCAGCTGTCGCGGCTGCGGGATTACGTCGAGCATTTGCAGCAGAACAGCGGCGAGGCGACACTGCTGTTCCGCGATCTGCTCATCGGCGTTACCAATTTCTTCCGCGATCACGAAGCTTTCGCCGTGCTCGAGAAATTCATTCCCCGACTCTTCGAGGGCAGAGGCGCCGACGACACGGTGCGCGTTTGGGTGCCGGGTTGCGCGACCGGCGAGGAAGCTTATTCGCTCGCAATCCTCCTGCGCGAATATGCGGATCGTGCCGGTGACGCCGCACCGAAGATCCAGCTTTTTGCCAGCGATATCGACGAGAATGCGCTCGCGCTCGCGCGCACCGCGCGTTACCCGGCGATCTTGCTGCGGGATATTCCGCCGGCGCGGCTCAACCGCTTCTTCACGCGCGAAGGTGCCACCTACCAGGTCGTCAAAGAGCTGCGCGATCTCTGCGTCTTCTCGGCGCACAGCATGATCCGCGATCCGCCCTTCTCGCGGCTCGATCTCATCTCCTGCCGCAATCTGCTGATCTACCTCAACACCGATCTTCAGGCGCAGGTCATTCCGCTGTTCCATTATGCCCTGCGGCCGAACGGGATTCTCTTCCTCGGCACGTCGGAGAACGTATCGCGGCACGCCGATCTTTTCGTGTCGCTCGATCGGAAATGGCGCATCTTCGAGCGGCAGAATCTGGTCTCGCGCTCGGTCGTCACGTTCCCCGCGGGCGCGGCACGTAACACCGAGCTGAACCGGTTCCTGCCGGCTTTGGCCGCGCCCGAGGCCAACAGCGCACTTGCGGCTCTGCTACGGC
>DASXCX010000254.1:0-10237 GCA_036490955.1 Allostellaceae bacterium | reverse complement strand
CTCATAGGCGACGCGCATCTCGCCCGCGCTCAGCTCGTCGGCGAGATCGGCGACCAGATCCATCTGATCGGCGCTGCAATCGCCCGGCGTCTGGCCGACCGGCTTCAGCGAGATCGTCACGACAGCGTGGTTCGGCTCCTTGTGCGCGAAGGTGTTGTGCTTCACCCAGCGCGCGAAAGCAGCATTGCCGGCGATGGCTTTTTGCAGCGCCGCCTCGTCGACCGGGGTTTTGTCGTAAGCGGGGAGCGTGAAGGCCGACTGCATCTCGGCGATATAGGTGTCCGGCAGGGCGGCGGATTCGCGATCCGACGCTTGCCATTCCGCCTCGACCTCTTCGGCGTATTTCTTGGCGCCAAGGCTCTGCACCAGAATCTTGATGCGCGACTTATAGAGATTGTCGCGCCGTCCATACTGATTGTAGACGCGCAGACACGCCTCGATATAGGAGAGCAAATCGCGGCGCGGCACGAATTTCCGGATCGTTTGCGCCAAGAGCGGTGTGCGGCCAAGTCCGCCGCCGGCCAACACTTCGAAACCGATTTCGCCCTGCTCGTTCTTATACAGATAGAGGCCGAGATCGTGCATCTTCACCGCGGCGCGATCTTCCTTCGAGGCGGAGATCGCGATCTTGAATTTGCGCGGCAGGAACGAGAATTCGGGATGCAGCGTCGACCATTGCCGAATGATCTCCGCATAAGGCCGCGGATCCTCGAGTTCGTCGGCGGCGACGCCGGCGAAAGGATCGGTCGTTGTGTTGCGGAACGAATTGCCGCTGGTCTGGATCGCGTGCATCTCGACGCTCGCCAGCTCGGCGAGGATGTCGGGCGTGTCCTCGAGCTTGATCCAGTGCAGTTGCAGATTCTGCCGCGTCGTGAAATGGCCGTAGCCGCGGTCGTATTTGCGCGTGATATGCGCGAGCTTCCGGAGCTTCTCCGAATTCAGCATCCCGTAAGGAATGGCGATGCGTAGCATATAGGCGTGGAGCTGAAGATAGAGCCCGTTCATCAGCCGCAGCGGCCGGAACTCGTCCTCGGTAAGCTGGCCGGCAAGACGGCGGCGGACCTGGTCGCGATATTGCGCGACGCGCTCGTCGACAAAGCGATGATCGAAATCGTCGTAGCGATACACTCTTGATCTCCGGGTCCCGTGCGGACCTAAATCGAATAATCGTCGACGCCCGACGCGGCGGGGTTGGCGTCGAGCGCCGTGTGACCGGTCATCGGGCCCGTGGTCGGGCCCGACGCGCGGATGCGCTCGCGCAAGCTCACCGGGCGCAGATGATCGCCGTCGCGCGTGACCTCGACCAGCACGGGTCCCACCGCGGGTAGCGGCGGGAGTCCGACCTGCGCCTCGGCGAGCAGCGCATTGGCGTGATCGTCTTCGGCGACAAGAGCCTTATCGATCGCCGGCGTCCAATCGCCGGCGCCGGCGAAATAGATCACGACGCCGTCGCGCAATCGATTGCCGGTCACGATCTGCATGAGCGCCGCTCGCCTGCTCCGCTCAGCGCGGCTGCGCCGTGGTGCGCAGATAGGGCTTTAGCGTCTTGAAGCCGGGGAAGAGCGTCTTCGCCTGCTCGTCATTCACCGCCGTGGTGATGATCACATCGTCGCCCTGCTTCCAATCGGCGGGCGTTGCCACCTTGTGCTTGTCGGTGAGCTGCAGCGAATCGATGACGCGCAGAATTTCCTGGAAATTGCGTCCGGTCGCCATCGGATAGACGAGGATCAGGCGGATCTTCTTGTTCGGATCGATGATGAAGACATTGCGCACGGTCTGGTTGTCGGCCGGGGTGCGCTTGGCCGGATCGCCGGTCGTGCCACCGGGCAGCATGCCGTAGAGCGTCGAGACCTTGAAATCGCCATCGGCGATGATCGGATAGTTTGGCGCCGTGCCTTGGGTCTCCTTGATGTCATTCGCCCAGCGGCTGTGATCGCCGGCGGAATCGACAGAGAGGCCGATCACCTTTACGCCACGCTTGTCGAATTCGCCCTTGAGTCGCGCCACGCTGCCGAGCTCGGTCGTGCAGACAGGTGTGAAATCCTTCGGATGCGAGAACAACACGACCCAGGAATTGCCCGCCCACTCATGGAAATGAAGCGGACCTTCAGTCGATTCTTGGGTGAAATCAGGCGCAACGTCGCCGAGTTTGAGCGTCATGACACACCTCCTCCTGTTGGTTCTTTGGTCTTGGCGCCGCGATCATTCGCGGCTGCCGCGACCTGCCAGCCGTAGCGGCGGAGTTGTGCTGCCGTCAAGCGTCGCGAGGCGGCATGGTCGGCGCCGGCGTCGCGCCATGCGCGGCGCGACGTGGCGAGCCGATCCAACCGGTCGCGCCATTCCGGTCCGATCAGCCCCCCGAGGAAATCTCTGATCTCTGCGGCTACTCCTGGCGCCGTGCCGTCGGTCGCGACGGCGATTGTCAGGGCGCCGCGGCGCAGCACCGCCGGTGCATGGCTGTCGCTGAGCGCGGGCGCATCCTCGACATGGAGAATGGCGCCAGCCGAGCGCGCGAGGCCGGTCAAAGCCGTGCGTTGCGGCTCCGGCACGTCGGCGATGAAAACCAGCTGCACGCCGCGCAATTCGTCGCGTTTCGGCCAATGGCGATGCAGATGCCGGCCGGCTTCGCTCGCGAGGGCGGGCGAGGGAGCAGCGGAAAATACGGCGAGCGACCGTGCGCCGGCCTCGATCAGCAGGCGCCGTCGGCGCAGACAGGCATCGCCGTTCCCGAGTAGAGCGAGATTCAGCCGCGCCAGATCGAGCGAGAGAGGAAGCATAATTCTCCAAGGTTAGATTGCTAAATAATCCATCTTTCTAAGATATTTCACGATTCTTTATGTTTCAATCGAATTAAATTACACGTCCAGATTGTTTAATTCGCGACGGAAAAAAGCGCCCGAAGGCGCCTCTTAGGAGTTTCCGCGCGACTTAAGGCATCGGAACACTAACCGACGCAGCGGCGGGCGGTCGGATCGTGATGTTCTGGCCACGGAGAGTCTCGACGACCCGTTTGGCGGGGCCATTGCCCTGCTGCGCCAGGGTCGCGGTCTCACCGGCGAAGGCGTCGACCGAGTTGCGCAGCCGCAGCGTCTGTTCGACCGCGTTCTCCTGTCCGACATAAACGCTGGCGAGATTGCTGCGCTCACCCATCAACTGCACGGTCTGGAAGCCGATCGCGGTGAGAAAGCCGATCGACAGCAGCGCGACGGGCAGCGCGAGCGAAGGACCGCCGTTCTTCGAATCGATGAATTTCTCGAAGACGGTCATTACTTGCCTCCGGTCGGGGCAGTCGCAGCCGATGCCGGCTTGATGTTGTAGCGACCCAAAAGCTTGGCGAAGGCGTCATCCCTCGGATTGCTTGCCGCGATCGCGCTCCGCACCATCGCTTGCTCGATATGCACGAGATCGGCGCCCTGATTGATGAGTTGCTGGCGTTGCGTCACGGCGAGCTGATTCGATTGGTTGTTCGATACGAGGATGGCGTTGACCATGACGAGTAGTAGGCTGAGCCCGGCGGCGACGGTCGCGGTCCAGTTGGCCCAGCTGGTCATGATCCTTCCTCCTCATGCCGCACGCGGCGACACGAAACGCTTGCTGCGCCGGAAAGCGGGTCGATTTATGCTGAACAGGTTATGACCTGGAATCCTCAACAATATCTTAAATTCGCCGATGAGCGGCTGCGCCCCGGCTTCGATCTTCTCTCTCAAATCAATGACTTGCCGAAGGGTCCGCTGTTCGATCTGGGTTGCGGGCCGGGCGCTCATCTGCGCGCCATCGCCGCGCGTTGGCCGGGCCGCTCCGTGACCGGCATCGACAATTCGGCCGCGATGCTGGCTGAAGCCGCGAAAGACCCGTCGCCCATTGCCTGGGTTAGTGCCGATATCGCGGCTTGGCGGGCCGGCGCGCCGACGGCGCTGATCTACTCCAACGCGACCTTGCACTGGCTGACGCATCACGAGCAGCTCTTTCCGCGGCTGTTCGCCATGCTCGCCGAGGGCGGCGTGCTCGCGGTGCAGATGCCGCGCAATTTCGACAATCCTTCGCAAAGCCTGCTGCGCGAAACGGCGGCCCGGGGGCCCTGGGCCGGCGCTCTCGCGCCTCTCTTCGCCCCCGATTGCCCGACGCCTTCGATGCTGCGCCCGGATCCGGTGGCGCCGCCCGATTTCTATTACGATCTGCTCGCGCCATGCGCCAAAGGCGGCATCGATCTTTGGGAAACCGAATATGTGCATCAGCTCAAGGGCGATAATGCCGTGCTCGAATGGATGCGCGGCACGACCCTGCGTCCGGTGCTCGATGCGCTCGACGATCAAATGCGTGCCGCGTTTCTCGATGCCTACGCGCAGCGCCTCGCCGCCGTCTTTCCGCGCCGCGAGGACGGCAAGACGCTGTTGAAATTCCGCCGCCTCTTCCTGGTGGCGCGCGCCTGAACAATGGGGGATGGGATGGCTTACTGGCTGATGAAATCCGAACCGAACGCCTATTCCTGGGATCAGCTCGTCAAGGACAAGCGCGCCAATTGGAGCGGTGTGAGGAATTTCCAGGCGGCGGCAAATCTCAAGGCGATGAAGGCGGGCGATCGCGCCTTCTTCTATCACTCGAACGAAGGGCTCGCGGTGGTCGGCATCGCCGAAATCGTCAAGACCGCTTATCCCGATCCCAGCGACAAGACCGGCAAGTTCGTGCAAGTCGATATTGTGCCGTTCGAGCCGCTGAAAGAACCGGTGACCCTCGCCGCGATCAAGGCAGAGCCGACGCTCAAGGAGCTAAAGCTCGTGAAGCAAGGCCGGCTCTCGGTCTCGCCGGTCGGCGCCGAGGAGTGGAAGATCATCTGCAAGATGGGGGGCGTGAAGGGGTGAAGCGCCTCTGCGCCGAAGCCGATGTGCTGGAAGGCGAAGGCCGCGGCTTTGCTTTCGGCAGCGGCATCGAGCGCGAAGCGGTGTTCGTCGTCCGCTGGCAAGGCAACCTGATCGGCTATCGCAATTCCTGCCCGCATATCGGCATACCGATCGACTGGCCGGAGAATCGCTTCTTCGATGCCGACGGCGAATTCTTGATGTGCGGCGGACATGGCGCCGTGTTCCGCCCGGAAGACGGCTACTGCTTCGAAGGCCCCTGCACCGGCCGCTCGCTCGCACGGATCGCGATCGAGGCCAAAGACGGCGACGTGTACTGGCTCGACTAAGTCTAATCGTCATCCCGCGAAAGCGGGAATCCTTGCGACAGGCCCGTTGTCTCGCCGCGTCGCCGTTGTCGCGGAGACGAACGTCAAGACAGTGCTCAGACCACCCGGAAATTCATAAACTGCCAGGGATCGTCGTTGTCGATGTCTTCGGGGAAGAGGCGGCCGCGATCGACCAGCGGCGTCCAGTCGCTGTATTCGCCGACGACCTTGCCGAGATAGGGGCGGCAGATGTCGAGAATGCGCTCGTGGTCAATTTCGTCGGGCTCGACGATGCCGCGTGTCGGATTTTCCAGCGCCCAGATCATGCCGGCGAGCGCCGCCGCGGTGACTTGCAGCGACGTCGCGTTGTTGAAGCGCGCCAGGCGCCGCGCTTCTTCGACCGAGAGGCGCGAGCCGTACCAATAAGCGCCTTGCCTGTGGCCCATCAGCAGCACGCCGAGCTCGTCGATTCCGTGCTCGATCTCGTCCATCAGCAGGTGCTTAGTTTCCTGCATGCGGAAGTTCTTGCCCCAAATCTCGTGCAGCGACAGCACGGCGTCGTCGCAGGGGTGATAAGCGTAATGCACGGTCGGGCGATAGCTCGCCTTATCGCCATCGCGCACCGTGTAGTAATCGGCGATCGAGATCGCCTCGTTATGGGTGATCAGAAAGCCCTGGTATGGGCCTTCCAGCGGCGTCCAGCTCCGCACGCGCGTCGTCGCGCCCGGGCGATTCAAAAAGATCGCGCAGCCGGTGCCGAATTCGTGGCGGCCGCCATCGGCCGGGAAATGCGTCTCGTGCGTGCCCCAGCCCAATTCGGCGGGCTGCAGTCCTTCGGAGACGAAGCCGTCGATCGACCAGGTGTTGACGAACTCGCCCGGCTGTTTCGGGATGCGCGAAACCTGCGTATCGCGCTCGGCGACGTGGATCACCTTGACGCCCAGCTCGGAAGCGAGCGCGGCCCATTCTTCGCGTGTCTTGGGTTGTGGCTGGTTCAGCTCTTGCTCTTCGGCAAGATCGAGCAGCGCAACCTTGAGGAAGTGTGAGACCAGGCCGGGATTGGCGCCATGGGTCAGCACGGCGGTCGGTCCCCCTGGGTTCTTGGCGCGCAGCGCCAGCGCATTCTCGCGCAGCGCGTAGTTCGACCGCAGCGACGGCGAGATATCGGGATCGGTGTAGCCGCCCGGCCAGGGCTCGATGCAGGTGTCGAGATAGAGCGCGCCGCGCTCGCGGCAGAGCTCGACCAACGCGAGGCTCGAGACTTCCACCGAAACGTTAAGCAAGAAGTCGCCGGGGCCGAGCAGCGGCTCGAGAATCGCGGCGTAATTCTCGCGGGTCAAAGGCTCGACCATGAAGCGGACGCCGAGGTCTTTCGCTTCTTTCTGGCCGCGATCCTCGGCGGTGACGATGGTCACCTGGTTCGCCTTCATGTCGATGTGGCGGAGGATCAGCGGGAGAACGCCTTGACCGATGCTGCCGAAGCCGACGATGACCAAACGGCCCCGGAACTTGAGATACTTCGCCGTGCGTGTCGTGGTGCGTGCCATGGCGCGCCGCTCTAATTGTGCACCGCCGCAGAGTCAAGAATAAGCTTCGCCGCGCGCGACAAGTGGCCGGGACTCCGCTATTGAATCGCGATGGATGTGCTAGATAAATGACAGTTTGATTGCGTTCCGGCGGACGCACGTGCTGGGGAGCAGGTCGCGGCATGTGCCGAAAGAACCAGACATTCCGCGTGTAACCGCTCTCAGGGAGGTGACAATGGCGCAAGCGACGACGCTGAAAGAACAGCCGAAGCCCGCTGCGGACGCGGCACAGGAGCTGACGGACGGCTTCCACCTCGTCATCGACGCGCTCACGCTCAACGGCCTCAATACCATCTACGGCGTGCCGGGTATCCCAATTACGGATATGGGCCGCATGGCGCAGGCGGCGGGCATTCGCGTTCTCTCCTTTCGCCACGAGCAGAATGCCGGCTACGCGGCCGCCATCGCCGGCTTTCTGACCGGGAAGCCTGGTGTCTGCCTCACCGTGTCGGCCCCTGGCTTCCTCAATGGGTTGACGGCGCTCGCTCACGCGACGACCAATTGCTATCCGATGATTCTGATCTCGGGCTCCTCCGAGCGCGAGATCGTCGACCTGCAACAAGGCGACTATGAGGAGATGGATCAGCTCGCGATCGCCAAGCCGCTGTGCAAGGCGGCGTTCCGTGTGCTGCATGCCGTCGATATCGGCATCGGCGTGGCGCGCGCGCTGCGCGCGGCGTTGTCTGGGCGGCCGGGCGGCGTCTATCTCGACCTGCCGGCGAAGCTCTTCGGCCAGGTGATCAGCGCAGAGGCGGGCAAGAAGTCTCTCGTCAAAGTCATCGATCCCGCGCCGGCGCAGATTCCGGCGTCCGATGCGGTGAAACGGGCGCTGGATGTCCTCAAATCCGCGGCGCGGCCGCTGATCATCCTCGGCAAGGGTGCCGCCTATGCGCAAGCCGACGCGGCGATCAAGACGCTGGTCGAGAAGAGCGGCGCGCCCTTTCTGCCTATGAGCATGGCGAAGGGCTTGTTGCCGGATACGCATCCGCAATGCGCCGGCGCCGCGCGCTCGACCGTGTTGAAGGATAGCGACGTGGTGCTGATGATCGGCGCTCGTCTCAACTGGTTGCTCTCGCATGGCAAGGGCAAGAATTGGGGCGATGCGCCGAAGAAATTCATCCATATCGACATCGAGCCCAAGGAAATGGACAGCAATGTCGAGATCGCCGCGCCGCTGGTGGGCGATATCGCCTCCTGCGTCGCGGCGTTGATCGAAGGCATGGGTGGGCATTGGCCGCAGCCGCCGGCCGATTGGACGAAGACGGTCAACGGCAAGCGCGAAGAAAACATCGCCAAGATGGCGCCGCGCCTCATGAACAACAATTCGCCGATGGATTATCACGGCGCGCTCGGCGCGTTGCGGACGGTCATCAAGGAGCGGCCAGACACGATCCTCGTCAATGAAGGCGCCAATACGCTCGATCTCGCGCGCGGCGTCATCGACATTTACAAGCCGCGCAAGCGTCTCGACGTCGGAACCTGGGGCGTGATGGGAGTCGGCATGGGACAGGCGATCGCCGCGGCCATCGAAACCGGTCACCGCGTGCTCGCGATCGAAGGCGACAGTGCCTTCGGTTTCTGCGGGATGGAGGTCGAGACGATCTGCCGGTACAACCTGCCGGTCTGCATCGTCGTCTTCAATAATGGCGGCATCTATCGCGGGACCGACGTCAATGCAGGCGGTGCCGATCCGGCGACGACGGTTTTCGTCAAGGGCGCGCGCTACGACAAGATCATGGAGGCGTTCGGCGGCGTCGGCGTGCAGGCCGAATCACCCGATGCACTGAAACAGGCGGTCGATGCCGCTCTGGCCTCGGGCAAGCCCACCCTCATCAATGCGGTCATCGATCCGGCCGCCGGCAGCGAGAGCGGCCGTATCGGCAATCTCAATCCGCAAAGCGCGCTGAAGAAGAAGTAGGATTTCTCGCGCAGCGGCGCGGTCGCCGCGATGGAATGGAACAGGGAACCGAATACGGGAGACGAACATGGGCAAGGCACTCGACGGCGTTAAGGTTCTCGATTTCACCCATGTGCAATCGGGACCGACTTGCACGCAGCTTCTCGCCTGGTTCGGCGCCGATGTGATCAAGGTCGAGCGGCCCGGTGCAGGCGATGTTACGCGCGGCCAGCTCCGCGACGTGCCGGGCGCCGACAGCCTCTATTTCACGATGCTCAACCACAATAAGCGCTCGATTACCATCGACGCGAAGAACCCGGTCGGCAAGGAGCTGATCGAAGGGCTGATGAAGACCTGCGACGTGCTGGTCGAGAATTTCGGCCCCGGCGTGCTTGATCGCATGGGCTTCACCTGGGAGCGCATCCAGGAGATCAATCCGCGCCTCATCTATGCCTCGATCAAGGGTTTCGGTCCCGGCCCCTATGAGGACTGCAAGGTCTACGAGAATGTCGCGCAATGCACCGGCGGCTCGGCTTCGACCACCGGCTTCCGCGAGGGCCCGCCGCTCGTCACCGGCGCGCAGATCGGCGACAGCGGCACGGGGCTGCATCTTTGCCTCGGCATCGTCACCGCGCTGTTCCAGCGCACGAGCACCGGCAAAGGCCAGCGCGTCACCGTTGCGATGCAGGATGGCGTGCTCAATCTCTGCCGCGTGAAGCTGCGCGATCAGCAGCGGCTGAAGGTGGGACCGCTCACCGAATACAGCCAATACGGCCAGAACATTCCGTTCGGCGAGGCGACGCCGCGCGCGGGCAATGATTCAGGCGGCGGTCAACCAGGCTGGATCCTCAAATGCAAAGGCTGGGAGACCGATCCCAACGCTTATATCTATTTCATCACCCAGGCGCCGGTCTGGGCGGAAATCTGCAAGGTGATCGGCGAAGAAGGCTGGATCACCCATCCGGATTATGCCAAGCCCGAGGCGCGGCTGCCGCGCCTCAAGCAGATCTTCGACCGCATCGAAGCTTGGACCATGACCAAGACCAAGTTCGAGGCGATGGACATCCTCAACCAATACGACATCCCCTGCGGCCCGATCCTCTCGATGAAAGAGCTTGCCGAGGAGAAGAGCCTGCGCGAGACCGGTACCGTGGTCGAGGTCGATCATCCAACGCGCGGCAAATATCTCTCGGTCGGCAATCCGATCAAGCTCTCCGCCAGCCCAAGCGATGTCGTACGCTCGCCGCTGCTCGGCGAACATACCGAGGAGATCATGCGCCAAGTGCTGCGCTACGATGACAAGCGCGTTGCCGATGTGAAGGCCTCGGGCGCGATCGGCGGCACCGGCAAGGTCGCGGCGGCGGAATAGTCGAACAGAACACGCTTCTTTCGGCTTCCCTTCTGCGGCGGGCAAAATCCCAATTTCGCCGTAATTGCAGGCAAGGCTCGGCACGATTGGGAAGGGCGTGGGCTCGTGGCTTGGCGAAAGCAGAATTTTCGTAACGCGATCGCGCGGAGCTTGCAGGCGCTCGTCCTTTGCTTCCTCGCGCTTGTCGGAATACCGGCGCGGGCCAGCGATCCGCAGACCTA
>DASXCX010000253.1:0-16803 GCA_036490955.1 Allostellaceae bacterium | reverse complement strand
GATGTGATAGACCGCTTCCTTGTTGAGCGCCGCCACGTAGATCGGCACCTCTTCCTGTTGCGGCGTCACGTTGAGCTGCACCGCGTCGAGGGACGTGAATTTTCCGGCCTGGGTCACGCGCGCGCCGGTGAGGAGCTGCTTCACGATCGTCATGTTCTCGTCGAAGCGGTCGCGCTTTTCGCCCGGGTCGCGCCCGAAGCCGGCGAATTCGTGCTTGAGATAGCCGGAGCCGAGACCGAGGATCAGCCGCCCGTTCGAGAGCTGGTCGAGCAGCGCATAATCCTCGGCGACGGTGCGCGGGTCGCGGAACGGCAGCACGGTGATCGCGGGTCCCAGGCGGATGCTGCTGGTGCGCTCGGCGATAGCGGCGAGCAGCACCGCGGGATTGGGTACGGTACCGTAAGGGTGAAAGTGGTGCTCGGCGACGAAGCAGATCTCATAGCCGAGGCTTTCCGCCAGCACAGCCTGGTCGATGATGGCGCGATAGAGCGTTCCCTGCTGGCGCGCGCCATCGGGATAATGATCCGCGACGGAAAGAATCGACAGCTTCACAATCGTCTCGCTTGCCCGAATGCCTACCCATTTCTACCTTGCCGGGCACCCCCAAGGCGAGGCACCCATGCTTTATCTCTATCAAGGCAGCACTTCGGTTTGTTCCGTCAAGGTGCGATTGGCGCTCGCCGAAAAGGGCCTCGCTTTCGAGGGCGAAATTCTCGATCTCCAGCGCGGCGACCAACACCGTCCGGATTACGCCAGGCTCAATCCCAACGAGGTGGTGCCGACGCTTGTTCATGATGGCAAGGTGCTGATCGAATCGACGCTGATCATCGAATATCTCGACGAGGCTTTTCCGCACCCGCCGCTGATGCCGAAGGATCCGGCGCTGCGCCACCAGGCGCGGCTCTTCATGAAGAAGATCGACGATTATCTCCACGCCGCCTGCTCCGTCATCACCTTCGCGACCGCCAATCGCAAAGTGCTGATCCAGAAATCGGCGGAGGAACTCGCAGCCCATCTCGCGAAGATCCCGAATCCCGATTATCGCGAGCGCCAGCGGCTCTCGATCGCGCAGGGCCTTGCCGCCCCGCATGTCGCACCGGCCCTCAAGAATTACGACCGATATATCGGCGAGATGGAGGAGACGCTCGGCCGGCATCCTTACCTGGCGGGCGCGGAATACACGCTCGCCGATGCGGCGGCGACGCCCTACATCTTCCGCGCCGAGGCGATCGGGCTCGACGGTCTGTGGCGCGAGCGGCGCCCGAAGGTGACGGAGTGGTATCAGCAGGTGCGCGCACGCGCGAGTTTCGAGCAGGCGGTGATCGCGCCTATCTCGGCCGCCGATCGCTATCGCTTCGATGTGCCGCGGGAGGAGAGTTGGGCGAAGGCGCGCGAGGTTTTAGGGATCACCTAACCCCGCGCGCCACCCGAACTAGAAGACCTGACGGAAAATCCAGAACAGGCTGGCCGAGAGCATGATCGCGGCCGGGAGCGTCAGCACCCAGGCCATGAGCATGTTGAGGATCGTCGACCATTGCAGGCCCGAGCGGTTCGCCGCCATGGTGCCAGCGACACCCGATGACAGAACGTGAGTCGTGCTGACCGGCCAGCCCCACTGATCGGCGGCGCCGATCGTCACCATGGCGACGATCTCGGCGGCCGCGCCCTGGCCATAAGTGAGGTGCGTCTTGCCGATCTTCTCGCCGACGGTGACGACGATGCGCTTCCAGCCGATCATCGTGCCCATGCCGAGCGCGATCGCGACTGCGATCTTCACCCAGGTCGGGATGAACTTGGTGGCGTTGTCTATCTCGCCCTTATAAGCCTTGAGATCGGCCTGCTCGGCAGTGCTGAGCTTCAGCTGATCGTCCTTGCTCACACGCGCCAGCATCTCGCTCGCGAGATACATGTCGTTGCGGACGTTGGTCGTCTTCTCGGCCGGGATATGCGAATAGGCGCCGTATTCGTCGACCTGCAGGTCGATGCCTGCGATCAGCGTTTTGAGAGCGGGGATCGATGCCGGCGTTACGGTGCGTTGCTCGAGCGCTGTCGTCACGTCCTTACGCGCATCGGCGCTCGTCGCGCCATTGCTGTGATTGGCGACCACGGCTTCAGCGCGCTGGCTGGCCTGATGGAAGATCTGCACATGGTCGGCGCCGACCGCATGGTTCAGTGCATAGGCCGTGGGCACGCAGCCGATCAGGATCAGCATGATGAGGCCCATGCCTTTTTGCCCGTCATTCGAGCCGTGGAAGAAGCTGACGCCGGTGCAGGTCAGGATCAGCAAGCCGCGGATCCAGGCCGGCGGCGGCTTGGCGCCTTCGGGCGAGGTGTAAAGCTTCGGGAAGGGCAACACCACCTTGGCGCCGAGGAGGAGCAGCGCCGACAGGACGAAGCCGATCACCGGCGAGAAGGCAAGCGAACGGAACACGCCGACCGCCTGGCCCCAATCGACGCCGCTGGTGCCGTTCGGTCCGCCCATGAGCTGATTGGCGAGGCCGACGCCGATGATCGATCCGATCAAGGCGTGCGAGCTCGAATTCGGAATGCCGAAATACCAAGTGCCGATGTTCCAGATGATTGCGGCGATGAGCAGCGCGAACACCATCGCGAAACCGGCCGACGAGCCGACCTGCAAGATCAACTCGACCGGCAGCAGCGAGACGATGGTGAAGGCGACGAGGCCGGCCGAACTCACGACGCCGATCAGGTTCCAGATGCCCGACCAGACAACCGCGACTTGCGGCGCCATCGAATGCGTGTAGATCACGGTCGCAACCGCGTTCGCGGTGTCGTGGAAACCGTTAACGAATTCGAAGCCCAGCGCGATGCAGAGCGCCACGCCGAGCAGGATGAATGGCATGATCGTCGTGGTCGGTCCCATCGCGATCAGATCGCTGACCAGCGATGTGCCTGCGTAGATGGCGCCGAGTGCCAGGATGCCGAACACGCCAAACGATGTTGCACGCGATGTCCAACGCGGCTCGCGCGAATGATGCAGCGGGTGATCGGCGTGATGCGCGTGCGGCTCGTGTGGCGTTTTAATCCGACGATTGATCGTCGCGTCGCTCATTGAGGCCCCCTCCGGCCGACACGATGCTGGTCGGCTTCTGCCATCGACCTATACCGTCGCTTGATGACAGATAGATGACACTCGAATGACGGATTGTCCGCTGCCGATTTACCCTTCTTGAGGGCCGGTCCGGCCGTCTTCCACGACCCAGTGTTTCAGGGTCGAAAGGGTGGCTCTGGGATCAGCCGCATCCGATACGATTTGCATCTTCACGTCCATCTGCTTGCGCGCAGTCTCGACCAGCACGTACCCGCGCTTGCGGCTTTCGAAGAATTTGACGTGCGGACTGTTGGGGAGGAATTTTACGAAGGTGTCATAGGGCGGCCCAAACGAGATGATCGAGGTGCCGACGAATTCGGTCGCAACCGGCGGCGCCCGCAGATCGGAATTGTCGATCCGCAGCTCGTTCGCCCAGAAGGAGTGGATATCGCCGCTGATCACCACCGGATTCTTCACTTTCGACTCTTGGAAATGATGGAGCAGCCGCGCGCGGCTCGCGGGATAGCCGTTCCAATCGTCGGTCCAGAAGCCGTAACCGTCGCCGTCGGGCATTGTCTCGTGCAACTCGGCCATCAGCACGTCTTGGGCAATCACGTTCCAACGCGATCGGGATTGGGCGAGCCCATCAAAAAGCCATCGCTCCTGCGCCATGCCAATCATCGAGCGCGCGGGATCAAGACGCTCGGGACAAGAGGCATTGCTTTCGATGTGGCCGCCGCCGTTATTGGGCCGCGCATAGCAAGCTTGGCGGGAGCGGTATTGCCGTCCATCGAGCAGCGAGAATTCGATCAAATCACCGAAAGCGAGCCGGTCGTAGATACGCATGTTCGGCCCCTCGGGATGTGAGAGGCTCGGTCGCACCGGCATATGCTCATAGAACGCGCGATAAGCGGCGGCGCGACGTTGGAGGAATTTCGCCGGATCGTCGAAGGTCTCGGAGAGATCGTCGGCGTAATCGTTCTGTACCTCGTGATCGTCCCAAATCATCAGCGCAGGCACGTCGGCATGGAGCCGCTGCAGATCGGGATCGGTGCGATACTGCGCATAGCGATTGCGGTAGGTGCGCAGATCGGTCGCGGCGACGCCATCGCTGTGCTTGCGCACACTGAGACGTCGTCCGACGAATTCATAGATATAATCGCCGAGGAAGATCGCGACATCCGGCTGCTCTTCGGCCAGATGACGATAGGCCGAGAAATAGCCGAGCTCGTAGTTGGAGCAGGAGACGAAGCCGAAGCGGAATTTATCAAGCGGCGCGCCCGCAACCGGGGCGGTCATCGTACGGCCGATAGCGCTTTGCGCCGCGCCCACGACAAAGCGATACCAGTAAGGCCGGCCCGGCGGCAGGCCGCTGATCTCGACATGCACCGACCATGCGTCTTCGGGGAGCGCGAGCACCGTGCCGCTGCGCACGCTCCGAGTCATCGCGGCATCGCTGGCAATCTCGTAAGCGACCGGCACCGCGCCGCCGCTCATGCCTCCAGGCGTTGCCGGATCGGGGCTCAGCGGCTCTGGCGCGAGCCGCGTCCAAAGCACGAACCCATCGGGCGCGGGATCGCCCGAAGCAATGCCGAGGCTGAAGGGATCGCTCGACCAGCGCGGACCGGGCGCCGCGCAGCCGATGAGACCCGGCAAGACAGCTGCACTGGCGAGCGTCGCGCCGCCATGCAGAATCTGCCGTCGCGTCGGCCGAAAAATGTGCGTCATACCGCCGTTCTAGCGCCTGGCAAGAACCGACGCACTACACGAGACCGTGGCTAGAGATCCTCGGCGAGCGACGGCTGCGTGTCCTCGCTTTGCTTCTTCACTTCGCGGCGCAGCGCCCATTTGACGATCGCGCCAGTGCTGCCGACATGGCCATCGAGCACAACCTGCCGCGTCTTCTTGGTGCCGCCCGCGCCGACATAGATGCTCTCGGCGATGCTCAGCACCGCGCCCTGCATCCTGAGGCGCCAGCCCGCGCCTCCCGGCAGCCGCAGCAGCACGGCATTGCCGTCCTGGGCCAGCGACGCCTGCACGTTTGGGTGCAGATGGAAGCGGATGGCAAAGCCTTGGCCCGCGCGCCCGGTCAAGCGATCCTCGCCGCGCAGATCCTCGCCGTCGGCGGCGAGGAACAATTGCCGTGCGTGGGTTAGGCCGAGCGTCTTCTTAAAGCCGTCATGGCTCGCCGCGACCCATTGCGCGCCCGCATCCTCGGCACGCATCGCCGTCACTTCCTGCGGTCCGATGGCAACGCTGCCATCGGCGCGGAATTCGGCCGAGCTGGTATCGGCGGCGATCAAGGTCGAATGCGCCGCGGTGGCGCGCATCGCCCCCCGCCATTCTGCGCTCGGCCCGTGATAGGCGCCGCAATTGACGATCAGCCGCTCGCGGCCATAGCTCAACTCAAAGGCGAGGGCGCCGGCGTGATAATCGAGATCGAGCCCCGCCGGTGGGGGCTTGCCGCAATCGAACAGCACCAGGGAATGACCGGCGCGCAGCCGCTCGTAACCGCAATGCGGCGCGGTCGCCGGCGCGCGGCCCTTGGCGTCGGCGCGGTTGAGCACGCGATCGATGATCGCGCCGTCGCCTTCATTGGCGCCGTTGAACAGCGCAAAGCGTCCATCGCCATGGCGAAAGAAGCGCAGCATCGGCGCGGCGCGGTCGATCGCCTGCTGGATCGCGCCGTGAATCTCGTTATGTGAGGCGGCGAGCGCGGCACGCGCATCGACGAGATAGCGCAGCGAAGCGAGTTGCGCCTCCGGGTTGCGCGCGACATGGCCGCCGTCGGCCAGGATCTGCGCCTCGATCTCGCGCGCGAAATGCGCAAGTGCGCGGGCGAGCGCGCGGTCGAGCACTTGCGCGCCGAGCGCGGCAACGAGGCCGCGCAGCGCCGCGAGTCGGGGCAGGCCGGGCGATTCGCGATGCGCGACGCGCGCGAGATGGCGCGACTGCCGTGCCAGACTCTTCAGCATCGCCGCGCGCAACGACTCGTCGACGGCGAGGCGGTCGAAATATTCGAGCCAGGCGAAGAGCCGGTCGCCGATCACATCGGCGCGCCACGCGACCCGGTCGTAGATATCGAATTGCTGGAGCCACTCGGCGGTCCAACGTCGCGCCGCTTCCCATGCCGCCTCGCTGCCGATGGCGGCGAGATCGCCAAGCCACTGGAAGCGCTGCAGATCGGCGCGCCATTCGTCGCTGGTGCCGGCGCGCCAAGGCGGCGAGGGCGCGCGCACGGCCTCGCTCTGGAAGCGGAACTCGCCAGCGAGCAGCGCCTCGCCCTGGACCGCGTCGCCCGGCCAGGGATCGAGCTTCAGCGCCAACTCGCGCGGCGCGCGCCCGCCTAAGCTGAGATGATAGATCGCCGAGCCGTGATAGAGCGCGCGCAGACCGGGGTTCATGGCGGTGAGCCGCCGAGCCGATTGTTGAGCACGGCGGGACCGCCCCGCAGGCGCCGGATGTTGCTGGCATAGGCGTTGGCGCCGCCGGTGAAAGTTGCGGTGCCTGCGACCAAGACGTCGGCGCCGGCGGCAATCGCCGCACGCGCCGTGTCTTCCTTGATGCCGCCATCGACTTCGAGATCGATTTTCCGGCCCAGTCTGTCGATGCGGGCGCGCAGCGCGCGCAGCTTGTCGAGTGCCTCGGGAATGAAGCTCTGCCCCCCAAAGCCGGGATTGACGCTCATCACCAGCACGAGATCGATGTCGTTCAGCACGTATTCGATATGCTCGATCGGCGTCGCCGGGTTGAGCGCGACGCCGGCCTTCTTGCCGTGCGATTTGATCAGCTGGATCGTGCGGTGAAGATGCGGTCCGGCTTCGGGATGCACGGTGATGATATCCGCGCCGGCGGCGGCGAAGTCGGCGACATAGGGATCGACCGGCGCGATCATCAGATGCGTGTCGAAGGTCAACTGCGAATGCGGGCGCAGGGCTTTGACGACACTCGGTCCGATGGTGAGGTTGGGCACGAAATGCCCGTCCATCACGTCAATGTGGATATAATCTGCGCCGGCCGAATCGACCGCCTGCACTTCTTCGCCGAGCTTTGCAAAATCAGCGGAGAGAATCGAGGGTGCGATGCGGACGGGCTGTTGCATGCGGTCCTAGGTAACAGGGATGGCGGAGCGGGGCAAGGAAGCCGCAGAACCGCCCCGAGCGCTATTTCCGGGCCGATTCCAGGCCTATTTCAGAGTGGCGAGATAGGCGACGAGGTCGTCGACATCGGCATTGTCAGCCATGCCGGAGAACGGCATGCGGTTGCCTTTCACCTTGCCTTGCGGATCGCGCAGATAATCTTTGAGATTGGCCGGTGTCCAAGCGAAACCGGCTCGCTGCATCGCCGGCGAGTAGCGGAAGTCATCGAGCGCACCCGCCCGGCGGCCGACCACGCCTTTAAGGCTCGGCCCGGTCGCGTCCGGCCGGTCGTTGTGGCAGGCGGCGCAGGCTTGGAAGAGCTGTGCGCCATGCTGCGCATCGGCTGCGCATACCGTCCTGGGGGCAAACGTCGCCGAAAGAAGGATACAAAAAGCGATGAGATGGTCGCGCATGATGTCCAGCCGCGTTCGATCGCGACAGGATAGCGGGATGGTCAGCGGATTGCAGGCGCCGGCCTTGCTCAAGCGTTAGGCATGGACCAGAGCTCCCGGCGATTTGAGATACTGGCTCGTGATCGCATGCGCCGACCAATAAGCGAGCGCGCCGATCGTGCAGGTCGGATTGTGGCCGGTCGCCTGCGGATAGGCCGAGCCGCCGATAACAAAGAGATTGCTCGCTTGCCAATTCTGCAGATAGCGGTTGACCGCGCTGCTCTTGGGATCCGTGCCCATGATCGCGCCGCCGGTATGATGCGAGGCAAAGCCGTTGATGCCGCCGAAATTGCCGCGGCGTGGCAGCGAGGTGACGACCTTGGAGCCGGTCGCACGCGCGATCTCCACCGCCTTGTTGGTGATGTAGGCGGACATCTTGTAGTCGTTGTCCTTGAAGTTGAACGTCATCCGCACCAGCGGCCGGCCGATCGAATCCTTATAGGTCGGATCGAGATCGAGATAGTTGGTGCGGTGTGGGTACTGACAACCATGGGCCATAAGGCTGAGATTGTGGTTGTAGTATTTCGCCGTTGCTTCTTTCCACGCCGTGCCCCAGCGCGGCGTGCCCGGCGGCGTGGCGCGCACCTGGATCGGCCGGCCGCCGCTGCCCGAGATGCAGATATAGCCGCCTCCGAAGAAGCCCAGCCCACCGTGATCGAAATTGTCGGACTGGAAATCATCGATCGCGGCGGCCGAGGTGCCGGTGCCGATCCACGGATTGATCTCGTCCTCGACGAAGAAGCCGGCGATGCCGATCGTCTGATAGCAATAATTCTTGCCGACAACGCCTTTGCCGGTATGCGGATCGTACGCTTCGCCGATATCGGAAAGCCGCAGCAGCAGCGTGTTGTTGAACGGATAGGCGGTGAGAATCACCAAATCGGCGGGCTGGGTGATCTCCTCGCCGCTGAGGCGATCGATGTAGACGACCCCCTTCACTTTTTTCGCGTGCTTGTCGTAATCGAGCCGCGCGACATGCGCGTTGGTGCGGAGCTCGAATTTCTTATCCTGCAGCAAGGCCGGCACGACGCAGACCAGCGGGCTCGCCTTGGCGTTGGCCTCGCAGCCGAAGAATTCGCAATGGCCGCAATATTGGCACTGGCCGATCGTGAGGCCCTCGGGATTGGTGTAGGGCGCGCTCGAATTCGAAGCCGGCGTCGGGAAAACGTGATAGCCGAGACCCGATGCGGCCTTGTTGAAGATCAGGCCGCCCTGCGACATGACCAGCGGCTTGTTGGGATATTCCGATGAGCGCCGCCCCTCGAAAGGATTTCCACCCGGAATGATCTGCCCGTTGAGATTGCCGGCCTTGCCGCTGACCCCGGCGAGTTTCTCGAACTTGTCGTAATAGGGCTCGAGATCGTCGTAGGTGACGCCCCAATCCTGGATTGGCATGTCGGCGGGGATTGCGTTCTTGCCATAGCGCTGCGTCAGATGACTGTGCAGCTGAAACTCGGCCGGGCTGAAGCGGAAGGTGATGCCGTTCCAATGCACGCCGGCGCCGCCTAACCCGTCGCCGAGCGGGAACAACTCCCAACGCCGTTGCGGCAGCGCGGTCTCGCTCGGATCGTGGCGCATGGTGATCGTCTCGGTCGACGTATCGAGCATCGATTCGAGACGCAGCCGATACTTCAATTCGTCGCGCACCGTCGGCATGACGAAATTCTCGCGCGTGCTGCGCATCGCGCCGCGCTCCAGCCCCACCACCGTGAGCCCTGCCTTGGTCAGCTCGCGGGCCATAATGCTCCCCGCCCAACCCATACCGACGCACACGGCATCGACATGCTTCATCGTCTTGGCCATGGCGCCCTCCTCAGCTCAGATCGGCGATCGATTGCGGCGGCAGATTGATTTTCTTGCCGCGATATTCGGCGGCCTTGCTGGCATACGTCGCCGGCAGGCCGGGATAGCCGACCATCTTCCACGACACCTTGTTGCGGTTGCCGCCATAGATCGGATCGGCGAAGAAGCCCTCCATCGCCGATTCGTAAAGCTGATCGAAGAAGTATTTGCTGTTGAAATCGGTGAACTCGGCCTTGCCGGCATCCATCGTCTTCAGCGCTTCCTCGCGCTGAGCGGGATCGAGTCGGTCGAAATCCTTGCCATAGGTGCGGCGCGACCAGTCATTCGCCGCCGCGATGCCCGCGGCGAAGAATTCGCGCGGCGTCAGGGCGAGCTGATAGCCTTGCTCGGGCTTGCCTTGCAGGAAGGGCCCGGCACGATAAAACCGCGCGCCCGTGCCCCAAGCGCCGGCAAGCTGCCGGTCCATATAGACGACCATCCCGCAATCCGTGCCGGACGGCGAATATTGATCGGCGGGAATGAACGTGTCGTAGGCCGCGCCGAGGAACGCCGCCTCGGTCGGGGTCAACGTCATCATCGGCTCGGAAGCCGGTGCGTTTTGTTGGGCCTGTTGCGCCGGCGTCTGTCCCTCCGCGCAAGCGGAGAGCCCGCCCGTCATGGCCGCCGCCGCGGCCGTGCCGGCAGCGCCGGCCCCCTTCAAAAAGTTCCGCCGCCCGATCGGTTGATCGACCATCTCCCCTCCCCCCCTTTTCTCGTGGCTTCTCGCGCGTCTTGTGGGCGAGGATACGCTTATCGCCGGTGGGACGGCAATTTCGATTTCACTGAAACAGGGATCAGACGAGGCGGCCGGGCGCGGCGAGGTAACGCTTGGTGATCGCTTCCGCGGTCCAATAAGACAGCGCTCCCACCGCGCCCGTCGGCGGCGGCGCCGGGTTCTGCGGAAACGTCGAGGCGCCGATGACGAAGAGATTATCCGCGTCCCAATGCTGCAGATAGCGATTGACGACGCTGGTACCGGGATCGGCGCCCATGATCGTGCCGCCGGTATTGTGCGTCGATTGATAGGGCACGATGTGGAAATTGCCGCGCCGCGGCATCGGTGCGCCGAGGATCGTCGGATTCATCGCTTTGGCGATCTCGACGGCTTTGCCGGTGACGAAGGCCGAGAGCTTCCGGTCGTTGTCGCGGAAATTATAGGTCATGCGCACGAGCGGGTTGCCGAGCTTGTCGCGATAGGTCGGGTCGAGATCGAGATAGTTATGGCGATGCGCGAAATTCGCGCCCGAGGCGTGGATGGTGAAAGCGTGGCCATACCATTTCGCCGTCGCCTCTTTCCACGCGCGGCCCCAGCGCGGCGTGCCCGGCGGCGTCATGCGCCCCATGATCGGCCGGCCATGCGTCGGGCTCGCGAAGATCAGCGCGCCGCCGGAAAAGCCCAAGCCCTCGTGATCGAAATTGTCGCCGTTGAAATCGTCGATATTCATCGCGTTGGCGCCGGTCGCCATGAAGGGATTGATCTCCTCGTTCTCCAAAAAGACCGGTACCTGGCCAGTGACCTGGTAGCAGTAATTCTTGCCAACCGCGCCTCGACCCGTCGCGGGATCGTAAGCCGCGCCGATGCCTGACATCAGCAGCAGCTTCGTGTTGCTGAAAGGATAGGCGCAGAGGAGAACGAGATCCGCCGGCTGCTCGTATTCCTCGCCACTCGCCGTATCGACATAGCGTACGCCGGTCGCTTTGCGCGCCGCCTTGTCATAGACGATTTGCGTCACCCAGGAATCGCAGCGCAGCTCGAACAGCGGCTCATCGAGCAGCACCGGCAGGATCGTCGAGTTGGGGCTCGCCTTGGAATTGGTGGCGCAGCCGAAACGATCGCAGTGGCCGCAGAAAATCGTCGGGTTGAGCACCGCGCCTTCGGGATTGCGGTATTCGCGGCTGAGATTGGCCGAGGGGGTGGGATAAGGATGATAGCCGAGATTCTTTGCCGCTCGAGCGAAGAGCTCGCCGCCGCGCGACGGCGTGAGCGGTGGATTGGGATAATCCGATTGCCGCGGCCCTTCGAAGATGTTGCCGCCCTCGATGAGCCGGCCACGCAAATTGCCGGCCTGGCCCGATGTGCCGCAGAGCTTCTCGAAGCGGTCGTAAAAGGGTTCGAGCTCGTCATAGCGCATCGCCCAATCGGCGATGGTCTGATCGGCGGCAATCGCACCCTCGCCATAACGCGCGGCGATGTGGCTGCGCATCTCGTGATCGAAGGGCGCGAAGCGCCAGGTCATGCCGTTCCAGATCGTGCCGGCGCCGCCGAGCCCCATGCCGGGCATGAAGGCGCCCCAGCGCCGGAAGGGCAGCGCGGTCTCGTTGATCTCGTGCCGCAGGGTCAGTGTCTCGAGCGACGGATCGAGAATCAGCTCCTGCCGCACCGCGTATTTGAGCTCGTCGCGGATATGCGGCAGCGCGAAATCGGTTTCCGGCGTACGGAACTTGCCGCGCTCCAGCGCGACGACCTTGAGCCCCGCCTTCGTGAGCTCGCGCGCGAGGATACTGCCGGTCCAGCCGACACCGATGATGACGGCGTCCGTGCGTTTAAGCCGCGTCACTCCCACGCGGCGGCCTCAGGCGTAATCGCCGATGGAGCGCGGCTTCGGGCGATGCTTCTGGCCGCGGAAATGTTCCATCGCGTGTTGGTAATCGGCCGGCAGGCCGGGATAGCCGATCATCTTCCATCCCGCCATGTCGCGATTGCCGCCGTAGAAGGGATCGGCGAAAAATCCTTCCATCACGATCTGCAAGAGCGAATCGAAGAATTCGCGCGCCTCGAAATTCTCGAACTGTGCCGCGCCGCTTTCGATCTCGGCGCAGGCGGCTTGGCGCTGTGCCTCGTCGAGCGCTGCGAAACGCGCGCCGAACCGCCTCTCGGCCCAAGCATCGGCGGCGGCGATGCCCTGGCGGAAAAACGCGCGCGGCGTCAGATCGAGCTGATAGCCGTGCTCGGGCTTGCCTTTGGCGACCGGTCCGTCGCGATAGAGACGCGCGCCTTCGCCATAGGGTCCGGCGAGCTCGCAATCGATGAAATCGACCACGCCGCATTCGCTGCCGGAAGGGGATAATGCGTCGGCGGGAATGATCGTATCGGCGGCGGCTTTGAGGAAAGTCGCTTCGGCTTCCGTCAGGGTGAGATAGTCGGACTCGGGCCCCATCTCAGATCGGCCGCGTCAGATCGGAATCACGAGCAGTGTGTCGATGCGTCGCGATTCCTGGACGACGATGCGTTCCTCGAACATGGCCTCGTCGCCGAGGACGACGCGATCGTGATAGACGCCGGCCGAGAATATCGCCATCTCGCCCGCCACCATGGTACGGATGACGGCGTAATTCTGCCGGCATTTCGCATGCGTCGCATCGAGCGGCTCGATGACGAGGCCGGAGAGCAGATGCGTGTAGCGATGCGGCTCGTAAATATTGACGCGGCGATAACCGAAAACGCGGTCGATCAGCATGCCGCGGCTCGCGCATTCCATCAGCGGCAGCGGCAGATTCTGCGCGAAATTCTCGCGCGTCGTGATGCGGTAGAGGCATTCTTCGGTGAAGAGCTTGGGCCAATCCTCGAGCGCGTCATCGTCGATGGCGCGGATATAGCGTGTGTTCAGCGCCTCGATCTGCCGGCGCGCGAAATCCGAAATCTCCGCCATGTCAGTAGCCCATCAACTCGCGATAGGCTCGCCAGAAGCCGCGCAGCGCCACTTCGGTGGCGCGCACGCCGGGTTGCGGCTCGATGGTGCGGCCGCCCATTTCCATCACTGCCGCAGCATCTTCCTCGGCGCCCGCCGTGCCGCGCTGGACATAGCCGCCGACCGAGCCGTCTTCCATCGAGACATAGCCCGCCGGGCCGATGAGATTGGCCTGCAGATTGCGCATGCGGCGGAGCTCGGGCGTGTCGTCCTTGTAGCCGAAGCAGGTCCAATGCAGCTCCGCCTTCTCGAGGCCGAGCGGCACGGTCTGGCGGATCGCCAGCGTGTTGTAGATCTGCTGCGTGTTGCAGGTCGGAAAGATCGATTGAATGGCGACGGTGATGCCGTCGTCGAATTCCTGGATGCGGTCGAGGAAGGTCGAATCCTCGAGGCCGACGTCGCGGATTACCGAGCGGAGATGGCCGCCCTCGTAATTCTCTTTCTGGATGTCGCGCTCCGCCGCCGAGTAGAGCAAATTGTGCCAGCCGTCCTTGCCGAGCGCGACGCCGCCGAGCATCGACAGACGATTGAGCTTAAAGGTGGCGTAGAAAGCGTGAAGAATGGTCGCGTGATAGGGATCACGCGAATTCTCCATATAGAGTTTCCAATTGTTCGGCAGGACCTGATGGTAGTAGCCCAGAACCTCGACCGGTTTATGGAAGATGCGCCGGACATGCGCCGCCATGTCGGGGCCGAGATAGGTCTCGACGTTCTCGACCGTGTCGCTGAAGCTGCCGAACACCATGCCGCAGAAATTCTCGACGCGGATGCGTGTCAGACCGTGCTTCGACACGTCGAAATCCCTGGGCATGCCGCCTTTGCCGGCGAGGCCGCGCTGGAAGGCGATCGAGGTCAGCGCACCTTTCAGATCGTAGGTCCAGGCGTGATAGACGCAGGCGAATTGCTTGCGGTTGCCGTGCGGCTCGATGCACAGCATCGCGCCTTTATGGGCGCAGCGATTGATCAGCGCGTTGATGTTTCCGTCCTCGTCGCGGCAGACGATGATCGGCACCTCGCCGATGAAACTGGTGCGGTAGTCGCCGGGATTGGGCAACTCCGCGTCGAGGCAGAGGTAATGCCAAGTCGGGCCGCGGAAGATGCGATCCATCTCTTGGCGATAGATTTCGGGATCGTGCATGACCCGATAGGGCGCACGGGTCGGGCCTTCTTTCGGCCAGGCGAGCAGGGGTTCTTCGTTCCGCATGGCGGCGAGCAAGCCACCCGCCGGCCGCCTCTGTCAAGGCAGCAAACCGCCTAGCAAGCGCAAGTCAGTTGCGCACCAGCCGCGCGGCAAAGAAGCCATCGAGGCCGTCGAGCTCGGCAAGATGGCAAGGCAGGGTGCGCACATCGCCTTCGGCGCTGACGCACTCTTTGAGACCGCCGATCTCGGCGGCATCGACGGGTACGCGTTTGACGGGCGCGCCGCGCGCCAGGAGCTTCTCGATCTGCTGCTTGCCTTCCTGCGCTTCGAGCGAGCAGGTGCAATAGACGAGCAGGCCGCCCGGCGCGAGCATCTCGACGGCTGCGTTCAGCAGCCGCTCCTGGACCGAGGCGAGGCGGCTCACATCTTCGGGCGTCTTCAGATGCGGTACGTCGGGATGGCGGCGAATGGCGCCCGTGGCCGTGCAGGGCGCATCGAGCAGGATGTATTTCGCCGGTTGCGGCGGCCGCCACTGGATCGCGTCGGCGACGCGCGTTTCGGCGGTAAGGTGGAGACGCGCGAGATTGGCGTTCAAGCGCTCGATGCGCCGCGGCGAGCGGTCGAGCGCGATCACATGCGCGCCGGCAGCGATCAATTGTGCGGTCTTGCCGCCCGGCGCCGCGCAAAGATCGAACGCCGTCTGGTCGTTCAACGCGCCGAAAAGCTTCGCCGGCAACGCGGCGGCCGCGTCCTGCACCCACCACGCCGACTCGTCATAGCCCGGCAGACTGGCGATCGGGCCGCCGGCCTGACGGCGCAGCGTGCCCGTCGGCAGCATCACCGCGTCGAGTCGTTCGCGCCAGTGCTCCGGATTGCCGCGCGCCGAAATGTCGAGCGGCGCTTCATGCAGATGCGCCATCGCGATGGCGCGCGTCGTCGGCTCGCCATAAGCCTCGCACCAATTGTGCCATAGCCACGACGGAACATTCAATCGCGCCTCGTCCTGGCTCGCGATCAGTGCCGCGCCTTCCTGGCTCAAGCGGCGAAGCACGGCGTTGACGAGACCTTTATACGAAAGAAAGCCGCGCGCTTCGGCAAGATCGACCGAGGTCGCCACCGCGGCATGCGGCGGCGTGCGCAGGAACAAAAGCTGCGACAAGCCCAGACGCAGCAGATCCTGTGTCGCCGCGGCGCGCGCAGGTAGCGGCTTCTCGAGGCAATGATCGATCAGCGCGTCGATCTGCCCCAAGCGGCGCAACACCGTTGCGACCAGAAGCCGCGCAAACGCGCGATCGCGCGCCGGCAACTCCGACATCGCGGGATGGTCGTCGATCGCTTCGTCGAGCGGATGTTTTTGCCGGAGCACCGCGCCGATGAGATCGAGGGCCGCACCTCGCGCGGAGACTGAACTAGAGGTGCCTCTAACAGCAGACAAACTCGGCATCGTCATAAACTGGCGCTTGATGCTTGGCGCTTCAATACATTCCGGGCGATCTTAGTTTGGCCGAAATGCAGCCCCAGTTCTGTCACTTTGCCCGTGTATTCGCTGAACGGTACGCGCTGAGCAGCTGCGCAAAGCTCAAGCCAAGGGTCGCCTCGATCTCCGGCTGATCGCCGAGCCGCGCCAGTGCCAGCGCCGCCGCTTCCAATGTCGACAGTCCTTCGCGCCGCGGCTCGCGGCGCAACTTGCCGTAGCGCGAAGGTTGCTTCGGATTGAGGGCGAGACGACGGCATTTCAATACCCAGGGATTGCGCCACCATAGCGTCTTGGCCTGGCTCCAACTCCCGTCGAGCGCAACGACGCCATCGATCTCGGACAGAGCACGCTCCTGCTCGCGCAGCGGCGCGCCTTTACCATCGAGCAAGGTCAGCTCGCGATCCTTCGGCAAGCTCGCGGCGCTCGCCGCACCGAGATGGAGTACGGCCCAGCGTTTGGGGTCGACCTCGCGGCCGAGCGCTTTGGCGAGGCTCGGCCAGCTCAGGCCGGTCTTCAGAGCCGCGCGCTTCAAATGCAGCACCGCCAGACGCGCGGTGCCGAGCTCGCGATCCTGCTCTTGGGGGTGCCGGAGGATCAGCAGCGCCACCCGGTTGTCGATCGGCTCGATGTCGGCGCAAACGCACAGTGCGCCGGGTTTGCCGCAGCGCGGGCATTCGGCGGCATCCCCCCCAACCAGTGCATCGAGATCGGCCATCGCGCCGCGCTATAGACGCGGCCCGATGCGCTCGCAAGCGAGGCTCTGGCATGCGTGACGCGAGGAGGCCATATTACCCGCATGTCCGAGCGTAAAATCGATCCTAGCCCGACCCCATCGCCGCCGCGCAAACCGCCTGATGCGGCCAAAACACCGGCGCCGGCGGCGGGCGAGCGCGAGATCGGCGGCCCGAAGGGACCGGAGCCGACGCGCTACGGCGATTGGGAGATCAACGGCCGCTGCTCGGATTTTTGATGGCGCGGTCTTGGGGGACGCGCAATGGCTGATTTTCGCGA
>DASXCX010000252.1:0-2005 GCA_036490955.1 Allostellaceae bacterium | reverse complement strand
AAAGGCCCCGATCTCACGCTGCCGGCGCCGTCGCCCGAGCTGCGCAAGCCTTCGCCCGAAGACCGTCGCGCAAGCACAAGCGAGACTTGAGGAGCAGGCGATGGACAGCAACGTGCATCTTTTTCTGGTCGATGTCTGGCTCTGCTTTCTCGGCCTTTTCCTCACCTTTTACGTCGTGCTCGACGGCTTCGATCTCGGCATTGGCGTGCTCTCGCTCTTCGTGCGCGAAGAGGACCGTCGCGGCATCATGATGGCGAGCCTCGGCAGCGTCTGGGATGCGAATGAGAGCTGGCTCGTCGTGCTGGGCGGCGCGCTCTTCGGCGCCTTTCCGCTCGTTTACGGCGTCCTGCTCAATGCGCTCTATTTGCCGATCATGGTGATGATCTTCGCCTTGATCTTCCGCGGCATCGCTTTCGAATACCGCGAGCATGCGTACCGCCGGTTGTGGGAATATGCCTTCGGCATCGGCAGCCTGATCGCGACGCTCTGCCAAGGCTTCACTTTGGGCGGGCTGATCAGCGGACCGAGCGTTGCGGGTGAACGCTTCACCGGCGGGGCCTTCGATTGGCTCTCGCCCTTCTCGGTTCTGGTCGCGTTCGGCGTGGTGTTCGGCTACGTGCTGCTCGGCGCCACCTATCTCATCGTCAAGACCGAGGGCGCGGCGCAGCGTCACGCGATCCGCACCGCATGGATCGCCGGCGCCCTAATGCTGATCGCGGCGGCGGGCATCTCGCTCTGGACGCCGATCCGCTATCCTTTCGTCGCCGAAAAATGGTTCGGCAACGGCATCGTCAGCGCCTTCGCGATCCCGCCGCTCTTCGCCATCTTCTGCTCGGCGATGCTGGCGCGTGCGCTCCGAAAGCGCTACGAGCTTGCCCCCTTTTCATGGAGCATCGGCATTTTCGTCTGCTCGCTGTGCGGCCTCGCGGCGAGCTTTTATCCCTATCTCATTCCGCGCAGCGTGACGGCGGAGGCTGCCGCCTCGGACAGCCTCACCCTCGTCATCATGATGCTCGGCATCGGGCTGCTGATCCCGGTGATGGTCGTCTACAACGCCTATCAATACGTGGTTTTCCGCGGCAAGGTCGGCAGCTCGCATTACGGCGGCTGAGCCGCCTATTCGGCATCCGTGGTCGGCGGCGACGCATATTTGCCTTGCGGCATGGAGCCCGCGCCACCGCGGACCGAGTTCGACGATCGATCGCCGCCGCTGCTCATCCCCGCGTCGGGGTTTGTCGCGGTCTGGCTGGGCCGCGAATCATCGATCGAGGATTGCGGATTGTTGGCCGACTGGCTCGGCATCGTATTATCCGACGCGGTCGAGGATGGAGTCCCCCCGCTGCCAGGACCGAGATTGCCGCTGCCGCCGTCGGGGTTCGAGCCCTTCGGAATATTCGCCTCGTTCGAGGGCGAGACCATCCCCGGCGACGCTGTGCGCGCGCTCGAAGGTGCGGGTGTGTTGTTGATCGCGGGATTGCCCGCGGCCGGTTCCGGCGTTTGTGCCGAGCCCAGTGCCGGCGCCAGCAACAGCGCAGCCGCCATCGCCGCGCCCGTCAGGCCGAAACGGATGTGAATGTCCATGGTGATCATCCTCCACGATGTTTTTCCTCAGCTTCAAACATCGGGTGGCGAAGACGGCATTCCTGTGGTTTTGTCATGATATCTTCGCGGGTGGGACGCGTTTGTTGAGGGAGGAATCGATGGGACGATCACGACGGGCTTTCGGCTCCGCCGCGGCATGGGCGGCCTTCGGCATCGCCACGTGCTTGGGCTCCGCGAGCATACCCGCCGCCGAACCGATCCGTGTCGGCTTTGTCTCCACATCGCTCGCGAGCATCCCGCCGGTCGTCGCCGACGCCAAAGGCTATTTCCGCGAGCAAGGCTTCGATGCCACGATGGTGCCGTTCGAATCGGCACAGCCGATCGTCGTCGCGATCGCCAGCGGCGATATCGATTTCGGCTCGGCCGGCCTCACCGACGCGTTCTTCGTCCTCGCCAATCAGGG
>DASXCX010000251.1:0-2275 GCA_036490955.1 Allostellaceae bacterium | reverse complement strand
CCGCCGGCTTCTTTCAACGTCGCAGCGATGTTCTCGAAGACCTGCCGCGTCTGGCTGGGGAAATCGCTGTTCTTCTTGCCGCCGGGACCGGTCACGCCGCCCATCCCGGCGAGCCAGATTGTCTTCCCACCTTGCGTCACGACGCCGGAGGAGTAGGTGCGTTGCGCGTCGATGGGGCCGAGATAGTCGGCGGCTTCGGCCGACGCCAGGGTGGCCATAGCGACGAGCGCGGCAAGTATCACGCCGGTGTTGCGCAATCTCATGATCGATCTCCCCTTGCCACAAAGTGGTTTTGCGGCTGCGGCCGCTTCTAATTCAGTTCCGCCCGCGCAATAAAAAGAGGCCTTGCGCGGCCAGGAGATTGGCGAGCTTGCCGCGCGGATTGAGCCGGTAAGGCCGACCGAAATCGTCGAGCGTCACGCTGCGCTCGACCGCGATGTTCTCTTCATCGCACAGATCGACGAAATCGAGAATCGTGCAGAGATGGATGTTCGGCGTGTCGTACCAGTGATGCGGCAACACCGGCGTGCGCGGCATCCGGCCCTCGATCAGGATCCGCATCCGCATCCGCCAATGGCCGAAATTCGGGATCGACACGATCGCGTGACGGCCGATGCGGACGAGATGATGCAGCACGTCGCGCGGGTTGCGTGTCGCCTGCAGGGTCTGGCTCAGCACGATGTAGTCGAAGGCGTGCGATGGGTAATCGTGCAGATCGTTGTCGGCATCGCCCTGAATCACCGAGAGGCCGTTGCGCACGCAGGAATTGACGCCGCCCTGACCCAACTCCATGCCGCGGCCATCGACGGATTTGGCGTGGACGAGGTAGGAGAGCAGCTCGCCATTGCCGCAACCGACATCGAGGACGCGCGCGCCTGGCTGTATCATATCGGCGACGAGGCGAAGATCTTCGCGCAATGACACGGCCGGCGCCAAACGGCCCGAAGCCAGCGTCGAAGCGTCCGGGCTCATCGCCGACACTTCATCGCCGGATCAGGCCGCGATGCTCGGCGCAGCCGTCGAGGAAGCCTTTCAGCGTCGCATGGAATTCGGGTTCGTCGAGCAGGAAGGCATCATGGCCCTTGTCGGTCGCGACCTCGACGAAGCTGACATTCGCGGCCGCGGCGTTGAGCGCGTGAACGATCTGGCGGTTCTCCGCGGTCGGATAGAGCCAATCGCTGGTGAAGGAGATCGAGCAGAACCGCGTCTTGGTGTTCTTGAACGCATTCGCCAGCGCGCCGCCGTGCTCGGCCGCGAGGTCGAAGTAATCGCAAGCGCGCGTGATGTAGAGATAGGAATTCGCATCGAACCGGTCGACGAAGGTCATGCCCTGATGGCGCAGATAGTTCTCGACCTGGAAATCGGCGTCGAAGCCGAAGGTCAGCGCCTCGCGGTTCTGCAGATTGCGGCCGAACTTTCGGTGCAGCGCCTGTTCCGAGAGATAGGTCACATGCGCCGCCATGCGCGCGACGGCGAGGCCGCGCTCGGGCCTGACGCCGCGCGCGAGATAATCGCCGTTGCACCAATTCGCATCGGCCATGATCGCCTGGCGGCCGACTTCGTGGAACGCGATGTTCTGCGCCGAATGTCGCGCCGCGGTCGCGATCGGCACGGCGGCGAAGACGCGCTCGGGATAGGAGGCCGCCCATTGCAGCACCTGCATGCCCCCCATCGAGCCGCCGATCACGGCGAAGAGCTGCTCGATGCCGAGCGTATCGATGAGGCGCTTTTGCGCGCGCACCATGTCGCCGATGGTGATGACCGGGAAGCTGAGATTCCACGGGCAGCCGGTTGCGGGGTTGAGTTCCGCCGGGCCGGTCGAGCCCATGCAGCCGCCGAGCACATTGGTGCAGATGAGGAAGTAGCGCTCGGTATCGAGCAGCTTACCCGGCCCGGCGAGAATATCCCACCAGCCGGGCTTGCCGGTTAGGGGATGGGGCTCCGCAACATATTGGTCGCCGGTCAGTGCGTGGCAGATCAGGATCGCGTTCGAGCGATCGGCGTTGAGCTTGCCGTAGGTCTGGTATGCGATCGCATAAGGGGCGAGGCTCTGGCCGGAATCGAGCGCGAGCGGCTCCGCGACGGTCAGGCGATAGCCCGGCCGATCATATTCGGGGCTGAGAAGCCCAGCGACGGAAGCCGGCGTCACGATCGTGTTCATTTGGCTCAAAGCGGTGGAAATCGGCCCGAAAGCGCGGCATAGCTAGGGAGCAGGGGCCTAGCCTGTCAACGATTTCTTTGCTTTAAGCGCAGTGTCGAAGTATCAGACTCGCCC